>JAHDGV010000001.1:0-21550 GCA_020631655.1 Chloroflexota bacterium | reverse complement strand
ATATTACTTCAGCCGAATCAACTTTGGCCCGATAAGTTTCTAGGTTTGTTGGGCGTAACAAAAACAAGCCTTGCTCAACCCCGCTTACCGCGATTACGCCACTTTCAAAATATGGGTACGAAGACCAAGCGGCATTAAACTTAGAATCATCATCGGCCGGGTAGATATCAAAATAAGCGACCTCTTCCAACTCCCCTGCATCAACGTTTGCCGTATCAATAATCCTCAGTCCAGCCCGGTAATTGGATTGGAAACTGTAACCCAAATGGATGTACTGATTGTGATCGATTGCGGCCGTGTCTGCGGTATAAACGTCTAAAAATCGGGGTGAATCGAGATCTGAAATATCAAAGATCAATGTGGTTGTGTTGATGTCAAATGTCGTTTCGTCTGATTCGTCATCTACCAGTAAATATTTGTGATCGGCCGTTACCCATCCTTGATGTGTGTAGGCTGATTGATTGTAAACGGATCGGGACAACTGGATTGGATCCGATCGATCAGTCACATCCACGATGGTGATGGCGTCAGTGTTGTAGTTGAAGCAAATCTCTTGACCCACATGGGCAGAATCTGGGCCGTGATAGATCACACATTGAGCATCATGCACATATCCATCGTCACCAACGCACCCCACAAACGGTGGGTCTAGCGGATCGGCCGCGAGGTCAAGCAAATGCATTCCCCCGTTACACCGTTCATCACCCAGAGAAACCCCAACAAGGGCGGCCAAACCGGTCTGTTCGTTGATAACGATGTTGTGGGTAGATTTCACCCCTTGGTAGCGTGCATCGGCTTCAAACGTCGCCGTTTCAGTTACTGAACGCAGTTTGGTTAAGTCAAAAATCTGCATCCCGTAGTCGGCAGTAATATCCCCCACGATGTAAGCATAATCCCCATAGGTCTTAACATCCCGCCATGCTGAGATGCTGGCGGTAATCGGTTTGGGCAAAAATCCCAGCACAACCGGATTAAGCGGATCGCTGATGTCGATAAACGCCACTTGATCCCGCTGGGTCATGATAACAATTTCAGCCCCGGTCACTGGATCGGTCCAACCCCAGATATCGCTGGCTCTTGTTCCATTAAATTCAGACAAAGGCAGGTGGGCCATCAAATCGATATTTTGACATGGAAAGCCGGCCGCTTCTCCCGCATCGCAAATTTCATTGGTGACAGATGCAGTGGCCGTACGCTGAATCGGGATTTCATCTGCGATCAGGTTTGCATGACACGGCAACATCCCCCCATCATCTGGGATGAGGCAAACAAATGGATCAGCTAACACAAAATCGGTTGGATCAGGCTCGACGGGTGGATCATCTTGTGCATTCGACTCAATTGCTGAAAAGCCAACAAACACAACAAAGAAAGCTATCCCAAGCGGAATAAGGAAAACAAAAAGTCGGCTGAAATGTGAAGGGCGGTAATTTCTCATTTTTTCCTTTTATATCCAAAACCGGTCGAACAAAAAAAGTGGGGCCGGTAAATCATACAACAGTTAGGGCTAGTCAAGATCAACACAGGGCCATATTCATTATATCTTTTCATCTTAAATCGATAGTTTCAGGATCGCTGTAACATAAACTCCAAAAGGCGTGTGATTAATGCGTGACTCTTTCAAAAATTACTAAATAATGACCATCCTCTCTTGAATATAAAACTAAAACATCGTACCTTATGCAGGATGGCTTTTAATTCAATCGTAAGTCCTCAGTTCACACGTCAGATAAAGCGTTGGCACATTGCGTTAATTCTGTTTGCTGTTTTGGCATTGATGGGATTTTGGACGATTTCTGACCCGAATCGCTTGGCTTCGAGCGGCGTTTTAACTGCCGGAGATTATGCCGGGGCCGCTTTTTGCCACCGCATTGTCAATCGATCGTTCACCATCATGGGCAGGCCCGTTGGTCTGTGCGCTCGCTGTAGCGGTATGTACCTCGGATTTTTCTTGTATTTTGCGCTGGTTTTAGTGTCCGGCCGAGAAAAATGGACAGGCTTCTCCCCGTTGCCCATTTTGGCCTTAATGGTCACATTCATCGGGATAATGGGGGTTGACGGGGTTAATTCATACAGCCACTTCTTCCCGAACTTCCCCCACGTTTACACCCCAAATAACACCCTCAGGCTGTTTACCGGCTTAGGAACCGGCCTCGCAATTGGTAGTTTTATAGTTCCGGCCGTTAGTCAGACTGTTTGGCACCCATCTGTTCAGACCAAGCAGGCGGCCGTTGGAAATTTTGGCGAACTAACCGGTTTGCTCGTCATTGCAGTCTTGGGCGGACTCTTACTCCTCACGGAACTACCGATACCCACCTATGTATTGGCCATCCTAAGCGTTCTTGGACTTTTGTTCATCCTGACCGGTATCAATACGATTTTGATGCTCTTGTTATTTAAACGGGAAAACAGCTTTCAACATACATTTCAAGCACTCCCCCCACTGGCAATTGGATTTATCCTAGCCTGTGCTGAAGCCGCCATCCTTGTGACTGGCCGTATTTGGCTTATCGGCACAATTCATGGGATTCCCGGCTTGGGATGATTATAAACAGTGCACAATTTGACCCGCTTTTCACCCACCTAAAACCTAAATAAATGTGCAATCCATACAAGGTAAGGTGTGACAAATCATTTAAAATCCGTTAACCTGAAAAAGGTCAAAAAATACTGTGCAACCCATCCATTGGAGGTCCCATGAGCCATAACGGCCGACCTGATTTTATAGAAATCGCATCCATTGAGCCTAAAGTCGATCTCTCTCTGTTCCAAAGCTATTTAAACGAAGTAGGTTCCCGTGGCCGACAGATGCTCTTACCCGCTTTACACAAGGCGCAAGAGCTGTATGGCTGGTGCCCGCGCGAGGTGCAAGAGGCGATTAGTTTAGCCCTGCATGTCCCTCTGGCAGACATTCACGGTGTGATCGAGTTTTACACCATGTTTTACAACGAGCCGACTGCTAAGCAGGTCATTCGTGTTTGCGAAGACCCTGCCTGTACGCTTGGTGGAGCAGATGCGGTGATTGCGGCCATGCAAGATAAATTGGGCCTCCAGCATGGGGAAACGGCCGCGGATCGTTCAATCACGTTTGAGAAAGTTCCCTGCTTGGGGATGTGCGAACTAGCCCCCGTTGCGCTCAACGGAGACAAACCGGCCGCCCATCTAACCGCAGACAACGTAGATGCCTTTTTGGATGGAAGTCACCCTGAGCCAGTGGCCCAACCTTATGGTGAAGTTCGCCATCTACTAAAACGGGTTGGCAAAGTAGACCCGCTCAGCTATGGCGATTACGTCGCCAATGACGGATACATCGGTCTAGATAAAGCGCTTGAGCTTTCGCCAGAAGATCTGATTAGCACGGTTGAAAGCTTTGGCATTCTGGGGCGTGGCGGCGCGATGTTCCCGCTCGGCCGGAAATGGCTGTTCACCCGCGGCGCACCCGGTGATGCCAGCGAAAAACACATTGTTGTCAACGCGGACGAAAGTGAGCCCGGCACATTCAAAGACCGTTGTTTAATGGAAGAAGATCCATTTGCCCTGATCGAAGCGATGACCATTGCAAGCTACGGCGTCGGTGCCGAAAACGGCTGGATTTTTGTGCGTGGCGAATATCCGCGGAGCTTTGCCCGGTTACAAAATGCGGTCGATAAAGCGCGTGATGCTGGCAAATTGGGCAAAGACATCAACGGCAAAAAAGGATTTAACTTCGACATTGAAGTTCGCTTAGGCGCTGGGGCTTACATTTGCGGTGAGGAAACCGCTCTGTTTGAAGCGATTGAAGGCAAACGTGGCTTCCCACGCATCAAACCGCCTTTCCCAACCACCCACGGCCTGTTCTACAAACCAACGTCAGCCAATAACGTTGAGACACTGGTTGCTATGCTTCACGCAATCAACATGGGTGTTGATGCGTGGCGCGGTTACGGCACCGAGCAATCCCCCGGAACAAAACTGTATTGCGTGAGTGGCAACGTTGAAAAACCTGGTATTTACGAACTTCCGTTTGGCGCAACCGGCCGCGAACTTTTGGCGATGGCGGGTGGCGTCAGCAATGGCAAAGCACTCAAAGGTGTTTTGATGGGTGGCGCAGCCGGAGTCTTTGTTGACGACAGCAAACTCGATTACCCACTCACCTATGAAGGCTCTCGTGAAGGTGGATTTCCGCTCGGTTCAGGCGTTTTCATGGTATTTGATGAAGATGCCGACATCGCCCGAGCCATGTACGAACTGTCCCGCTTCTTTGCCCATGAAAGCTGTGGCAAGTGCTTCCCGTGCCAATTGGGATCACAACGCCAAATGGAAATCATGGAGCGGGTGGCTTTCCCTGAAAAAGAAACAGCTACCGGCCAAGGGGTGATGGCAACTGACAAGCAGATTCTGCTCGATGTTGGATTCACCATGACTGAAACATCGCTGTGTGGCCTCGGCCAAACGGCCGGATCAGCCGTGCTGAGCGCGATCGAGCTTTGGCCTGATCTAGTGAAAAGTAAGAAGTAGAAAGTGACAAGTGTTAAGTAGGTGGGCAATGCCACTTCATACTTAACACTTTAAACTTCGTACTCCAAAAATGACTGGAACACGTCCCACAAACTACCTCAGCCTCAACGGAGGCCCACCCAAAGAAATCGATGGTGAAATCGTCGATGAAGCTTTGGCGTGCATTTCGTTGAACGGGGAAGAGATTGGGAACTTCATGTGCTCACCTCAGGAGCTTGATTTACTTGCTCTTGGTTTTTTGGCTAACGAAGGGATCATCAGCGGAATCGACGATGTGCATCACATTCATCTTGCCCGGAACGGCTTGTGTGCAGACGTTTGGCTCCACGACACAACGGTTTCAAAACCGGAAAAGTCGATCATTACGGCCGGATGTGGAGCAGGGATCACGTTTGATGATCTGTCTGAACGGCACGAGCCGCTCGATGTTGACCCAGAGTTTTCCGTCACACAATCGCAACTTGCCGGACTGATGCGCCAAATGCATTTAGGTGCTACTTTGTACCAACGCTCCCGAGGCATTCACACGGCCGCACTGGCAACGCCAGAAAAAATCATTCTACAGGTCGAAGATATCGGCCGACACAACTGTATCGACAAACTGCGTGGGTTAGCCCTGAAAGAAGGTGTTGAAACCCAAGGCAAAATTTTGCTAAGTAGCGGCCGGATCTCCTCAGAAATGGCGAATAAGGCTCGCACACTTGGCACCCCCATTGTTCTTTCCCGCACTAGCCCCACGAGTTTATCTGTGGGTTTGGCCGAAAGTTGGAACATCACACTAGTTGGCTATTTGCGCCAAGATCGAATGCGCGTTTATTCGCACGCAGATCGTATTATTTCAAACCATCAAGTAGGGGTCGAAGGGAACAGGCAGTAAAACCGTTCTTCGAATGAACGTTGGTTCTGCCCCCTTCGACCCCTGCAACGATTAACCATATGAGTGAAACTGTAACCCTAACAATCGACGGCCAAGAGGTCACGGTGCCAGAAGGCACCACCATTCTCGATGCCGCCAAAACGATTGACATCGATATTCCTGTGATTTGCTATCACGAACATCTAACTGGAAATGGCCTGTGCCGTGTTTGCTCAGTGGACAGCGGCGGCCGTGTCCAATCGGCCGCGTGTGTGACCCAGTGTGGACAAGGGATGGAGGTTGACACGCAAAGCGAAGACGTGAAACGAGGGCGCCGAACCATCTTAGAGATGTTGGCGTCAACCGTAGATCTAAGCGAAGCGCCAGAAATCCAAGAAATGATGGATGAACTGGACGCAGATGCGCAACGGTTTCCAGAAGGGTCAAAAGCGCGTGAGCACGAGATCATGGATGACAATCCGTTTTACCTGCGTGATTACAACCAGTGTGTAAACTGCTGGCGCTGTGTACAAGTGTGCGCAGAAGATGCTCAATACACCTTCGCACTCAGCTTCAACGGCCGTGGTTTTGACACAAGTATCGCCACCTATCAGGACAACGGAATGATGGACACATCGTGCGTATTCTGTGGCCAGTGTGTGGGTGTTTGTCCAACCGGTGCGCTTAAACCAAAACGGCAGGCGATGCTCGAAGAAGGGTACGATCCAGACTCAATTTTTGAAGCCACCCGTCGGAAAAGAAAAAACAAGAGCTAGGTCCTGTTTGTCCGCTGAGCTGATATGACAAATTTGATTTTTATCATCATCATCCTAGCTCTAGTATCTTATGCTGGATACATCATGATCCAAGCAAGCGAACAAGAAACAAGCGAGCTTTTTTCAGTCAGCGATGAAATCGTAAAAACAATTTATGATTCAGGTGGAACAGTAGAACAAATCAAACAAATTCATGGGTCACTCGAACTAGATCTGGCTGAATTTGAAGTAAAATTTTATAACGCCCAAGGAAACTTAGAAGAGCGAATCGCTTCTCAAGCATTTGATTCTGAAGGGCAAGCAATAGGTCCAATTTTCTGGGATAAACCGATAAACCCAGAAGAACATTATGGACCACCATCAGACACAGACGAAGAAAAATCATCGGGAAATGCAACCGGTTAAACTTAGTTGGTAGTGACAGGGCACAAGCCTCACGTCTCTATCTTTTTTTATAAAGCCATGATTAAACCAGATCGCACAGTACGCACCACATGCCCTTATTGCGGCGTCGGGTGCCAGCTCAATTTGAATGTAAAAGACGATTACGTCTATTCTGTAGAAGCCCCGTTTGATGCAGCCCCCAATTACGGGATGCTGTGTGTGAAAGGACGCTTCGGCACTGACTATGTCAAACATCCCGGCCGGGTTAAAAATCCACTGATTCGCGTGAATCGTGAGGAAGGGCGTTCGGCCAAAGCCGTTTGGCGCGAAGCCAGCTGGGACGAGGCGTTAGATTACGTCGCAGACGAACTTAGCCGGATTACCAAAGCCAACGGTGGTGATGCGATTGCGACCTATGCGAGTGCAAAAGCAACCAATGAAGACAACTACGTCTTCCAAAAAATGGTTCGCGCCCTGATCAAAACCAACAACGTTGACCATTGCGCCCGCCTGTGCCATGCTGGCTCGGTAGCAGGCCTTCAACTTTCAATCGGATCGGCCGCCATGTCTAACTCCATCGCCGAAATGGAAGATTTAGAAGTCTTCATGGTTACCGGTTCAAACACAACAGAAACCCATCCGGTCATCGCCAACTTCTTAAAACGGGCCGTGCGCAAAAATGGTGCAAAACTAATCGTGGTTGATCCTCGACGGATCGGGATGACCAATTTTGCGACCCATTATTTGCAACAAAATCCAGGAACCGATGTGGCCGTTTTCCAAGCAATGGCACACACAATCGTCAAAGAACAGCTTTATGATCCAGAATTCATCAAAAACCGGACAGAAGGCTTTAACGAATACATCGAATCCCTTGAAAAATACACCCCAGAATGGGCTGAAACCGTTAGTGGTGTACCGGCCCAATCGATTATTGATGCGGCGCGTTTATACGCGAACGCCAAAAAAGCATCTATTTACTGGGGGATGGGAATCAGCCAATCGACCCACGGTACCGACAACACACTCTCACTGGTTAATTTGGCGATGATGTGTGGTCACATGGGCAAATCTGGTACCGGCGTCAACCCGCTCCGTGGGCAAAACAACGTTCAAGGTTGTTCAGACTCTGGTGGTTTGCCAAACGTTTACACCGCCTATCAAGGTGTTGCAGACGAAGCGGCTCAGGCTAAATTCCAAGAGTATTGGGGAACTGATTTAAACCCAGTGGCCGGTTTAACCGCTACCGAAATGGTTGATCACTCATACGACGGCCGCGTCAAAGGGATGTTCGTTCTTGGTGAAAATCCGATGATGAGCGAGCCGAACCAAAACCATGCTCGCGCAGCACTTGAAAAGCTTGAGTTCTTGGTTTGCCAAGACATCTTCATCAATGAAACAGGCGAAATGGCTGATGTGATTTTGCCAGCAACCAGCTTTGCTGAAAAAGATGGCACCTTTACCAATACAGACCGTCGCGTACAACGCTGTCGCGCGGCCGTGCCTCCCGTGGGCAACTCTCGGCCGGACTGGGACATTCTCAGCGACCTCGGCCGCCGTATCGAACAACGACTTGGCCTTGAGCTAAACAACGGCTTTGACTTTGAATCGCCTGAGCAAATTTGGGAAGAAATGCGGGCTGTAACCCCTGACTTCTGGGGTATCGACTACGCTCGTTTAGAGCGGGAAGGTGGTGTTCACTGGCCTTGTCCAGACTTCGACCACCCCGGCACCCCATTCTTGTTTGCAGAGGATTTCCCACGCGGCAAAGGTAAATTCTGGGAAGTTGAGTATGGAACTGAATCTGAACAACCAGATGAAGAGTATCCGTTCAACCTCAGCACCGGCCGTGTTTTGTATCACTGGTCTGGCGCAACGATGACCGGCCGCTCTCGTTTAGAAGACATCTATCCAGAAGCGATTTGTGAAATGCATCCTGACGATGCAGAACGCTTGGAAATTTCAACCAATGATTGGGTGCAGCTCGAATCTCGCCGTGGCAAAGTAAAAGTCCGCGTCATGGTGACCGGCCGTTCACCCGTCAACACGGTATTCCTGCCGTTCCACTTCGCAGAAGCGGCCGCCAATCAGCTAACGCTAGACAAAGTTGATAATCGGGCAAAAATCCCAGATTACAAAAACACGGCGATCAAAATCACCAAAACCACCCCACCAGAAGGTTGGGATGAAGGTTACGAAAAACCACTGTCTCAGCGTGGTGCTATCAAAGATCCTGTAGAAATTTATTAGTCCCACCAATTGACTTAGTCAATTTTGTATAAGCCGATCTCATTTGAGGTCGGCTTTTTTGTTGTCTTGGCTATAATCGCGGTCAACTTATGCCAAACAAAATTATCGACAGCCACGTCCATTTTTGGGACCCCGAACTTCTGGATTACCCTTGGTTAGAAGATGTGCCTCCCATCAATCGGTCTTTTCTACCGGCCGATTATTCACAAGCGATTGGAAATTTCCCGGTAGCGGGCCAAGTGTTTGTTCAAGCCTGCGGCAATCCTAACCAAGCTATGGCGGAAGTTGAGTGGGTTTCGACACTGGCCAAAACCGGTGCAAGCGTCAAAGGGATTATTGCATTCGCTCCACTAGAATTGGGTGAGCGTGCGGCCGGAGCCTTAGAGGGGTTGACCCGCTTTCCACTCGTTAAAGGGATCCGCAGATTGATACAGTCAGAACCGCTTGGGTTTTCGACTCAACCAGAATTTGTGCGTGGGGTTCAACTATTGGCCGATTTCAACTTTAGTTTTGACATTTGCATCAAACATCATCAACTTCAAGATGTTTTACAGCTAGTTGAACAATGCCCAGACGTTCAATTTGTACTTGATCACATCGGCAAGCCGGATATTGCGGTGGGTCTAATTGACCCATGGAAGGAGCAAATCACACAGCTAGCAACCTACGAAAATGTTACCTGCAAGCTCTCTGGCCTAGTCACCGAAGCAGATATTGAAGCGTGGCAACCGGCCGATTTAACCCCCTACATCAGCCATATTTTAGAGACTTTTGGCCCCAATCGAACGATGTTTGGGAGCGACTGGCCCGTTTGCACCTTGGCAACAACCTATCAAAAATGGCTTGAAATCACCCTTGAAGCAACCTCACGGTTTTCCCCTGTTGAGCAGGATCAAATTTTTTATCAAAACGCGGTTGATTTTTACAAACTCTAACTATCAAACCTCAGATGTTTTAAAAACATCCGAGGTTTAAAACACGCATGCTAATCGGAATATCTCCTCTTTTAAGTCCTGAACTTTTAGCCACCTTGTGCCGGATGGGACACGGTGACGAAATTGTGCTTGCAGACGCCCACTTCCCCGGCGAGAGTCTCGGCCCTCCCGTCATTCGAGCTGATGGGATACAAATTGCCCCACTGTTAGATGCGATCCTGCCGCTGTTTAAGCTGGATGCCTATGTCGATCACCCGCTGAATATGATGGGGCCGGTAGAGGGGGATAAGCTGGACCCCGTAGTTGAAGCGACCTATCGCACAGAAGTGGATAAACATTGGCCAGAGACACCCAGCATCGGCCGGGTTGAACGCTTTGCTTTTTACGAACGGTCAAAAAAGGCGTTCGCAATTGTGATGACGGGTGAGACTGCTAAGTACGGAAATATTATTCTGACTAAAGGAGTCACCCCCACAGTATGAAAATGAGCGCTCTTGGCAAAACGGGTCTTCAAGTCTCCAAAATTGGTTTTGGGTGTGCGCCGCTGGGAAACGAGTATGGAGAACTTGACCAAGCCGAAGCGCTTCATGCTGTTCACGCAGCCATTGATCACGGCATCAACTTTTTTGACACGTCCCCCTATTACGGCCGAACCTTGTCAGAGACTAGGCTTGGGGAAGCGTTAAAGGGCAAGCGGGATCAAGTAGTGGTTGCGACCAAAGGGGGACGTTTTAGTGCTGAGCTAGAATCTGGATTTGATTTTAGCTACAACAGCATCATCAGCATGTGCGAAGCCAGTCTAAAGCGGCTCCAAACAGATGTGATTGATGTGTATCAGCTTCATGACATCGAATTTGGCAAAAAAGAGATTGTCCTGAACGAGGCAATTCCAGCCCTATACGATTTAAAAAAAGCTGGGAAAGTCCGATTTATTGGGGCAACAGGGTTCCCAGTCGATTATCTACACGAAGTCATCACCCAAGCTGACTTAGACCTAACCCTCTCTTACTGCCACTTCAATCTACAAAATCAGGCTCTGCATCGAAAACTGCTCCCCGCCGCACGCGAACGCAACATGGGCATCATCAACGCATCGGTCACAGGGATGGGTCTACTCACCCCACAAGGGCCACAGCCGTGGCATCCGGCATCTGACAATATTAAATCGGTGTGCAAACGTGCGGCCGATTATTGCACAGAGCAAGGCGTTTCTATCGCCCAACTAGCAATCCAGTTTGCGCTACACCGTGATGATTGTGATGTGACTCTGCTGGGCACACGCACAACGGCCGAACTGGAATCAAGCGTTGGTTTAATCGACCAATCACCTGATCCTGACCTACTTGAGCAGGTATTAAAAATCCTTGAGCCGGTAGCAAATTTGACTTGGCCGTCAGGCTATCACTAACCGGAAAAATCTTCCATTTTAACTTTCTGAAACTTGTTACGAAATCGATTTCGTAATATCATATTGCGCTTACTAATATCCCCATCTTTTTGATGATTTTTCAGGATAAAAATATGAACCATCCTAAAGTTTCAAACGAAGAAATGCTCTCCCGAGTAGTCCGTTTTAGCGATTACACACGCGAAAAAGCGATCCCACTGATGTTTATCGACAGCCTGATTCCCGGCCACCACCGACTCAATTACGCGGTTGTGGGTGACACGGCGGCCGAAAACCCCGACTATGAAGTCATGATGAAACAGCCCCATGATTTCCAGCTGGGCATGTTTAAAGCGATGCCGGGTGGAAATGGACCAGCCTATCACACCCATGACTATGTTGAGGTTTTTCTGCCACTCGAAGGTGAATGGCGCTTTTACTGGGGGAACGATTCTGAGGGCGAGCCAGATGGTGAAGTAATGTTGGGCGGCCGTGATTTAATCTCTTTTCCTCCGGGCTTATGGCGCGGTTTTGAGAATGTAGGCAACGAGCCCGCTTGGTGCTTCGCAGTTCTTGAAAAACACACCGTGTTTGAAGGCAAAGATCCCTATTGGTCGAAAAAAGTAATCGACAAAGCGGCCGAATATGGCTTTAGCTCTGACGCAGACGGCCGGATGGTTAAACCGGATAATTTTGATGAGCTAAATGAAAAATTGCTCGATGAGATGTATAACGCGTAACGAATGTTAAGTATGAAGTTTTAAGTACGAAGTAAGAAGCGGGATTGCGCTCACACTTTATACTTGTTACTTCGTACTTCTTACTTTCCAAATATGAGTAACAAAATCCTAACTACACACGTCGGATCAATGCCACGGCCGCAAGAAGTGGTCGATATGCTATTTGCCGAAGACCATGGCACGCTTCGTGACGAGCAACGGCCGGAATATGATGCGATCATGGCCCGCAATGTGGCCGACATTGTCAAAAAACAAACTGATGCTGGGGTTGATATCCCCAGTGACGGGGAAATGAGCAAGATTAGCTATGCGACCTACATTCGCCACCGGCTAACCGGCTTTGAAATTAGCGACACCCCTCCCCCACGCGCAACGCCAAAAGATTTAGACGACTATCCTGAATATCGGGATCGGTTGGCACAAGGTGGCGGCACACCGAAATACCATCGGCCGGTTTGTGTTGGCCCTATCGAAGTCAAAGACATGACTCCGGTTGAGAAAGACATCGCCAACATGAAAGCGGCAATGGCAGCGGCCGGAACAGACAAAGGCTTCATGAACGCCGCATCTCCCGGTGTAATTGCCGTTTTCCAACCTAATGAGTATTACACCAGCCATGAATCATTTCTAGAAGCATTGGCTGAAGTGATGAAAGTTGAGTTTGAGCTGATTCACGAAGCTGGACTAACACTACAGGTCGACTGCCCTGATTTAGCGATGGGTCGACATATCAAGTTCCGTGATGACAGCGATGAAGAGTTTGTGCGCAATGCTGAAATGCAGGTGGAAGCGTTAAACCACGCATTGCAAAATATCCCGGCCGAAAGCGTGCGTATGCACTTGTGCTGGGGCAACTACGAAGGGCCGCACAACCACGACATTCCTTTGCAGAAAATCATGGATACTGTTTTCAAGATCAACTGTCAAGGGTTGCAGTTTGAAGCCTCTAACCCGCGCCATGCGCATGAATGGGAAGTGTGGGCAGGAGCTAACATTCCTGAGGATAAAGTTCTTATCCCAGGCGTGATTGACACCACAACCAACTTTGTTGAGCATCCTGATCTAGTCGCACAGCGCATCCTCAATTTCACCAACATCGTCGGCCGTGAGCGCGTGATTGCTGGTACAGATTGTGGATTCGGCACCTTCGCTGGATTTGGTGCCATTCACCCATCCATCTGCTGGGCTAAGCTCGAAGCGCTTTCTGAGGGCGCAGATCGAGCCAGCAAGAAATTGTGGGCGTAATCCAAAACGGAGACGCGCCAGCGGCACGTCTCTACGGTCTGTGCTAAGTGTAGAGACGCCCCGCTGGGGCGTCTAACTTCAAACATGACAAATTTAACCGTCGAAATTAAACACCCTTCGTTTGCTGACATTATCGACATAGATGCAGGCATTGAGCAGATCGAAACCGGATTTGACTTCTTAGAAGGGCCGATCTACCACCCAACCTATGGATCAGTGTTGTTTAGCGACATCATGGGGAATTCGCTTTACAGCTGGCATCCAGAACACGGGTTGAGCAAGCGGCGCATCAACAGCTACATGGCAAACGGAAATGCCTACGATCATCAGGGTCGTTTTGTGACCTGTGAGCACGCCACCAGCCGTCTTACCCGCACCGATATCACCAATGACGTGTACGAGGTACTCGCCAGCCATTACAACGGCAAACAGCTCAATAGCCCCAACGATGTGGTCGTAAAGCGAGATGGAACGATCTACTTCACAGATCCAACTTCCGGCCGAAGTGCAGGCTTTGGCGTACCGCGTGATCAAGAGCTCGATTTTCAAGGGGTGTATAAGCTCGATCCTGAAACAAAGGAGCTCACCCTGCTCGTTGGTGATTTCTCGAAACCAAACGGCCTCTGCTTTAACAAAGATGAGACCCTGCTTTTTGTGAATGATACCGACCATCAGCATGTGCGGGTTTTTGACGTTCAAGCAGATGGAACGTTGGGCAACGGCCGGTTGTTTGCCAACCTCGAAGGTGATCTGCCCGGTGTAGCAGACGGAATGAAAATCGACGAAGATGAAAATGTGTACACCTGTGGCCCCGGTGGCATTCAAGTGTTTAGCAAAGACGGGACTCCGTTAGGCATCATCGTCATGCCAGAAAAAACGGCAAATTTTGTTTTTGGTGACGAGGATCGAAAATCCCTCTATATCACCGCCTCGACCTCTCTCTACAAAATGAGGGTCAAAGTTCCTGGATTTTTAACATTTAGCCCAGCAAATTAAGCCATTGGTAGGCATCCCAAATAGACTGAATTTTTAAGCAGAGAGGAAGCCTCAAATTTAAAATACCCTACGAAGTGAGGATCACAAACCATGACAGTTAGCTATTTAAAACAAGGCATCACTGAAACTGATTCAAAAGCGAATGAGCGCAAAACGCGTGAGATTGTAGAAGGCATCTTAAATGATGTAGAAGAGCGTGGAGAAGAAGCGATTCGCGAACTCTCCGCTAAGTTTGATAACTGGAGTCCTGAAAAATTCCGCCTGAGCGATCAACAAATCCAGGACATTATCGGCGAGCTACCAGAGCAAACAATTGAGGATATCAAGTGGGCGCAGGCACAGGTGCGCCGTTTTGCTCAAATCCAAAAATCTGCGCTACGCGACATCGAGATCGAGACGATTCCCGGCGTAATTTTGGGGCACAAAAACGTGCCGGTAAACAAAGTGGGATGTTATGTACCCGGCGGCCGTTACCCGATGGTAGCCAGTGCGCACATGTCGGTCTTGACCGCAAAAGTCGCAGGGGTTAACAAAGTCATCGCATGTACCCCGCCAGATCCAAATACGGGCGTTCCACCGGCCGCAACTGTGGCAGCTATGTACTTTGGCGGTGCTGATGAAATCTATATTCTGGGCGGCGTTCAGGCTATGGCAGCGATGGCGTTTGGCACCAGCGAAATTGATCCGGTTGATATGATTGTCGGTCCTGGCAACCAATACGTCGCGGAAGCGAAACGCCAGCTGTTTGGCAAAATCGGTATCGACCTATTGGCCGGTCCAACTGAGGTTTTGGTTATTGCGGATGAAAGCTGTGATGCTGAAATGGTTGCAACCGACCTGCTCGGCCAAGCAGAACACGGACCTAACTCACCGGCCGTTATGATCACCAATAGCAAAAAGCTGGCAGAAGAAACGATGGTAGAAATCGGCCGTCAGCTAGAGACGCTATCAACGGCCGATATGGCCGGTGCCGCGTGGCAAGACTACGGCGAAGTTATTTTATGCGAAACTCGGGAAGAGATGTTGGCTAAGGCCGATGAAATTGCCAGTGAGCACGTTCAAATCAATACTGAAGACCCAGACTACTTCGTAGACAATATGACCAATTATGGCGCCTTGTTCATTGGCAACCGGACCAACGTGGCTTTCGGCGACAAAGCAATCGGCACCAATCACACCTTGCCAACCAAAAAAGCGGCCCGCTACACCGGCGGCTTGTGGGTCGGCAAGTTCATTAAAACTTGCACCTACCAACGGGTTGTTTCAGACGAAGCCAGCGCATTGGTGGGCGAATATTGCTCACGCTTGTGCGAAGTTGAAGGCTTCATGGGTCACAAAGCCCAGGCTGATTTGCGCGTCGAGCGGTACGGCAAGTAAGAAGTAAAAAGTGATATGTATGAAGTGGAGACCTTCCACTTCATACTTTCTACTTATTACTTCACACTTTCCAATTCAAACTCATGTCTCAAACTCAAAAAGTTGCCCTAGTCACCGGCGGTGGTGGCGGGATTGGGAGCGCCATCTGCCGCAAACTGGCTGCGGCCGGTTATGCCGTCATCATCAATTACAGGTCCAATCTTGAAAAGGCTCAGGAAACCCTGGATAGCCTAATGGGTGAAGGCCACATGCTCTATCAGGCAACCATCACTGAAAAATCTGATCTAGACGGCATGGCTCAAGCCATCTCTGAAAAGTTTGGCAAGCTTGACTTACTGGTCAACAATGCAGGGATCACGACCCCTGTACCACATGATGATCTAGATGGTTTAACAGACGAATGGATCGACCGTATTATGCAGACCAACGTGCGCGGTACATTTGCTTGTGTCCGTGCGTTTAAATCGTTACTCGACGGAGGCACAAACAGTTGCATCATCAATATTTCGTCGATCGCCGGCCGCACGGGTGTGGGTAGCAACGTGGCTTACTGCGCATCGAAAGCGGCAATTGATTCAATGACTCGGTCGCTCGCGCGGGCACTTGCCCCAAACATTCGGGTGATGTCTGTTGCTCCCGGCTGGGTTTGGGGTGAGTATGCGTCCCGTTTTCCGCAGGAGTATATCGACGAGCAGATCAGCAAAACCCCGCTCAACCGGATCGCCCTGCCAGAAGATGTGGCAGATGCGGTGCTAGCAACGGCCGATAACCTGCTCTTTGCGACAGGAAGCATTATTGAAGTCGATGGCGGCCGACCACTGCTCTAAAACGCAAAAACGCCGACCGTAGCATTTTTAGCTACGGCCGGCGTTGATTTTACTTAGGGGGAGTGCCTGCTATGACTGCCAAGTCAGCGCACCAATCTCATTTTGACTAAAGCGGCTGATGTGTTTGTCTACCATCCACTTCAGTGAATTTAGCCCCTCTTCCCCGGTGCTGTTGAGCCGGAAAGATAGAGACTCATCCTGCGCTTCGATGTCGCATCGACCAAAACCAAATTCGACATATCCACTATCTGCCTCATAAGCGGCATTTGTTTTACGGCCGAAATGGTTGATCATCGCCTTCATATAACGATGGGCTTTTTTTGTTTCTACGGTTGCGGTTGCTTTCATTTGTGCTTCCTTCAGTTAACTAAGAGCTACTTACTCTAATAATCTGCAATCTATGCATAACCTTGTTTGGCAAACTCAAAAGAGAGGTTGACTAACTTGGTTATCGTTTCAATTTCTGACTCGTTGCGTGGGCTGTAGACCAAAAGCATGGCTGGATACGCCGGATGGCGGACGCCCCAACCAGCCTCTTCGATTTCGGCCGATACGCTTTGTGGCATTCTGATGTGCATACTGCCATCTTGATGATCGCCATCTTCATAATGGTGGATGTGTGCGCTCCAGTTTGGCGCACCCACACCTCTAAACGGCCGTCCTACATAGCCGCCTCGTGTTGAAACAGAGACGTTTGGGAGGGCATTGATGCTGTCTATAAGCGCATCCACCAGTTCGGTTGGAGCACTTTCACTTTCTTGACGATGGGGGATAGGTCCAACGACAGCGGGAGCCATACCAATCCGGGTAGGAATGGTAACGCCAGCAATTGTGCTGACTGTTGGAACATTAATTTGAGTGTTTTCTTTCAAATTCATATGACAACACTATAAAAAATAGTCTTCTATTATTGAAGTCATTTTGTTGGCTCAATCTGGCACTTTGTTGGGTTGAGGGTCAAATTGTACTGGCTGGCGCTTGCTTTTTCATGGAACTATGTCACACTTTTCAGCAGATTCGCTTAAATCATTAGTCTAAATCCTATGACCGAAAAAGTACCACTCCTGCCTTTTAGTCCAGCAAACAGCAACTCGATCCCATTTGAAATAAAGCCGATTGAATCGTTGCCCCCAATTGCCATGCGGCCGGTGCCCCATCGGCATACGTTTTATGTGATGTTTTGGATCACTGATGGAAGTGGCTCCCACTACCTTGATTTTGAGGCAGATAAGGTTCAGCCCAATTCGCTCCACTTTGTTGGGCCGGGTCAGGTTCATTATTGGGACGTTGAAGAAGAAATCAAAGGGTATGCTATCGTATTTGAATCAGCCATATTTATGGAGCCAGCCGATCAAGAGCTTCTTGATCAACTTAACTGCTTTCGCACCGTCAACGGACTATCAGTTATCAATCTGGCCGGACCTGATATCGAGTCGATCAGCTATCTCGTGGAACGGCTTTATCTTGACTATACACAGGAGAAATTCGCCCGGACTTTAAGCATTACATCGTGGTTGCGTCTTTTGTTGATCGAAGTACAGCGTTTGGCGGACGTCGGGGAGTGGGTCCAAAAAACGGCAATTTCGGCCGAGAAGCTCCTCACAAACAATTATTTAGATCTCGTTGAAGAACACGCCATTTCTCAACACAAAGTTGAATGGTACGCTGATGAATTGGCTGTCACAGTATCCCATCTGAGCAAAAGCGTTAAAAGCACCTATGGCATCACGGCCGGAGCCGTTCTACGCAACCGGCTTGTCTTGGAAGCAAAGCGCTTGCTGGTACATACGGATCAAACTGCGGCATCAATCGCCCTGCAATTGAACTTTGAAGATGCCAGCTATTTCGGCCGTTTTTTCAAACGAGAAACCAAGTTGACCCCGCGACAGTTTCGTACCCAAAGCCCAACAAAACACCAGATTTAGTCACTGGTTCGTCACATAAGCCAAGCCCCAGTTTGATTAATTACTAGCCTTCAAGGATTAAATCGGCACATTTCATCCCGATCATCATTATGGTGATATTTGGGTTCACCCCGATCATCGTCGGAAAAATAGAGGCATCTGCTACACGCAGATTTTGCATCCCACGCACCCGTAGCTGGGAGTCAACGACGACCGTATCATCATCAGCGCGCCCCATCTTGCATGTCCCGGCCGGATGGTAGACGGTGCCAGCAACTTTGCGAGCATAGGCTGAAATTTCTTCATCACTTTGCACGTCTATGCCCGGAAACAGCTCTCGTTTAATCCAATCCTTGAGCGGGGACTCAGCCGCAACTCTGCGCGAAAACTTAATTCCTTCAGTTAGAATAAACTGGTCATACGGATCGGTAAAATATCGGAAGTCGATCACCGGCCGGTCTGCAGGATTGTTCGAGCGCAAACGCACAGTTCCCGTGCTTCTAGCGCGAGCCACATTGGGGGAAAACGAAAATCCATTTGCGGCCGTGGGGTAACCGTGCGGCTTAGTGTAGGTATCAAACACGGCCGTGCCGATGTGGGCCATCATGTCGGGCACTGGCAAGCTGGGATCAGTTTTGCCGAACGCGGCCATCCCCATCGCGTTGAGATCAACGGCTGGGATAAGGCGATTGGTTTCCCACGCAATCATCGAGTCTGGATGGTCAAGCAGATTTTCACCGACACCGGGCAAATCATGCTGAACCTCGATGCCAACATCTTTCAAGTGGTCTGCAGGTCCAACGCCAGAATGCATAAGCAATGTGGGCGAGGCGAATGCACCGGCCGAAAGAATCAAATCCCCATCACAGTAAAACTTCCCTTGGTCAGTCTCCACACCAACCGCTCGGTTACCATCAAACAAAATTTTAATTGCACGAGTGTTGGTCAGAATAGTTAGCTCATCCCCCCATTGATCCAACGGGTGTAAAAAGGCAACGGAGGCTGACTGGCGCATACGCCCTTTTTTGTTGAAATAGAGATAGCCTACCCCATCTTGAACCTGATTTTGGGGAGAAAAATCAACCAAGTTGAGACCTGTCTGACCGGCCGCTTCAATCAAATCATGATGAAACCGATTCTCCAATGTGCTTGTCTCGATATGAACGTGATCAAAAATCTGATCAAACAGCGGCCCGATTTCGTTTGGACCCCACCCATCTGCCCCGTGCTCAACCCATCGCTCCAAATCATAATCAGGCGTCCGCCAAGCAATGATGGTGTTGATCGAACTGGTACCGCCTAAGATTTTGCCCCGCGTATGGCGAATGGAACTATTTCCGTGCGGTTGTGGTTCTATTCGATAGTCGTAATCGTGTTTGGTGCCAACAAGATTTTTCCAACGGCCGGCATCAAGTGCATCTAAGAAGCCTTCGTCGCTACCACCCGCTTCGATTAAGGCGACACGACGGCCGGATTTGGCCAACGTTGCGGCCGCGACACAACCCGCGCTGCCAGCACCAATGATTATGTGGTCAAAAGTTTTCATAGGTCTGCTGAGGGATTAACCCCTCAGCTAAAATACGAAACCCGATGAATCGGGTTAAGGGATTAAATTTAGTGGTTGCTTTCCTGAAAGAACCCGCTGGCAGTTTTCAAACTGTGCACGGTTAATCGCATACTGTCGCTCCACTGTGCCACTAGCGATATGTGGCGTACATACGACATTGGGCAACTGCAAAATTGGATGATCCGGCCGAGGTGGTTCCGGATCGTACACATCGATCCCAGCTCCAAAAAGATGACTTGATTGGATCGCATCGTAGAGTGCGTCGATGTCATAGGTTTCACCCCGACTGGCGTTAATAAAAATCGCCCCCTGCTTCATTTTGCCGAACTCGGCCGCAGTGATCATTTTGCGTGTTTGATCGGTAAGCGGAACGTGAAGCGTGATGACGTCGGCCGTGGTTAACAGTTCATCTAACGAAACTCGATTGAGATCATATTTTTCTTCAAACTCGGCCGAAATATCGACGATATCGTTGTAGATGACGTTGCAATCAAAGGCGTGGGCCAAATGGGCGACACGTTTGCCAATGCGCCCTAATCCCACAATACCCAGCGTTTTGTATGCCAAATTATGCGAGCCTTCGCGCCAGCCAAACATGTTCCAGCCCCCCGAGCGCATTGAGTCACGCACGGCCGGGACCTGTTTGAGCAACGACAAAATTAGCATAAACGTATGTTCGCCGACCCCCTCAGGCGTCATGGCGGGTGTGACCGCTACAGGGATTCCCATCTCAGCCAACACATCGGTCGCGATGCCGTCGTAGCCGACGCCGTTATGCATCACAAGTTTGCAATTGGTCATCAGTTTGGCCTGATGGGCGGGCAATACAACGCAGACTAGAAAGTCGGCCTTCGGCAAAACCTCGGCCGCACGAGCCTCATCTTTTAAATCTAAAAAAACGACGTCAAAATCGGCCGGTTTGACCTCATTTACAACTTCTTGAATCCATGGGTGAACGGTAGTGAAAACGGTTAGGGGCATTTTATTCTCCTCAAAAAACCGTTTATACCTTACGCAGAGGAGCAAGCAAGTCAACGTTTGATGACTTCGCCGCACCAATTAGGTCGATCATGACCCAATTTTCAAGCAACTTATCCCCATCTCGCTTCCAAAAGTCCATGATGTTCCAGCCGATCCGCTCACCCGTTGGCTCCCAATCCATAAATTTACGCTGATGGGTACCGCCAAGGCTGGGCCAGCCGGTTGATGCGGCAAATGGACCTTCTGCCAAGCGAGCTTGATGCCCAACCCCACGTCGATCGGGGAAGGCATTCACAATTGGCCCTTGAGCATTTTTCTTAAACTCATCCATCCCATAAGCTGAGCCGACACCAACCGGCCCGTGCCACACCATATTTTGGTGCCAATAATTTTCGAGCCCTTGGCTTTCTTGGCTTTTGCCATCGTACTTGTTTAACCCACCGAAAATCATGGTGGTGACAAGATCAAAGGTTTTCTCGGTTTCAGCCGGATCTTGCTCATCGAGGCAAACCCCGTCCCCTTCAAGCGGGCCAGGAATCCAAATGTCTCGGCCGTAGCTCGGTGGCATCAACCCGATTCCGCTTTGCCTTAACAAATCAGGGAGATCAATGATGATTCTGATCTGAGCGATTTTGCCGTCTTCGATTTTGCAGAATTCCCCAAATCGGAAATGAACCGTGTTGCCACAGGCGGGCACAACAATGTCACCTAGAGCCAAATCATTGGCAAATGTGCCGATAAAATCACCGGTGCCACACACCCAATCTCCGGCTGTGCCAAAACGATCGTCTGCGTATTCTCCACCGATAAAGTGATACGGTCGTCGCG
>JAHDGV010000111.1:7014-15309 GCA_020631655.1 Chloroflexota bacterium | reverse complement strand
GATCCCCCACAAAGTTCACGATCGAATAGGTTTTGAGCAAAATTTCGACTTTTTTGCAATGCAGGTTTTCTAATAAATTTTATTTTAGCCTAAACAAGAGAAAAGAAAAACAACTTCAATTGACAAAACACATGCAGGCTCAAAGTTGGCATGATTAGTTTTCTGATCGCTGATGCACCTGTTTTCCTTGCGTATGCAAAAAATCAAGTCATATTACTGGGCCAAAATATTTACGAGACCTTGCAAGCTTTGTTTACTTGCTTGGTTTTACAGAATATGAGACAAGCCCATGACGAGAAAAAACAGACGCAAGCGCGGCAGTCCGGCCGAGCGTATACCCAACTCAACTCAACAATATTACCCACCATACATCCATCGTAAAGTGCCCGTTTATAATTTGCTTGATGAAGAGGGGTTGCAAAAACTCGAAGATCAGGCAGATTGGATTTTATCAGAGATAGGGATGGAGTTTCGGGGCGATCCTGAGGCACTTGGCCTTTTTAAAGAGGCGGGTGCAACTGTAAACGGTGAACGTGTACGGTTTGATAGAGGTCATGTGCGCGAGCTATGCAGGACAGCCCCAAGCGAATTTGAGATGGTGGCACGAAACCGTGAGAAATCAATCAAATTTGGTGGAGACGGTGTCATCTTTGCACCGGCTTATGGATCTCCATTTGTGAGCGATTTAACGGCCGGGAGACGGTATGGGACCGTAAAAGATTTTGAGAATTTTGTGAAATTAACTCATATGACCCCCTGGTTGCACCACCAAAGTGGCACCTTGTGTGAGCCTGTTGATGAGGCGGTTAACAAACGACATTTGGATATGGTTTATGCTCATCTGAAATATGGCGAAAAACCATTTATGGGTGGAGTTACGGCACCCGGGCGAGCAGTTGAATCGATCGAAATGGCCGAGATTGTGTTTGGCGCTGAATTTATGCAAACCAACTGTGTCATTCAGGGGAACATCAATGTAAACTCCCCACTTGTTTTTGACGATGTGATGTCAGGAGCGCTACGTGTTTATGCATTGGCCAATCAAGGTTTAGTGATTTCTCCTTTTATTTTGGGTGGAGCAATGGCGCCAGTGACAATGGCAGCCGCCATCGCGCAGGCTCACGCAGAGGCGATGGTTGGGATAGCGCTGGCTCAATTGTATCGGCCGGGTTGCCCAGTTGTGTACGGGAATTTTTTGACCACCATGGATTTAAAGACGGGGGCACCCACATTTGGGACACCAGAATCTACCTTGGCCGCTCAAGCAATCGGTCAACTCGCACGCAGGCTCAAAATTCCCTTCCGATGTGGGGGGCACTATACTGCATCTAAACTTTGTGACGCACAGGCGATGCAAGAGTCGGCCGATAGCATGATGGCAGGGCTCACGGCCGGGGCTAATTTTATTTTCCAGGCGGCCGGTTGGCTGGAAGGTGGATTAACAATGGGATATGAAAAATTCATACTCGATGCAGACCATTGTGGCCAACTACAGAGTTACTTAGGTGGATTGGACCTTGGCACTGATCAGCTCGGTAGCGATTCGTTTCTAGAAGCTGGAATAGGCAATAATTTTCTGGGAACAGCTCATACTTTATCCAACTTTCGCTCTGCAAATCATCATTCAGATATGGCAAACAACAGTTCATTTGAGCAATGGGTTGATGACGGCCGTCAATCGGCCGAAGAGCGAGCGCATGAACGCTGGCAAAAGCTGTTACTGGAATATGAGGCTCCCATAATTGATCCTGCAATCGATGAAGCTTTGCGAGATTATGTGGCCGCAAAGAAAGCAAATCGACCAGATGAATGGTATTAGTGGGCCGTAGAACCCTGTTTGTTAGGTAGCTGTTTTGAATGTCGTAGGGGAACCGTATGAGAGACAACTTGATAACAATGAGCGAAAAGTGACCTTGCAACAGTAATCTGTAGAGAGTAACTTATTTCTATCTCATTTATCGAGAACGCTGATTCTAAATTGTGTTCCACCTAGTCAGAGGGCAAATGAAACTTAAAGCGACCTTATCCCGCCTATCCGTTCTTATATTAATTTTTTTATCAGTGGCATGTGCATCCCAGACGGTTGAGCCCCAGCCTGAAGGGCTGATTGATATTGCTCAAAATGAAGAGGAGTCACCTACGGCCGAGCCAACGGCTGATGAACCTCAGGCGCTTGTAACACAGACGCAAACTCCAACGAACACACCCGTCCCAGTTGATACGGCAACGCCTGCTCCAACTCAAACCCCTGTTCCAGAACTGCCTGCGGATGTCGTTATTGATTCAAGCCCTCCTGTAGTGAAGATAGTGATCCCTTCTGCACAGAAGTTGCAGAACGCAAGCCCACAATTTGAAATTCAATTTAATCACACAATGAATCAGGAAAGCGTGGCAAACGCCCTCAAAATTGAGCCACAGATTGAGTATGACTTGATGTGGTCGGGTGAAAGCCTGTTTTTGGACTTAGCGAGTCCGTTGGAATTTGACGTCGACTATGCCCTATCGGTAAGTCGGGACGCATTGAATATTTATGGTGAACCGATTGCGCGAGCATACTTAAAAGAGTTTTCTTTATCAGATCCCATTTCCTCCACAAATTCTCCTTCAAGAGGGTTGAGAGATGAGGGGATATTTGTTTACTGGAACTACTCGATGGATGTTGGCCGCTTAGCGAATGATTTTGCGACTATTTCTCCGCCTATTGAGGGAGACTGGATTTGGACAAACTCCAACTCTGTTTTGGAGTTTATACCGGCCGAAGATTACGCATTATCAACCAATTACACAGTAGATTTTAATGGACCGTTTGTCAGCAATTCGGGACTCACATTGCCTGAAATCACACCGATTGAATTTGTGACAGACGGAGTAATAAATCGGACTTCACCCGGAAATCGTGAAGGGGTTTCGAGTCATATAATTTCAATTTCGTTTAATCGAGAGATGAACCAAGAGAGTGCAGAGGCGGCCTTTTCAGTTTCACCCGCAATTAACGGTGAAATTTCTTGGGAAGACAACACCATGATCTTCCGGCCGGAAGGGAACTTTTTTGGTAACGAAGTTGCTGTGACTTATGAGCTTGCTCCAACTGTAACCACGAGTACGGGAGAATTGGCCTTAGATTCGAAAAAAACTTGGAAATTTGAAACCCAATTATTTAATGCGCTAGTAGATTTTGGCACCGGTCCAAATGCCCAAGTTTTAGATGCAAACGGATTGCGAAGCCTGCAGTTCCGCAACTACAGCGGCCAAGAGCGGGAAGTGACGTTTAACCTATATCCGCTTACGGCGGATCAGTTTATTCAGCAGTACACCGAAAACTTTAATCAAATTCGTTACTGGGACCAGCCATCTCCTTTTGATATTTCAGCAGATTTACAGCTCGGGTACAGCTGGGTGCATATGACACGGACTATTCCTCGGGATGTTTACAATCGATCAGAAGAAACGTTTGTCCCGAGTAACGTACCGGCCGGACTTTACATCGTAGAAGTTGAGGCACACGATCGGCCGCAGGCAACCTTGTTGCTGTCGTTAACGGCTAATCAGATCACAACCAAATTGGCCGAGGGGCAGGTCAGTGGGTGGGTGACCGACATCAAAGGAGGACCGATTAACGGGGCTAAGCTACTTTTGGTTGATGCCGATGGAATCGTTACGGGGGAAAGTTTTACGGATGGAAATGGGGTGGCAAAAATCGAGACACCGCTTCTTCCAAATGATCGGGCCACCATCAATCCAGAATCCTACTTGGTGCTGGCTGAAAAAGATGGGGATGTCACCATTAGCGGGTTACAGCAGAGCTGGAAAGAAGAAAATTCTTGGTGGTGGTGGGGTGATAACGGACCAACCGACCGGAACCAGTACGTTGTTTATGGGTACACTGAACGGCCGATTTACAAGCCTGGCCATACCGTCTATTTCAAAGGGATTGTGCGTCAAGACGATGATGCTGAGTTCGACATTGTTCCGGCCGGCACTGAGGTGACCGTTCGAATTCGCGATGCGCGTGACAATGTGGTTCAAACCATCCCGCTAGTGACAAATGATTTTGGGACAGTCAACGGTGAATTTAGCTTGGCCGAAGGGGCAATGACGGGGCAGTATCGCGTTGAGTTTACTGTTGCAGGAGAGGCTCACTCGCAAATTTTTAAAGTTGAAGATTTCAGGAAGCCAGAATATGAGGTCAAATTATCAACCGGCCAGACACAATATGTTAACGGTGATCGCTTTGATCTAAACATCCAAGCAGATTATTTTATTGGCGAGCCGGTTCCAAATGGACAAGCAAAGGTAAAAACATATCGATTGTGGCGCTCCTATTCTCGGACCAATTCTGGGCAAGAATACACTTGGTACGAAGATGGCTCGAGCCGTGAAAACAATATTACGCTCGATGAGAATGGGCAGGCGCAAATTTCTTTAACCGCTGTCAATGATCAAAATCGTCGTTATTGGGGATCTACTTTGGATTCTCGATTGATGGGGGTTGAAGTCACCGTAAATGACGGGTCGAATCAGCCTGTTAGTAGTTTTGTTGTGCTCGAAGTTTTTAACCAAGCGGCCGGAATTGATATTCAACGACAGAGCTATTTCAACCTTCTTGGTGATCCGATTCGCATGAATTTGAGCGCTCGCACTTACGATGATTTGCCCCTTGCCGGTCAAAACGTATCGGTATCGCTTACACGCTGGAGCTATGAAGACCGCGATTACACAAGGGTGTTCGACAGCAAGGAAATAACGACGGATGCAAACGGCCAAGTTAGCTTTGAGATGCAGGTGTCAGATCCAGGTTACTATCGGTTAAAAGGGTCAGCGCGAGACGCCAACGGAAACTTAATGGAATACCACAGTGGGGTATATGTAATTGATCCAAACTCTCGCTGGGGAAACTGGTTTAATCGTGGCGGACAGCTCGCAGTTGAAGCAGATAAAGAAATCTATGTCGCGGGGGATGTCGCCATCCTAAACGTTGAATCAGACTTTGGCGGACCGGCCCTGCTTACGGTTGAGCGAGGAACAGTTCGACGTGAGATGATGGTGGAATTAACTCCGCCACTGACCCAAGTGGACTTGCCCATTATTGAAACGGATGCTCCCAATATTTTTGTGAACATTAACGCATATCGGGAAAACCCGGCTTACGAATATCAAGAAAACAACTACAGCTCTTTGCCAGAGGCAAGGCTGTTTCGAGGAGAGATTGAGCTGGCGGTATCGGCCGAAGCCAAGCGTTTAAACGTTGAAATTGTCCCAGATCAAGAAACGTATGCGCCCGGACAAGACGCCTCATTTACGGTGAAAGTCACCAATTCGCAAGGGACACCGGTGTCGGCCGAACTGTCTATGGCACTGGTCGATGATGCGATTTTTGCCCTGAGCGAGGAACTGGCTCCACCCATTTTTGATGGCTTCTATTTCCATCGAGAAAATGGAGTCCAGAACTTCTACAGCATGGCTCCGACCCGCTTTTTAGGCGGTGACGGTGGCGGCGGGGGCGGCGGTGGTGGTGCCGAGGGGACCGTTAATCCACGCACGGATTTTAAAGATACTGCGTCTTGGGTTCCTGTGATTACCACCGATTTTAATGGTGAGGCTCGTTTGGTGGTGACCCTGCCAGATAACTTGACACGTTGGCGGATGACGGTGAAAGCGGCAACGGCCGACACGCAGGTTGGGCAAGCGGTTGAGACGATTATAACCACCCAGCCGATTCAAATTCGGCCGATTTTGCCCCGCATTGTGACGGCCGGAGACACGGTTGAAATTTCAGCCCTAGTCCACAACTATACCAATGCCACGCAGACGTTAAACGTTAGTTTTTCTGAAGAAAACGACTCCTTGCTCACGGTTTTGAATGATGGGACCCAATCAATTACCTTAGCCCCCGGTGCGGTGCAGATTGTAGGCTGGACAACAGAGATAGATAACGCTGGGGAATTGTCTCTGCGGTTTGAGGCGATTGCGGCCGACAACACCGTAGGTGATGCGATTATATTGCCCTTGACCGCACAGCCCTTGGCTATCCCTGAAGTTGAAATAGAAATTGGCGAAATCGCCCAATCGTTCAATACCACCGTTAACTTGCCCGACGATGCATTGGCTATGAGCCAAACCACGATTGAACTTAGCCGCTCAATTGCGGGGTCTATCCTGCAAGGGCTTGATGACTTAACCGGGTATCCATATGGATGTGTTGAGCAAACGATGAGCCGCGCGTTACCCAACGCCGTTGTCGGCCGGGCGTTAAACCAGCTTGGCATAGACGACCCAACTTTAGAAGCGGAATTGCCGCGTTTGATCGGTGCTAGCACCCAAAAGCTGTATGGATTCCAGCATAACGACGGCGGCTGGGGCTGGTGGTTTGATGATGATAGCCAAGACTACCAAACCGCATGGGTTTTGTTTGGGTTAGCCAATATTGTTGAGGCTGGCTACGAAGTTGATCCGGCTGTGCTTGAGCGTGGAGCCGGTTGGCTTACCGAAAATCTCGGCTCGATGGACCCACGGACCAAAGCATTTGCTCTGTACAGCCAAACATTGGCGGGGTATGGTGAGTTAGAAGCGGTGCAAAACGGGGCTACAGATTTAGAACCGCTCGATTCGTTTGCAGTTGCTGCGTTAGCGCTAGCACATCATGAACTGGGTGACCGATCAGGTGCTTTGGCCATGTTGGCCGAGCTTGAAAATCGGGCAGTCGCCGATGAAACCGGATTGGTTTCATTTGAGGGTGCTACCCGAGACGGTGCGTATCGTAGTAAAACGATGGCATCTACGGTCAGGAACACAAGTTTGGCACTGAGCGCTTTTGCTCAAATTCAACCGGGACACGAGCTGGAATCAGGCATGGTGCGGTATTTGATGAGTCAAAAGAAGGTGTTTGGTTGGGGAACAACCAACGAGACTTCGTTTGCTATTTTGGGTCTAACCGACCACTTATTGGCTAGCGGATTTTCTGAAAATGGGGAACCGATTAGCTATGATCTTGTGGTAAATGGCGAGCTGGTTGAAAGTGGCATTTTGGATGCCGGTGAACCATCTACCCGAATTGTGGTTGGGACTGATATTCTCCGGCCGGGTGAGAATCAAATCACTGTGGTACACAACGGTTCGCGTAATCTGTTCTACACGCTCAATAACCGAACCTTTGTATCGCAACCAGAGGTTGAAGCGGCCGGTCCGGTCAGGATCGAGCGCGAGTATCGCTCAAGCGAAGGCTCGTTTAGCACAGACCAGTTCGTGCCCGGCTCGCTGGTTCGGGTGACACTGAGAGTCACATCTGATCGCAACGCATCCTACGTGATTATTGAGGATCAATTGCCGGCCGGTTTGGAGCCGCTCAATACCAACTTGAATACCGCCAGCCACGATAGCCAAGCGTCCGAATACAACTCCAACCGCTACTTCCGCTGGCGTGATTATGGTTACAACCGCAAAGAGATTCGCGGCAACAAGATCAGTTTCTTTGTGACTGATCTACCGCAGGGAACCCGAATCATCACTTACTTGGCGCGGGTGACCGGCACCGGAGAAGTCACCGCAATGCCGACTGAAGCTCTAGCCATGTACGATGACACATTCTGGGGACGTAGTGCCAGCAACACACTGATGTTTGACGTTGTGGCCGATCCAGATTCGTCTGAATAGCCAGCCAGTTACCATCGGCCGGTGGCCCAATTACTTTTGGCACTGAGGATTTGAGGTGTTGGTCAGTAAGCTAAATCTAAACTCTTAAAGGATTTAGCAAATGAACCATAAAAACACCTCTTCCTCAGTTAGCGAGCTGATCTTCAATTTTTTCACCCCATTTCGAGCCTATGCATTTACTATCTGCTTGGCGCTGGCTTATGGCTACATGTGCGTTTTGTTTTATAGTGATGGGCGGCTGGGCGACTTTGATCTTGAAACATTTTCGTGGACGTTTGTGTTTCTGGTGCCGTATGCGATTGGGATCGTTTCCGTATCCAGTAATTATTTCACGAAGCGTTGGATGAAAAATGATGTGGCTGACTATCGAGAAATCACATTTTTGGAAGCTATCTTTGTGCCGTGGTTGGGTGTCCTTGCTGTCACATTAGCCGCTTTGGTTTTAACGTTAGGCTTTTTGCTCTGTTTTGTGATCTCTGTTCCTTTGATCTTTCCGGCCGCATCGATGGGTGGCTTGAGTGTGTGGCTGATTCAAAAGCACAAAAAAGTCGTTGCGATTCTCATCGCTTGTGCTTTATTTGCTCCGTTTGGCCTAAGCCCGGTTGAGGCGGAATTTGAAAAAGAGCGCAAAACAGTTCACACCCT
>JAHDGV010000111.1:2707-6914 GCA_020631655.1 Chloroflexota bacterium | reverse complement strand
TATGGGGCTGTTTGGACCGATTATTTGATGCGCAATCTGCAAGACTACATTTTGGAGATTGTAAAAAACCGAGCAGAGCTGGCTGCCTAAATAGGTGCTGGCCGAATCGGCCGATTGATCTAAAATCGGCCGGTATGTTCCAAGACCATTCACTCCAACATTCTGCAAGACCTGTCTAGATCGCCAATAACGGCGTTTGGGCAGGTCTTTTTGATTAAATTCGAACTAGGTGACCTATCGCCAACTAACTTATGACTACCAAAAAACATTTCTACATCGAATCATTCGACACGATTGAACTCAGCTTATACCGTTATGGGCGCTCTCCGTTTGCCAAGCACTACGTCACAGACCAAACTGTTTTCGGAATGTATTGCAACCGTTTTTATCCGCTTAAAACTGATGATAACGAGGATCCCATCCCACAATATTGGAAGTTAAGAAAAGAGGTTTTGCTGTACGATGTGCCTGAAAAACCACTTGAAATTATCGGCCCAGATGCGGCCGTTTTGCTTGATAAAGTCTTGACCTGTCGTGTGGGCACGATGAAAGTCGGCCGATGTCGATATGGTATCGCCTGTCATGATGATGGAACTGTCCTGATGGATGGGGTTTTGATGCGCTTGGCCGAAGATCGCTTTTGGTATGTGAAGGCCAACGGAGAGTTTATGAGCTGGCTTAAGGCGCACGCCATCGGCCTAGACGTTGAGGTCCGTGACCCAGACTCTCGGGTGATTCAAATTCAAGGGCCAAAGTCTTTAGACGTGCTGAATGCGACCATGGGGGGCGGTTTGTCGGCCGACTTTAAATATTTTCAGGCAGGATGGTTTGTGATCGGTGGGCAAAAGCTGTGGGTGTCACGCACTGGTTGGACGGGCGAGATGGGGATCGAGATTTATTGCAACAGCGGTTCTGAACCAACTGATCATGATGCGTTGTGGGCCCATTTGTTTGCGTGTGGCGAACCGTTTGGGATGGCGTTTAGCAGTGCTTCATCGATGGGGATTCGCCGAATTGAATCGGGTATTTTAGACAACGGTAGCGACATTGAGCCGGACCTAACTCCGTTTGGGGCAGGATTGGGACAGTTTGTGAACTTTAAAAAGGAAGCCTTTATCGGCCGGGCCGCACTAGAAACGGCAGACCGCACTCAACTCTTGTTTGGATTGACCTGCGCCGGAACAATTCCGGCCGCAGGGGTTCAGGTTTATCACGATCAGAAGCATGTGGGCCATTTGACCATTGGCACATGGTCCCCAACGCTGGATGTCGGTATCGGGTACGTCCGTTTTCTTGAACCTTTGGTCGGTGGGGATTGGTTGGGTCAAACTGTTATGCTGCAAGATGAGGCTGGAAATATGCATGAGTCGGTGGTAGATACGCTACCGTTTGTGGATAAAGAAAAGCAAATTCCACGGGCAGTATGGCCCCTAACTAGCGAGTAACTTTTACGGTTAAAAAGTAAATGTTAAACCCAGAATAATGAACCCTTTAAACCCTATTTCTAAACTACCTACACACGATGTGATTAATATGCCACCCCATATGGGTGATCAAGATTTGTGGCAAGATGATGTTGCTCTGCGTGAAGCGGTTGCCCATGAGGGAGCCGGTTGGGCAACCGAAAAGTTGGCTAAGTTTGGCGAAAAAACAGGCACGGCCGATATGTTTCATAAAGCAGAGATGGCTAACCGCAACCATCCAGAATTGAAAGCATATGATCGATACGGTAATCGGCTGAACATGGTTGAGTATCATCCCGCCTATCACGACTTGATGACACATGCGATTGAAAATGAGGTACATAGTTTTCCTTGGACCCATCAACGATCAGGTGGCCAAGTTGGCTACGCGGCGTTGGTTTACATGTTTAACCAGGTTGAAGGCGGAGTTATGTGCCCGATGGCGATGACTTATTCTGTGATCCCTGCACTGAAAGCCAGCCGAGAAATCGCTGAAGAATGGATACCCCGAGTGTTATCAACCCATTATGATCAGCGCGACATTCCGGTTTATGAAAAAAGCGGGGTAACTGTCGGAATGTTTATGACAGAGAAACAGGGGGGCTCTGATGTGCGTGCCAATACGACCCGAGCTATCCCGCTAAATGGGCAAACGGGTGATGGGCAAGATTATTTACTAACCGGTCATAAGTTTTTTTGCTCGGCGCCAATGTGCGATGCTTTTTTGACGCTGGCTTATACTGATGTTGGTTTGTCATGTTTTTTGGTGCCCCGTTGGCGGCCGGATAACCAACGGAATTCTCTTTATATTCAACGTTTAAAAGATAAACTGGGTAATCGCTCAAACGCTTCTTCAGAAATTGAATTGCAGAATACTTATGGTGTGATGTTGGGGGCGGATGGCCGAGGAATCGCTACGATTATGGAGATGGTGACAGGGAACCGTTACTATTGTGCCGCAAGTTCGGCCGGGCTAATGCGGCAGGCTTTGGTGCGGGCACATCATCATGTTATGCATCGGGCCGCTTTTGGTAAAAAGTTGATCGACCAACCGCTGATGCAGAATGTGTTGGCCGATTTAGCACTAGAAAGCGAAGCGGCTTTGGCATTAACAATGCGCATAGGCCGGGCTATGGATGAGTCTGCAACCGACCCATCTGCCAAAGCATTGGCTCGCATTGGGACCGCAATTGCTAAATATTGGATTTGTAAACGGGCACCGATGCAAGTGGGAGAAGCTCTGGAATGTTTGGGTGGTCCTGGATACATCGAAGAATCGATTATCCCACGGCTGTATCGCGAAGCACCATTGAATAGCATTTGGGAAGGATCGGGGAATGTGATGTGTTTAGACGTGTTGCGTGCGATGGGGCGTGAGCCGGAGGCGGTTCCAGCTGTGTTGGGTCAGCTTAAATTAGCAAAGGGGGCAAATGATTATCTTGATGGGGCGATTGACTCTCTCGAGGCTGATCTGACTGATCAAGAAAATATGCAGCTTCGGGCAAGGGCTATCACTGAAAGAATGGCGCTAACGCTACAAGGGGCGTTGCTGGCTCTGCATGGTGACCCGGCTGTGGCGGATGCGTTTTGTGCATCACGTTTAGGGCCCAACAGGAGCGGGGCATTTGGCGCGTTGCCAACTGGCACAGATTTTGAAACGATACTTGGCCGGATCAGATCTTAAAGAGAAAAAATAATGGAAGTGACTACTTTTAAAATTGTTGATAAGCATCGGGAATCTGCGTTTGCGATCCCGCACCTTTCAGATTTTGGCTTAGAAAAAACCGGATGTATGCCGTTTAGTGCGATATTGAACAATGATCATGTCACCCTGTACAGCCTTGATTTTGACACACAAACGGCCGTATTTGTTGAAATCCCGGCCGAAATCGATTTTTCGCAGGTTCCGTTTATGTTTGTAACTCAGTATGACGAGGCGGTGCGAGTGTTAACTGTTTCGTTCAATGACTTTTTGCAAATGGCTGATGGGGTAACGCTTGATGAAAGTCGGCTGGTGTTTATCCATTCGACTGGCCGATGCGGCTCAACATTGGCTAGCCAAGTTTTTGCTCAGGTTCCAGGTGTTGTTAATTTGTCTGAGCCCTTTGTGTTGCCGCAACTGGTGATTGACAAGAATGCTCATCCTGCCCAAAAAGAGAGGCAGATGGCTCTGTTAAAAGCGACGGTTTTGTTGCTGTGCAAGACGAAGGCTGATAAGGCTTGGGTGATAAAAGAGCACAGTTATGCGTTAGGGCTATCAGGTTGGCTCCACACACTTTTCCCGCTTGCTAAACATCTGTTTTTGTATCGTAATGCTGAAACGTGGATGCGATCATGCCTGAGTGCTTATTTTGGCGGCGGCGATATGACGGCCCAAGAGTTTATTGAAAACGAAATCGGTTATAGGGGGTATAAAGCCCCTCTTATTCCAGCGATTGGGTCACTTCCGGCCGAGCCTCATCGTACGTTTGCCGACCTAATGACGAGGGAATGGTTAAGTTATATGCAGCGACACTCAGAGTTTTGTGAAGCTGGTATGACGATGCTGGCGATTCGTTATCAAGATTGGAAGAGCGCTCCGCAGAAAACGGCCGAAGCAATGCTGGAATACTGTGACTGCCTGCCAGAAGACTTAACGGCCGTGCATGCAGTTTTGGAAAAAGATTCCCAAGCTGGGACGATCTTGGCACAGGATACGGTGAAAAAACGCTGGGTGATTAGCGATCAGCAACGACAAACGATGG
>JAHDGV010000111.1:0-2607 GCA_020631655.1 Chloroflexota bacterium | reverse complement strand
AAACAGGAAAAGATTATGACAGTAAGAGTAGAAAAAAATGGAGCTGTATGGACGGTGATTCACGCCCGGCCGGAGGCGCGGAACGCCATGAACCCGGAAAACGCCCAGGCGTTGTACGAGGCATTTTTAGCGTTTGATCAGGATGAGTCAGCCTCTGTTGCTGTGTTTTGGGGAGAAGGTGGTGCGTTTTGTGCCGGATGGGACTTGAAGCATGCCGCGGCCCTTGAAGGGGATGAACCGTTACAAGAGCTGATGTTTCCGGCTGATGGGCCTAATCCACACAACACGCTGGGGCCGATGGGACCCAGCCGATTAGAGCTTTCCAAGCCGGTTATTGCGGCCGTCGCTGGCCCCGCTGTGGCTGGTGGGATGGAGCTTGCCATGTGGTGCGATTTTCGAGTGATGGAAGAATCCGCCTATATGGGGGTTTATTGCCGCCGTTGGGGAGTGCCGCTGATAGACGGGGGAACGGTTCGATTGCCCCGCTTGGTTGGACAAGGGCGTGCGCTTGAACTTATTTTGACCGGCCGACAGGTTCCGGCCGCTGAATGTGCGCAAATTGGCTTGGCCGAATACGTTGTACCAGATGGAGAATCACGGGCCAAAGCAGAAGAATTGGCACAACAGATTGCACGATTCCCTCAGGCCTGCGCACGGGCCGATCGCTGGTCTGCCATCAATCAACATGGGTTGCCCATGGTTGACGCACTTGCCCAAGAATTCAGCAACGGCCGACCAATCCTCAAGCAAGAAGGGATAGAAGGGGCTCAGCGCTTTAGCTCTGGGTTGGGCCGTCACGGGGATTTTGGGAAAATATAGGCAATGGATTCTAATGAAACCTCGTTGCCAGATGTAGATGTTTGGATGATCCACGCTGATCTAAATCAAATTCCGAGCTATGAGTTGCCCGCTGGTTACTCGTTCCGATTTTATTGCGATGGGGATCTTGAAAAGTGGGTCAAAATTCAGAATGCGGCCGATGAGTTGTTTACGGCAACAGCTGAAACGTTTAAACAATCGCTCAAAGGTCCGGCCGATTATTTGGCGCATCGCATTATGTTTTTGGTAAACCAAAAGGGTGAAGATATTGGCACGATAACCGCTTGGGAAACTGAGAAACTGACAGGTAATTTGTTAGGCCAGGTCCATTGGGTCGCCATCGTGCCAGAAGCACAAGGGCAAGGATTGGCTAAACCGATGATGACGGCCGTGTGCCGAAAGCTGCTTGAATTAGGCCATTCGAAGGCGTTTTTATCCACCAATACCCGCCGAATTCCTGCCTTAAATTTGTATTTGGGGATGGGGTTTAAGCCGTTTAAAGTTGGCGCAAATGAAGCTGAGGCTTGGGAAACTGTACGGCCGTTGTTGAAAGTGAACCCATTTGGGTAAATTTACAACCCAGCAATGGGACTGTATGGCTGATGTTTAAAATGGCGAAGCCGTTTAAAATCCTCGAAAAACGTTGGAGTTAAAATGAAAACGATATTTCGAATTGGATTAATTATGCAACTGGGACTACTTGTCATGATTGCAGGCTGTGCTCCCGAAGCCTTTGTGCTGACGGCCGAGGACTGCTACGAAGACGAGACGTTTGTAGAAGAAGATCAATACTGCTATTTAACTTGTGAACTTGAGGGAACTTGCGCCGAAGAGCCGGGGCTACTCACTTTTTTTGGGGATTTTCTGTCAGGGTTGGGTGATATCGTTTTTGGGATTCCCGAAGATGCCAATGTGCTGGTCACCTACTCATTGCAAAATGACCGGCCGGTAAACCCGGTCGAAGGCGAGCCTTTTACAGACGAAGAAGCGGATATTTTGGAGGACACCGCATCCCATGAGGCGATGTGGCAAGAGTTTGCCAATTTGGTACCGGCCGAAAATCGGCGGCAGATAGCTGAGTACGGTATTTTTACTGACGGTGTTGACAACACGATGGCTTACGTAGAACCGATCCCAGGCAACGAAACCCAGTGGAAAATTGTGATGGACGCGGTTGATGCGAAGAACAAAAAAGAGCAGCGTTACACACTGATTCATGAATTTGGGCATGTATTGACCCTGAATAATAATCAGGTTCCGTTTGATGTAGAAGCGTATCAGGATGACTTGGCTTTTGAAGAAGCGGCTGAAGCCTGCCCACGGTTCTTTACTGGTGAAGGCTGTGCCAATCAAAGCTCCTACATCAATGCGTTTTTTAATGCATTTTGGGATGACATTTATGATGAGCTCCCGCAGGATCAAGATCCTGATGCTATTTATGATTTTTATCTACAATATGAAGATCAGTTTGTGACTGATTATGCGGCCACAAATCCGGGCGAAGATATTGCAGAATCGTGGACCCATTTTGTAATCAATGAACGGCCGTCAGGAAATTCGATTGCTGATCAGAAAGTTCGATTTTTTTATGATTACCCAGAGCTTGTAAGCCTGCGTGATCAGATTCGAGCTCGCCTATACTCGGGTTCTCGGAGAGATTAAGGCGTAATTTGATGCGAAAGACTTCGGAAGTTTTGCATGAACCGGTGTAGTGCCTAAGCGCAAACTGTAAACTTTCGAAGTCTATTTAATGGATGAGGAAAAAAGATGAACCGATATGAAAAATTG
>JAHDGV010000665.1 GCA_020631655.1 Chloroflexota bacterium | reverse complement strand
GACCTGATGAGATGCAAATTGCAGTCGTCGATGATTGCTCAACAGATGGAGATGTTGAAGGACTTGTGAAAAGAGTAGGCCAGGGGCGAATCGATTTCTTTCAGCAACCACAAAATATGGGACACGTCCAAACCTTTAATAGTTGCATTGAATACTCTCGGGGAAATTTGTTGCATATCTTGCACGGCGATGACAAGGTAATGCCAGAGTTTTACTCTACGATGCAACATCCGTTTGCGGCCAACGACCAGATTGGGGCTGCTTTCTGCCGGATCTTGTATGTAGACGAGAATGGTCATTTAACGCACAAATCTAGAATAGAACAGGAAAAGAGTGGAATCATCGATAATTGGTTTTTAGAGCTAAGCAAGGGGCAGCGAATTCAATTTCCAAGCATTGTTGTAAAACGAAGCGTTTATGAAGCGATCGGCGGTTTTAACTCTAGAATAACGCGGTACGGGGAAGATTGGGAAATGTGGATGCGTATTGCCGCAAATTTTGATGTTTGGTATGAACCTACCCCCTTAGCCGTTTACCGAATTCATCCAGATTCACTTTCAGGATCGGAGGATAAAATCCGAAAAAATGCAGAAGAATACAGATTGGTTATTGAGTTAAATAGGAACCTGTTGCCTCAAGATCGTAAAAATGAACTTTCTTGGGAGGCAAGAAGCAGTTTTGCGCATGCATTAGTAAGGCGAGCACGCAGGAAAATAGAAAGGGGGGATAGGCGTTCGGGATTTATTCTGGTTCATGAAGCAATCAAGACCCATGTGTCATTTAGTTTGATCTTGAGAATTATCTACTTACTTTTGGATGGGTTTGTGCTCAGGCCCCTATTTAAAAAAAGTTAGAGTCTTACAAGGTTTAATCCGCGTGTCTGGCTCTACTCGCTTCTGAAAAAGATAGGGGTGCGGGTGGATTGCCGATGTAGATGAGAGCGATCGGATGACCAGGGGGCATAAGGAGCCATCACAATGTTGCACATCGACAAGAGCACGGTGTCGTAATTGATTCGCCACCCTTTGAAGTCGAGCCAAGCTTTTTCTCGGTCTGGTTTGATGGGGACTCCGGCCGCCGCTAAATCATCGAGCGCCTCGTTGAATTCCTTTTTGGAAATACTGATCGGATCTTCTATTGATGGGAATTCGTCGTACTTGATCCCGAAAAAGCTGGCGATGCGGCGTAGCATTAAATATCCGGCCCGTAGACACAAATCTGCCTGTGGATCGTGTGGCAGATCGATGGCCGCATTTGCCAACGCGGCCGAGTCGAGCACGGTTCCGGCCGCGATGACCCAGTTGTATTCCGGTACCGTTGAGCGATAGAGAGAGAGGGCCGGGAGCGAAGTGTGTGTTTCTTCGACACTGGTAAACCAGTTTTCCCACTCGTACCAAAACGCAGTCATATCATCTAAAGAGCCGATGCGGTAGGAGCGTTGGAGTAGCACAATGGCAGATGCAGGGGTTCCTGCCCGCACATCGAGCTTGGTAACCGCCATCTCACGTTCTGACCACGCGGCATACATAGTAGGCAGATAAGAGATCAAGATTGCCACCAAGATCAACCCAATCGTGGCTTCGGTAAACACGATGGCGTTTTCGAGGATGCTGTCAGTAGAGGAAAAACCAAGAGTCGTGATAGCAGAACCGCTTAGCTTATACGCATCGAACCATGAGCGAGAGCCTAATCCCCAATAAATAGAGGCGAAGCCGATTGTGACCAATGTGAGCCAAATGATTGGTAACAGCACAAGTGCGCTGGGTGCATAAAAAGCCATCACCTTATCTTTAACGATGTATGACTTGGCATAGCGCAAGCGAATGTTAAAGATGCGGCGTAGGTTTTGGAACACAAAACGGGCGATAGGGTCCGGTAATCCGCGCGGCACAACAAAGGTGCGTAAGGCGGAGAGGATCGTAAAACAAATTAAGTAGATTCCGGCTAAAACTGAAACGATTTTCAAAGCGACCATAACGGCAATCTTATCTGAGAGGGTTTAGCAGGTCCCAATTAGCTAATCAATTATTATCATTGATCGATTTTACATCCTTTCTCGATGAAGACCTCGGAGGTTTAATTCGTTTACAAAGGGGGAACTCCTCGAAAGCAAACCTCCGAGGTCCGTTCGCACATAAGATGAATTTGAAAAATTGACGGCCGGGGTAGATTGCCTAAAATCAAATTGATTCGTTTGAAAACGGGGCGGGGCAATATCGATAAAAAGGAAGAATTATCATGAAAGAATATAAAGTGGAATCGATGATGTACAGCTCAAAGGTGTTGGCCAAACCGGATCACATCTTAAAATCTTCGTCGGCCGATATTCAGGCAAGATTAGATGAGTACGCGGCTGACGGCTGGCGCTTAACATCCACCGATGCGACCAGCTTCGGCGTTGCGGTTTACATCTATTTATATTTTGAGCGGGATG
>JAHDGV010000664.1 GCA_020631655.1 Chloroflexota bacterium | reverse complement strand
TTTTTTTTCAGGATGGGAGTTTGCTTAGCCAACCATCTCGATTGGGATGAAGCTTGAATCGCCCATCAGGGTCATCACGCTGGCTCTGGCAGCAACTTTGCTGGCTACTTCGCCAAAAGCAACGGCCGCGGCCGAGTCTGGATACGCCACCACAATCGGGTTGCCCGAGTCACCGCCCATACGCACGTTGGCCTCCATTGGGATGGTGCCAAAATATTCAGTCTTGTTTTGCTCAGCCAAAACTTGACCAGCGCCGGTGCCAAAAAACTCACCCGACATATTTTCAACAACGCCCAAGATCGGAACTTTTAGCGTTTCGAACGTTTTTAATCCACGCAAAGCGTCAGATGCGGCAACCGCCATCGGCTGGGTCACAATAACTGCGCCTGAGAGTGGCAAGGTTTGTGCCAAAGATAGCTGGGCGTCACCGGTGCCTGGTGGCAGGTCGATGATCAAGTAGTCAAGATCGCCCCACATCACATCAACCAGCAACTGACGAATGGCACTGTGCAACATAGGGCCGCGCCAAATCATCGGCTTTTCAGGATCTGACAAGAATGCCATCGAGATAAACTTAACTCCGTGCGCTTCGGCCGGGATTAGCTTTTTGTTTTGTGGCGGTGGCATTTGCGGTTGTCCCATCATCATTGGGATGTTTGGTCCCAGAATATCCGCATCGAGCAATCCAACAGAAGCGCCAGTTTGTGCCAATGAAATTGCCAAGTTAACCGAGACGGTGCTTTTACCTACGCCACCTTTACCCGATGCAATGGCGATTGCGTGTTTAAAGTTTTGGCCTAGCTGGTCCCGAATCCGCTGATTTTCAGGCACATTGGCATCGAAGTTGATCGTTACTTCACCGATGCCGTCGACTTGTGCAAGTGCGGCCCGGCAGTCCCCATCCATTTTGCCTTTTAACGGACAAGCCGGTGTTGTGAGCATAATGGTGAACGTTACATCGTTCCCTTTAATTTCCAGCTCACGGATCATGTTGAGCGAGACGAGGTCACGATGGAGCTCTGGCTCAATAACGGTTGAAAGAGCCCCCATCACCGCATCTTCGGTTATTCCTGATTTTTTTCTACCAAACATTTTTTCATCCTAGTGTTTGTTTAAACACTGAGGATCGGAATTTTAATATCTGTTACAACTTAAATCCCGATCCTGCCCAGCTGAACTAAAGTTCAGCCCTTAATGGTTCGTCGTTAAAAACTGCGGCCAAAAAAGTCAATTTCAGGCTGACTTGCTTGGGTAAAACCCCGGCCGGTTGACGATTGAACTAGATTTTAGCTCACCTTGATTTGAAGTCGTGAATGATGTTACGCACCTTTTACTAAATCGGCCTTAAAACCACTCCAAAACGTTTGGGACCTTAATACTGGACCCTATATCCTATTCACACATTTCATGTAAAAACCTATACTTCTGTCATCAGTTAGTTAAACAGATTAACGAGCTGACAACATTATATAGATTTATTTCTTAGTCCTCCTTTTTTTCCTCTTCCTTCAAGACGCCCCACGCTCGTGGGGCGTTTTGATTTCTCCTACTAAAGCCTGTTCAAGCCCAAACCAAAAATTTCGACAATAACTCTTTGTAGCCGATCCAATTTAACTTACACTTGGGTTACCCAAATAACCATCTACCGAGGCCACTCATGGAAAGTATGATCGAAGACATACGAAATTTTCTGTTCCACAATCCTGACATAGGTACTAAATTCTTTCTGACAATTGGAGTGATTGTGCTCTTTATTGTTTCTAGACGCATGCTGATGTTTGTGATTAATCGCAGACTAGATGATCCAGATCAGCTGTATGCGTGGCGCAAAGGGACAGAGTATGCGGTTTTGACCTTTATCACCATTGCAGTGGTCAGTATTTGGATCGATGGGGTGGCAAATCTTTCGACCTATTTGGGATTGTTATCGGCCGGGGTTGCGATTTCGCTCCAAGATCCGCTCACAAATTTAATCGGATGGGTTTACATCATTTCACGATATCCGTTTGAGGTGGGTGATCGGATCGAAATTGATGGGGTGTCTGGGGATGTGATTGATATCCATCTATTAAGGTTTTCGTTAATCGAGATTGGAAATTGGGTTGATGCGGATCAATCGACCGGCCGGATTGTGCATGTTCCCAACAGGATGGTTTTTGCCCATCCGGTAGCCAACTTCACAAGCGGTATTTCACACATCTGGAGCGAGATCCCGGTCATGATCTCGTTTGAAAGCGATTGGCAAAAAGCTAAAAAATTACTCCAAGAAATAGCTGAACGGCACTCTTTAGAGCCTAGCCCGGAAGATAAAAAAGAAATCAAAAAAGCGGCGCGGCTTCAAAATGTACGGGTTCCCCTGCTCACCCCAGTAGTCTATACAAAAGTTTCGGAATCAGGTGTGGTGTTGACGTTGCGCTACTTGTGTCGGCCGCGTAACCG
>JAHDGV010000663.1 GCA_020631655.1 Chloroflexota bacterium | reverse complement strand
ACACCGCAATCCATTGCAAAATGCTTGTTGGCCCAAACATAGTTTAGGTCTAAGTCTTTCCAAAAAACCCGTTGCGGGATTTGGTTGGCAATGATCCGATAGAGCTGTAGCTTCTCTATTTCAATTGGGCTGGGGTTATTAAACTCAGGCGGCGCATAACCGTCTAATTGATCAAGCAGAGCCTGAAGCTCGGCCTTTAACTGACTCATATCTTGCATTTTATCATAATGTCCCATAAATCAGTTGCTTAAAGGAGCAGTCGCAAAAGGACCGCTCTAGAACGTCGTCCATTTTTGGGTTGATTGGCTACTTTCAACCACTTTCTCGATAAATTTCACCCCGCGGGCCCCATCGTAAACGGTTGGGAAATCGAGCTCTAATTCAGTTGGGTCACGACCTTCCAATTTGGCCCGAATCGTGTCGGTAAAATTCATGAAAACGTTGGCGAATGCCTCGTAAAACGCTTCTGGATGTCCCGGCGGGAGCTGTGCCGCTCTGGTTGCCGCTTCGCCCAGATATCCGTTGCCACGTTTGAAAATTTGGGCCGGTCCGGTTGGATCTTTAAACGTAATCCAGTTGGGATGTTCTTGATGCCATTCCAAACCGCCTTCAGTGCCATACACCCGAATGTTGATGTCGTTTTCTTCTGACGTGGCGATCTGCGAGCACCACAGCAAGCCGCGGGCGCCGTTGGTGAAACGCATCATCACGTTGGCGTCATCGTCTAGCTGTCGGCCGGGGACAAACGTGGTCAGATCGGCACACAGTTCTTCAATTTCTAGACCCGTCATGTAGCTGACCAAGTTTTCACAGTGAGAGCCGATGTCACCGACTGCCCCAGCGATTCCGGATCGTTGCGGATCTGTCCGCCATTCAGCCTGCTTTACGTCAGAATCTTCCAGTTTGGTCAACAGCCAACCTTGCGGATACTCAACAACAACCCGCTGGATTTTTCCAAGCTTGCCGCTTTTGATCCATTCACGAGCCTCTTTGACCATCGGATAGCCGGTGTAGTTGTGGGTTAAACCAAAAACAACATCGTTTTGTTCAACCGCTTCAACAATCTCTTGCGCCTGACGGCTTGAGTGCACCATCGGTTTATCCATGATGACGTTGAAGCCAGCTTCGAGGAACGCTTTGGCGGGGGCAAAGTGCATGTGATTGGGGGTGACGATGTTAACAAAATCGATCCGCTCACCTTCCGGCCGACCGCTTTCTGTCTCCAGCATCTCTTCCCAACTGCCGTAGTTCCGATCATCCGCGATCATCAAATCTTGACCGCTGGCTTTTGCCTTTTCAGGTGTGCTAGAGAACGCACCTGCAATCAGCTCAGTTTTGCCGTCCATGGCGGCCGCTCGTCGGTGAACGGCTCCGATAAATGCACCACGGCCGCCACCGATCTGTCCATATTTAAGCTTTCTGTTTAATGTGTTTGACATGAGTTTTATTCCTTTAATCGTCCTTATTCGTCACCGCTAAAGGCCGCATCGAACGCCACATTTGAAGCCGTAAAGTCTTGGCCGCGAATCATTTTGAGCGCTTCTGGAGCACCCCAATCCCGATCCATGCCGCTGTCTTCCCACTCAATAGAAAGTGGTCCATCGTAGCCAATCCGATTAAGCGCACGGACAATTTTGTCCCAATCAACATCACCTCGGCCGGGAGAAACAAAGTCCCAACCCCGACGATGATCACCAAAGTCTAAGTGTGACGATAGGATCGAATTCCGGCCGTTCAGATTCACGCGAGAATCTTTGACGTGCGCATGGAAAATGCGATCCGGGAACGCATTGATAAATTCAACCGGATCTAGGAACTGATGCACAAAGTGGCTCGGGTCAAAGTTAAAGCCAAAGTTTGGATGATGGTCGATCGCCTCAAGCGCCCGTTGCGACGTGATAATGTCGTACGCAATTTCGGTCGGGTGAACTTCAAGGCCGAACTTAACCCCTTCTTCCGCGTACACATCCATGATCGGTTTCCAACGTTCAGCAAAGTCAACATATCCTTTGTCGATATCCTCTTGGCTGGTGGGGGGGAAGAAGTAGAGCATGTGCCACACACTGCTTCCGGTGAAGCCGGTGACGGTGTCAACGCCCATCATTTTGGCCGCTTTGGCTGTGTTTTTAACATCTTCGGCCGCGCGTTGCCGTACCCCTTCAGGGTCCCCATCCTGCCAAATGTAATCAGGCAAAATAGATTTATGGCGGGTATCAATCGGGTCGCACACACATTGCCCAACCAGATGGGTGCCGATGGCGTAACACTTGAGCCCATTTTTCTCCAAAATATCAAGGCGGCTTTGAATATAGCCATCTTGGCTCATCGCCTTATCAACTTCAAAATGGTCACCCCAACAGGCTAACTCAAGCCCGTCAAAGCCCCAATCGCCTACTTTTTTAGCGAGTTCTTCTAATGGTAAATCGGCCCATTGGCCAGT
>JAHDGV010000662.1 GCA_020631655.1 Chloroflexota bacterium | reverse complement strand
TTTTGGCGGCAAAAAATGATCCAAGCCGGTTACGCCACAGACGGCTATGGCTGGGCCAGCGTTCAGCTCGATGGGGGCATTGAGGCGTCGATTCACAAGCTCACCGACTGGTTTACAACACAGGCTGAAAATGGGCCGCAAGCCATGCGGCAAACGGCCGGACTGCAAGCGCTAAAAATCGCTATTTTGTCAGATGGGTCAATCAACGACCAAACGGCCGCCAAGCTCGGCAAGTTGGCCAACGTAATCGCCTCGGCCGGAGGGACGGCCGTTTTGCTCGCAAACGATCCGCTGGTACAGTCAATCTCTTTTTGGGATGGGGCTCAGCCAGACGAAATACAACAACCAACGCTAGAATTTGGTCGGCCGTGGGAAGAGGCAGGCCTGCACCTGATGCAGACTCCATCCCGCCAGTGGGCTGAAAATCTAACCGGAATAGCCGCTACCGGCGTAGAGCTGGTGCTTGCTGTCTCGGGCCAAGGGCCACAGGCTGGACATCCGCTGGTGCCGGTGCTCAACATCACCGATGATGCGGCCGTTTGCGACCGGTTCGCTGGGGATTTTGATCTGCTGTGGGAATCCACAGCCGAGCTGGGGCCATTACTGAATTTAATGAGCGACCAGATTTCTGGCACACGTATGGCTCGGGTTGTAGAAAATAGAAACTTGGCGTTTCAAATTACACGGGGGCTAACCGGGGTTTCTCTGTAGACGAAAATCAGGTCAGCTGACGGGTCTTTTATTCAGAACCAATAGCGTCTAAAACTAGCTCAGGAGAGGGATAGGTCTCTAACTCCACATATTTCTGTGACTCTAGCTGGGCCACGCTAAACTTTCCGCCAACCGCACGGACTACCTTGCCGGTAAATGGACATTGATCAGATGCTAGCATCGCCACGGCCGGGGCCACACTCTCGGCCGAAAACTGATCAGGATCAACCTCAGCTCTAAAAATGCGGGTCGCCGCAATAGGTGAAATCACATTCGCCATAATGTTTTTCCCCATCCCCTCACCAGCCAGCCCGTTCATGAGCCCAAACTGGGCCGCTTTCCCCACGCCGTAAGCGGTCACATCGTTCTCTTTCCACGGGGCCAAGCCATAGCCGGAGGCACTCAAAACGATCCGGCCGTAGCCTTGTTTTTCAAACGTCGGCCAAGCGGCTCGGCACAGCCAAAATGGCGCATCGATGCTGATTTTGCGCTGAACGGCCCATTCATCGTCAGTTGTCTCGGCAATAGTTTTGTAGAACACCACTCCAGCCGAATGAATCAGGGCATCGATCCGGCCGTGCTTGGTCAACACGTTGTCAATCAGCCCTTCGCACCCCGCTTTTTCAGCAAGATTTTGAATCTCGGCCGAGGCAGATCCACCGGCCGACACAATTTGTTCAACAACGGAGTTAGCTGGTCCAGCATCAGAGCCAAGCCCATCCCGGCCGACACCTGCATCATGCACCACAACGTGTCCGCCGCGCGACCCTATCAAACGAGCATAGGCGGCGCCAAGCCCACGGCCGGCTCCTGTAATAACGACAACCTGATTATCAAATCGAATCATACTCTGCCCTCAATCGATATAAGGTATTGAGTGCCAAGAATGTAACAAGCTCCGAGTTTTTTGCAAGGGTTAGTACAAGCTAGAGTTACATACTAAAGTACGATTGAACCAGATTAATTGAAATCTGACCTCAAGAATTTTGTTGCAGTCTCAAAGTGATCAAAAAATTCAATCTGTTTCTTTATAGCTCTTTGAGTTGCTTCAATTAATGCATTTTTTTCATCCTCTGATTGACAATCGACGATGAGTTCCATTGCGGAAGAAGCAGTAAAAACAGGATTCCTCAAATCAAAATTCACACTTAAAACGATTTGTCTAAGTTTCTCATTTTCAATCCTCAACCGCTCATTCTCGTCCCGCAGTTGCTCAAACTCAGTTTGCATTTGTTGCCCCCATTTCAATTAATGGAAATGACCAAATACATACTAATTTCGTGTCTTGCATCTCCCTTCGAAATTCTCCTTCAAATAATTTCGCAACCGAATTCGCCACCCAATCATAAATCTCAATTTCATAAAGTTGCGAACTCAAATTATCCTCTGGGGCATCTTTGATTTGAATCTTTTTAGACAGTTCAATCACAAACTTATTTTCTGTATTTGAGAAATAGATTTCACAGGTTGATTTATCACCTAGCATATTTAGTTTATGTGAAATTCTCGACAACCCAATATGCAGTGCCAAATCATCTATGTAAACTCCATGTGGACAGTCAAAAAGAATGAAACTAGTCTCAATAGTGCTTTTTCCATCTTCAGCCAAAGTTAACAGACTTGTATCATCTAAGTTTAAAAGTGACTCAACCAATTCGATTAGTGGATGAACTCTTTCATCTAAGCAACGATTTACTCGAACCAAATCTCGAGCAATGGAATGATATTCAGAAAT
>JAHDGV010000661.1 GCA_020631655.1 Chloroflexota bacterium | reverse complement strand
TGGATAATTTTGCGGACTTTGGAAAAACCTTGGTAGCGGCTCTGCATCAATTGTCAATTAACAATTGCAAATTGACAATTGTTAATTTACCTGAGTTCGGAGTTTCAAAATAGGTCCGGACTCCCTGTCATTTGGCCCAATGAACTAACGCCTTGGCAAGATTAACAGGCCAATGACTGGGAGTTTCGTGCAGAACTCCCAGTCACCGACCGATTTTTCCCAATCACAAGCTGTTCCCATCGGTCATGTGACAGGGAGATTAGCTATAATCATCTAATTCCGAACTCAGGTTAATTTGCATCCTCTACCGGAAGCTTATCAACCATTTGCCAACTATCCCGGCCGTCAAAATACTTCATCGGCAAAGAGTCTAACAACTTGCGATCAGTCAACATCCGTCCATTTACAGCCACCCGATCTGAGTCTTGACCTTCGGCCGCTGTATAGTGAGTCAGGCATCCACACGTTTTGCAAAAATTAAAGTTGGTTGTGCGATCTCCCCAAATGTAGAAATCAAATGCATCGTCGGCCGCTTTAATCGTCACCTGATCCGTCGTGTAGTAAGCCCATTTCACTCCGTACCGGCCGCACACAGAGCAATTGCATTCCAACAACGCATCCGGTGCCTCTGACATTTCAATCTGCACAGCCCCACAGTGGCAGTTTGCTTTTACAGTCATTTTTTCACCTTTACCCTTTATATCTTTTAATAAGCTCTAACATCATCTTTGCCCCATACTCTGGCGCATCAACCGGAATCCGTTCGTCAGGGCCATGTACCAGCGTGCCTAAATCTAGACCTTCGGGCAATATCATCGGGGTAAAGCCGTAGGTTTGGATGCCAAGCGAGGCAAAGTAGCGGGCATCGGTCACGGCCGGGAGCACCATCGGCACAACTTTGCCGTCAGGCTGTTTTTCTTCGATGATTTCGGCCAACAGTGGAAACAATCCCATATTTGGCTCGGCCGGCATGATCGGCTGGTCATCTACAAAACTAAATTCAGCATCTGTGTCTAGCTGTGCTTTAAGTTCAGACAAGAACTCATCGGCCGTAAAACCGGGCAACATGCGCACATCAAATTCCAAATCGATTTCACTCGGGATGACGTTGACCTTAATCCCCCCATTGATAATTGTGGGGTTCACCGTATGTTTTAACAGCGGCTCAATAAACGATGCACTGTCTCCCATCGCCTTAAGTGCTGCATTGGCCGTGGCCGGATTGAGCAAACGGCGCAAGATAAAGCTGGCAGGGAAATCAAGATTGTCCGCGATAGCGCTCAGCATTTCCCGCACGGCCGGGGTTACGTGGATGGGCATCTGCAATTTATCAAGCTGGTCCAACAGACGGCCGGTGCGCCCCATGGCCGTGTTGCGATACACCCCAGAGCCGTGCCCTGCACTGCCGCGTAGCTTTGCTTTTAAAGTCAAACTCCGTTTTTCAGCAATCTGTACTGGGAACACCGTTTTCCCACCCATCTGCATATTGGTCCCACCAAATTCGCTGATCCCATATTTGATCCCCTCAAACTGCTCTGCATGATTTTCGACCAGCCACTTGGCCCCCCAATCGGCCCCAGCTTCTTCGTCAGCCAGCACGCACAGCACGATATCACCGGCCGGTTCAATCCCCTGCTCTTTGGCCATCATGATGGCGCTTACCATCATCGCCACCGCCCCTTTCATGTCCAGCGTCCCACGCCCCCACAAAAAGCCATCTTTGATCATCCCTTGAAACGGAGAAACAGACCAATCTTGCCCTTCGGTTGTGACTACATCCACATGCCCTTGAAACAGGATTGGCGGCGCTTCACCCCGTCCTTTTAGTCTGGTGATTAGATTCGGCCGGTTTTCGTCACGGGCCAAAAGAACCGTTTCAAAACCCGCTTCAGTCAGCAAATCATCCAAATATTCAATGCATAAAATTTCGTTTCCGGGTGGATTGGTTGTGTCAAATTTTACGAGGCTCTGAGCAATTTCAAGTGGTGACAAAATCATAGTTTTCAAATGGTAAGCCAAAACGATTTAAACGCAAAAAGGCGTGAATTTTATTATTTTCTACGCTGGATTAGTACCAGGCTCCCTTTAACCCCACCGTCATGGGGCGAACTATTCATTTCCAAATGGGACCCCTTCTGTTTAAATCTAATCTATGCAAACAAACACCGACATCTACACCCCTTGGGGCAGAACGTTTGAAGAATACCTAAACATGTTTTCGCTCACCGACAATGATCTGAGCGGTAAAATTTTAGGTTGTTCTGACGGACCTTCATCATTTAATAGCGAGCTAACCCAACGGGGGGGAAACGTAGTTTCGGTTGATCCGCTGTATCAATTTAGCAAAGAGCAAATTCGCAAACTCATCGATCAAACCTATCCAGAAGCGATGGAGTCGTTTCATCGCAAAAAGAGCCTGTTTATCTGGAAAAACCTGAAATCGGTACACAA
>JAHDGV010000660.1 GCA_020631655.1 Chloroflexota bacterium | reverse complement strand
AACATGGTCAATAATCCGTTAGCATTTGGCAAAGCGGCCTGCAATTCGGGAGTCAAACCGGCCGATTCTAACGTAGAGGGGCCTATAATTGTTTCATATTTTTCTGTGATAGAGGAAATCCATTCGGCCGGAAGTTGGTGAGAAATGATGATCATGATCTTCGTTAAGTCTGTAATAAAATAAGGTTCTTGAATTTAACCAAACTCACCCCGTTCCTTCCAGGCCAATTTTCACCAAATAAGCTATTTCCTCTCCGTTAAATATTGTTAAAATATAACTATGTCAAATCAAGATGAACTGCATTTCGTCATCAAAATACGTGGGGAACTCGGGATACCCGATTACAATCTAATCTACATGAATCCGGGCAATCGGCTGTATGTTGAACATAGCGCAACAATGCCTGAGATTGAGGTGCCTAACAGAAAGGGGATCGAAAAAGGATCGCTTCAGCTCGACATGTCGAAGTTTTCAAAAGTGCGTCTGTTTCAGGTTACCGATTCGGTCCCAAAAATCAGCTCGATTGGCTCTACGCTAAAGGGGACGATTTTCAAAACCAAGTTAAAAGCCTACGACCTCATCAATCAGGTGCCCGAAGATATTGAGCTATCAGCGACCAACGAAGCCCACATGGTTTTTAACGTTGACTACAAGCGTGACACCGTAAACTTTATCAGCCTGTACAACTATGCGCATGATGACGAAGTAGTCGCCATGATCATGAAACGTGGGACCGAAGCCCAGATTCTCCTGTTTGACATTAAACTCGAAGTGCTCGACCTGCATCGCCAGCCCGGCCGTTATACATTTTTGCAATTTATCAGCAACTTCCGCGAGGCGTTTATTCGTTTTGGCGAGAAACATCATCCTGATGGTCAGGTTGCTCGGCTGGCGCGCAACTGGCGCAAAACGTCTGAAAACATCACCTACGATATTCCAGATGGGCTAACCAATTACAATCACGACCACGTTTCAAAGCTCTTAAAAGAGGTTTACGGGCTAAAAATCATCCTGGCCGCCAGCCTGATGGACCGCTGTGCCAGAAATTCTGAAGAATTTAAAACGGCCCAAACGTTTTTAAAAGCCAATCTGCCGAAGGCCAAAACAGAAAAGAAATTCTTCAACTTCGGCCAGCAAGACATCACTTGGTCAAGGGTTGTTTTCGGGCAGTCGCACATCGATGATATGTTTGATGATTTGGCCCATGAGCCCGCCCGCCTGCAAGTCGGTTCCAGTGAAGAATCTGGCATGCTAACGATCAGCAAAGATGATTTGGAAAATGTACCAGATGAGTTTCAAGACTTCTGGCATTCGCTCAAAATCGATCCAGACGAATAACTCAAATCTGAATCAGCCTAACCTGTTTGACCCAGACTTGCATTCCAATCGACATTGTTCAGCAACGATGGTATTCTCTGCGCCTATCTGAATAAAAAATTTTTAGGAGTTTCCCCATGTCTCAAATTGATACACGCGAGTTCCGCAACGCCTGCGGCCGGTTTGCTACCGGAATCACAATTGTCACCACAGAAATTGATGGCGAAGTCCATGGCATGACGGCCAACGGCTTTATGTCTGTCTCGCTAGAGCCACCTCTGATCGTGGTATCGGTTGGTAAAAACGCTCGCTCACACGACCTTATTGCCCAAAGCATGAAATATGGAGTATCAATTCTGACTGAAGAAATGGAACCGTACAGCAATCATTTTGCGGGTCGGCCGGATGAAAATCTCGAAATCCCTTGGGAAGATTTGGACGGCAACAAAGTGATTAAAGGCGCCCTTGCCCAGTTCAGTGCGAAAGTGGTTGATGCACATGAAGCGGGTGATCACACCCTTTACATCGCCGAAGTAACCGAAATGAGCTACGGCGAAGGTCGGCCGGTTTTGTACTATTACACCGGTTATGGCAAGATGGAGTAGCAGAAAAAAAGCGTGTTGCGTATTGCGTTGAAGTTCACGCAATACGCAACACGATCCATTCCCTACGTAAGAATTTTCAGCCTCACCCCATCATCCCCTGATAAACCTTTTTATTGGAGACTTTGATGGCAAAATCTAAAGCTGAAAAGAAACAGAGAGGAAGAGAAGCAAGGGAGGCTGCACGCAAAGCCAAACAGCGCCAACAACTTATTTCTAGAGCCACATGGATTGGGATTCCCGTCTTGGCCGTGATTGGCTTGATTGCGTTTGGACTCATACGTCAGAACAATCAGCCCCCTTTTGACCCGCTCGCCAATCTGAGCCCGGCCAATGTGCAGGGTGACATCGAAAACTCGATCACAATTATCGAGTTCGGCGACTTTGGCTGACCTGCTTGTCGACAATGGCACCTGTCAGGTATCAAACGGCAATTACAAGCAGAATTTGGTGACGAGATTAGTTTTGTGTGGCGCAATTTCCCGGTGATTACGGCCCGCTCCCCCAAAGCGGCCGAGGCGGCCCAGTGCGC
>JAHDGV010000659.1 GCA_020631655.1 Chloroflexota bacterium | reverse complement strand
CGCAGGCGTTAATAGATGGCGCGTTTCAAGCCTCGGCCGACTTTCACGCCCTGCCACGCGATGAAAAAATGGCCCTCGAAGTCAACCAGTGGCACCGTGGCTTCATCCCCATCAACACCTCAACCCCCAAAACATCGAGTATCGCCAAAGTCACCAAACCAAACCAGAGCGAAAGCCTGATGATCATGCACGACTTGGCTGAAGATGACCCCGACGTGCTGGCCGGAGTCGATTTGGCCGGACCCAACCAGTGGCCCAGCTCACTCCCATCTTTTAAAACAGATGCGTTGGCCTATGTTGGGGCGATGAACGGCCTGGCCCGCAAAATGACCACCGTAATCGAGATCGCCCTAGGAACGGAGCCAAACCGCCTACAACCGGCCTTTGATCGGCCAACAACGTTTCTGCGCATGTTGCACTATCCGCCACAGCCCCCAGCCAGCCCAGAAGATCTGTTTGGCTCAGCCCCCCACACCGATTACGGCTTTATCACCCTGCTGGTGCAAGACGAGGTGGGCGGTCTGCAGGTACGCAATGTACATGGGGAGTGGGTCGATGCCCCGTACATGCCGGGCGCATTTGTGATGAACGCCGGAGACATTCTGCACCGCTGGAGCAACGGCCGGTTTATTTCAACCCCGCACCGTGTCATCAACACATCCGGCCGTGAACGCTATTCAATTCCGTTTTTCTTTGATCCCAACATGCATGCAGATATTGTGCCGCTTGAAAGCTGTATCGCCGAAGGCGCATCGGCCGCCTACGAACCCGTCGTCTATGGTGATTATCTAATGGCCCGGCTCCGCGCCAACCACGATCAACATAAGGAAAAAAATTAAGCGGAAGACGCCCCAGCGGGGCGTCTCTACAATGTTGATTGCACGGGGTAGAGACGTGCCGCTGGCGCGTCTATTCTTCATGTTCCTTCGCCAAAAACCGTCTCAACTCCGTGTGCAAAAACAAATAACCACTCCCGCCGCGCACCATTAAGCGGCGGCGGCTCGCCTCTTCCAAAAAGCCCACCATGCGCCACGGCAATCGGCCGGATGCGGCCAGCAGTCCCCGCAGGGTAAAGTGGTTGATCAGATCGAGCCCGCCGTACCACAGCCCCGCCATCACCAGATATTGCAGACCCACCAAAACGGGTGGAATCAGCGACGCCCCACGCAACAGCTCAATCATCAGCGCAGAGACAAGCATCACCCCGCCAACCACTGCACCGCCAAACCAGCCGTTGCGCCACGACAGGCGCATCCCTTCGTTCGGCCGAGTTTGGGTTGAAACAGCCTGCCCCAACAACCCGCCAAAGGTCGAAAAGAGAACTACGATTGATAGCAATCCGGTTCCGGCCGAGTACAAGTTGGCCCGATTGTAGAAAAAGACCGCCCCGCCTAAAACCAATCCCAGCAACGCCCCCAGCCCAAAGGTGCGCCAGTGCCAGCCCAGCTTTTCAACCAGCCGAATATCTTCACCCGCTTTGTTCGGCGGTGGTCGCCAGCCGAAAAACAGCCCAAAAATCAGCCCGTTGACCAACGCCAAACCGCCAATGATCGGGAAAAGAGCCAGTGTCACCAAGCCACCCATCACGACGGCCCGCCACAGTCGGCCGGTGTCAACCCACCGGTTAAATGGCAAATGGACCCGGCCGAGCAAAAAGAAATAGAGCAGTTCCCCCAATCCGATCAAAAAGCCAAAAAAGAGGGCTGAACCGAACGATTCAGAGCCTTGGTCCCGAAAAACCCATGCCAAAGCCAGCACAAACGCCCCCACAAAACGGCTCAGAAAATAGTAAAGCGCAATCAAACCGCGTCGTTCAAGCCAATCTGGCTGGATGCGGTCCAGCATAAAAATCGATTGATTGCGCTCTTCTAGCTGGTGGGCCAACCACTTTAAAGAACGCAAAAAAGCGGGACCATCCCCTTGCTCCCCATCGACCTGCTGTTGCACATAAACCTTAAACAGCTCCGACCGGTTTCCGGCCAAACCGGCCAGATCATCGGCCGACAAATTACCCGTCACGCTGGTTAGCAAGTTCAACAGCAACGGACTCTGCGCCATGCTAAACAGCTTGCGCTCCCGCTTTAAAACCGACTGAAGCTGAGCAAAACGTTCGCCCAAAAACGACTCGATCTGCCCGGCATCTAGCGGCTGGAGCGCAACCGCGCCGTTCAAATTGAGCGGCTCCAGCAACCCATCATAGTCCGCCTGCCGACAACTAACCGCAATCGGGGTCAGCCCCTGAGCCTCACGAAATTGGTTGATGGCACCCACACAGGCCGGTTGGTCATTTGTTGGCAGTTCGTCCAATCCATCCAACAACAAAATTAGCCGATTGCCGCTCACCCACGCCCCGACATGATCGGCCAAAACGCGATATTTTTCATTTAGCTCTTTGACGACCCAATCCCCCAATTGCCCGCCACGCCAACTGGCCAGCGGCAAAATTACAGGGA
>JAHDGV010000658.1 GCA_020631655.1 Chloroflexota bacterium | reverse complement strand
GGAGCGCCATCGAACCAAAAGAGCGGGAAGAGATGCAGGTGCAGGGGCGTGACCAAGTCACCGGATTACCCCGGACCATCACCTTTAACTCCTACGAAACTTGGGAAGCGGTTACAGAGCCATTGGTTGCGATCACAAACATGACCAAAGCTGTGCTAGCCAAAACCCCACCAGAACTTGCGGCCGACATTATTGACCGTGGGATGGCGCTGTGTGGCGGTACCGCTCTGTTACGTGACATCGACACATTGCTGACCCAAGTAACCGGCGTTCCGGCTTATATCGCAGACAATCCCATCGCTTGTACCGCACTTGGGGCCGGCCGAGCATTGGCCGACTGGCACATTTTAGAGCGGACACAAACCCTCGCCTAAAGAGGATCATATTTCTGCAACCAAATCTATTTACCCTGCGTAGATAGATAATAATTCAAGAAGATAAACTTGAGCAGGTCACCAATTTTGGGGCCTGCTCTTTTTAATTAGGACAAAAGACGACCCTTGGTTACGCAAATTATCTTTACAAAATAATGAGCTCTGGGCGTTGTCTGATAAAGTAGTTGTATGGGTAAACATGAATTTGCAGTCATCGGCCTAGGGCGCTTCGGCCGGAATGTGGCAAAAACGCTTGAACAAAACGGTCACCACGTTCTTGGTATCGATGAGAATGAAGAATTGGTGCAAGAGATTGCTCCGTTCCTGACCCAAGCGGTCATTCTCGATTCAACCAACATGGAAGCCTTAAAAGCGGTTGATATCATGTCTTTTGACACCGTTATTGTGGCGATTGGAACAGATTTTGAAGCCAACATTATGACCACAGTCTCTTTAAAAGAGCTGGGTGTAAAACGGGTGATCTGCAAAGCCCCAACGGTCCAGCAAGAGAAAATTTTACTGCGGGTGGGTGCGGATGAAGTGGTTATGCCAGAACGGGAATCGGCCGTGCGGCTGGCTGAAACGTTGCATACTCCCGGCATGTTAGAGCAGTTTAAGCTGGGGGCAGATACTGACTACACTGTTGCAGAATTCACTGTTCCTCCCGGTCTGTGTAACCAAACGATGGGGCAAAGCGATATCCGCGGCCGGTTGGGGATCAACGTGTTGGTCATCAAACGTGGCGAAGATGTGATTGTAAATCCAGGTGCAGACGTGATTTTAAAAGCGGGAGATGTACTTGTGATGTTGGGCCACGCAGATGAGATCGAGGAATTCTCTGCGCTTAAATAGGCTAAAGCTTACACTTGTCTGAGGTGAAACCCTAAAGGTCCACGATGAAGCTGTGGGAAAAACTCAATCCATATAAATCGAGTCCGGTCAAACGGATAAACGATCAGCCTAACCAGCCTTATCGGCTTCCGGCCTCAGCCCGGATCGTATTGGGGTTGATGGGTCTAATTGCTGTCGGCACGCTATTGTTAATGATCCCGGTCATGTCTACAGGCGCGCCGCTTACCTTTCGTGAGGCGATATTTACCTCGATTTCGGCTCTGACAGTGACGGGGCTCAGCATCATCACGGCCGGAACCGATTTAACCAGAGCCGGGCAAATCACACTGCTTCTGCTGATTCAGTTTGGTGGGGTAGGCTACATGGTCATCGCCACGCTCATCATGCGTTTTATCGGCCGTCGGGTGTTTGTGCTCGACCGGTTGGCACTTTCTAACTCCATTGGTCTAGACAGCCCTGAAGACATTATGCATGTGATCGGCCATGTGATTCGGGGCATCGTGATCATCGAAATTATTGGGGCCGTTGTGCTTTACCTGCACTGGTCATTTAACAGCATTGTTCCGCAAAGCGATGTGATTTTTCTCGCCATCTTCCATTCAATCTCGGCCTTTTGTAACGCCGGTTTTGATCTGTTTGGCGACGCAAGCTTGTTCCCTAACGGAATGCCAAAGGACAATTTAACCCTGCTGATTCTGGGTACCATCATTTTTATTGGTGGATTGGGGATTCCGGTGCTGTCTGAATTTTTTGCTAACCATCATTTTAAACGCTGGTCGTTGCACACGCGGGTCACCATGTTGGTGGTCACTGGCCTTGTTTTGTTTGGATGGGTATTCACATTTTGGGCCGAGGTTGGCCAATTTGGCGTTCTGCAAGATGCCCCGCTGGGTACACAGTTGGTTCAATCTTGGTTCCACAGCATTTCGTCTCGCACGGCCGGTTTTGCCGCGTTTGACAGCTTTGCACAGATCCGGCCCGCTACTCAGATTTTGACCATCTCGCTGATGTTTATTGGTTGTGCACCGGCCTCAATGGGAGGTGGGTTAACCACCGGTACGTTTGCCGTACTGTGGGCGGCCGTTTTCAACTACACCCGCGGCCGGTCAGAGGTGCAGGTGATGGAACGACGGGTTTCAAGAGGAACCGTTCGTCGTGCTGGCTCAGTTTTAACCATTTCGATCGGATTGGTCATGACGGCCACCTTCTTCATTTTGCTCACCCATCCTAC
>JAHDGV010000110.1 GCA_020631655.1 Chloroflexota bacterium | reverse complement strand
GTTTGGCCGATGACGGCCGTTCCACCTTTAATGAGTATCTTTTTCATGCGCCAGATTTTAGGCCGATTCTAGCAATTTGCCAGTTTGGCGAAGGATTTGAATTCATAATATTGTTTCTGAGGAACTTTAGGATTTTCAGCAGGGCAGTTACGGTAATTAAATTTAATTTCTTTAATCGATTCAGTAATTTCTTGGTTATTTTGTTTTTTGAGGAAATATGAATTTATCGGCCGATTATTGGCATTCTACCCACTAGAATCATCAATTTACCAGAGGTAGCCTAAAAATCCTAAAAAATTGAACTTTTGTTCGTTGCTTTATTCTGTACTGCTCACCCATCGGCTTAACCGCAAAGTAAACCGGAGAAATGTTAGTTACCTCATGTGCAATTTGCTAGATTTTCCCTCCCTTTTGATTTGTGATTTAAAGGTATTCAAACATGTTGGTAAACCCAAAAAAATTAAACCTGCATCTCATAAAGAAAATTATCCACAAGTAGTCAAGACAAACACGAGGACTGAAATTTATGCTCCCCCTCTTACTTTGTTGAAATTAAGAGTTGTTTTTGTTTCAAAGTCGCTGACAAAAATTCTCAAAATCCCCCTATTCTAGCCGGTATTTAGCTAACGCAAACGCAGGCCCTCTTCAAACATGAATTTAGCAAAACTTCCGTACTTACCAGAGGTAGCACTTAGAAAACAATAGTCTGAACTGTTGTTCGTTGCTTGGATCATCTACAGAATTGACTTTAGAGTTGCCACGGTAATTGCCCCAAAATCAATAACCGGAATATCCAGCCGATTCTGTAGCTTTTTGGCAATTTCGGCCGGATGCCCCACATAGTCTAAAACCAAAGCCTGAAAGTGCCTTTCCCCCTGCTTTTGTTTAATGTCATCTATCAATAAACCACTAATAGATGTCACGTCGGCTGACCAAACTGTGGTTTCAAACCCTTCGCCTTCCCAGCGCTCGCGAATTGGCCTTTCTTGTTCCGGTATCGGCGCGATAATCCCAATCTTTTTGATCCCCATGCTGGTTAAAAGCTCATGAGCCAGCACAAACGGTTTTAAAAGCAGAACATCGCTTTCCAACTCAGCAAAGGTTCCGGCACACAGCAGATAAATCGCTTTTACCCCCGCCTGCTCGAGCCGTTTTAGCCCACTGGCCATGTGCGGGATGAGAAATGACTCGGGGACGGTGACGAGTCGGCCGTTTTGCATTCGGGTGGTGAGCAGATAATCATCATTCAAAAAAGTAGCGGGTGATGGCAACTCCCCCTCCGTTAACCCGTCCAATGCACCAACTTGAATAATTTCGGCGTGGGGGATCGCATCTATTAATGATTGGACAAGATCCGGTCGAGGCGCTTGGCCGATGGTGAGTGTTCCGATTTTGAGTTGAGTCATCTGATTTAACGTGTGACCATTGGCAAATAAATAAAATCGGTGGGCACGAACGGAACTATTGGGGTTGCGGTTGGTACCGGCGTTGGCGTTTGTGTCGGGACTGGTGTTGATGATGGATCGGCCGTGCCGTAGGTGATTGTCAAAATCGGCCGGTGATAATCGTCTGGTGCATCTGACGAATAGAAATATTTGCCGCTGTGTAAATCCCAATCGGCCGCATAAATGCCAAGATTTAGCGTTTCGCCCGCAAGATGAGCGGCGTCAACGGCCGTGGCAACATCCCAGCTGACCTCGATGGCAGGATCAGCAAAGTTATTGGTGTTGTTGATCGGATCTACCCATGTTTCAGCGATCTGCTCAATCACGCTGGGTGAATTTTGCCAGTTTGCGCTCGATTCATTCCATCCTTGATCCAACGTGACAACTTGTAGTGTGCTTCCCCCGGCTTCACCCGGCGGTCCCGCGTTGCCAAACATGTACATTTTTAGCTCGGCCGAAATGATTGTTTGCCCGGCCGGAATGGCACCAAGGTCAAATGAGACGAAATATTTTGAAAAACAGGGCCAATCCTCAACATTCATCTGGTTTTGGATGTTGATTTGCGTGACATTGGGAAAATTGTGGGTCGACCAGCCGTTGAAAAAGTCTGGATCATGGTCAACGCCGCAATTGGCTCCACCGCCCACGTGAGTGTCGGGCACAATCGCCCCATTTACCCCGTGCCGCAGGCTCACGGTGCCGCTCGGTGTACCGGTTTGGGGGGATTGGGTTCGTCGGCCGAACCGGAGCTCGCCCCATGTGTCTGGATTGTTCAAGTCAACTGAAGGTGGCCATGTTTGGCTATTAATTGTACTTCCAGCTGTGTTATCTCGGTCGTGGGTGACAAGGGCCATCTCCCAAACGTCACCGTTGGCCGGTTGCCCTACCCCTAGCGAACTATATGGAATGTTGAGCTTGGTGTACCAACCACGATCATCAGTTGCATCTGTGTTAGGTGCTGTTCCGTACCAGACAACACTAGAGTCAAAGGAAATTGAACCATCTTGCACATATCCGCCGCCTGTATTTTTGCTTGCTACCCGGTACCCATCGGCCGATTGCCAGTGGTGCAGTTGGCTTTGAAATTTATAGCTAGTGTTGCTCCCCGCTGGCCGGATGTAAACCGATACTGAATCCCAGTTCTCAAAATCATTTAAATTGGCCGATTCATCGTAAAAGAGCCATTTATCAAACACATTTAAGTACAGCTGAATCTCATTGGGGCTGTAGCCTATACGAACATCGGTATGATTGCGGGTCGCGTCTAGCTGTCCGTACCAAAACACGGCCGAAGATGTCGGTGAGATTCGATCATCAAAAAACTTTGCATTCACCCCCAGTTTGCTGGGAGGGTCCCAGCTCAAAGAATTTGAGCCATTGACTCCCAATTTATTGGGAGCATTCCAGCTCAACGCAGTTGAGCCAGCCTGAGCTGATGAAAAGATAGAGTTTGAAGCGGCAAATAAAATCAGGGTGAGTAGGACGGCCGAAATAAGAGAAGTTTTTCGAATCATATTTCAAATTTTAGCATTGATTGACTGTGATACTTCCCATTCTCCCTCAAACGTTTAGGCTCGATTAAAGCAATTTGTCGCTTCCCCTGTTTAATTGGCAACTGCCAACAACCAGATCAGACCGGTTTGGATCTAGCTAAAACCGGTCTGACCCTACGTGGGTATTCTACTAGGGAGCATCAAACCATCGAAGGCACAGGGCCTAAATAAGTTTGCGCAAATTTGGGAGCCGAGGCTGAGAAAAAGCTCTGATTTTTGGTCAGCGTCTCTTTGCATTTGTCGTATGCTTTTTGGGCTTCATACAAAACATCCATTGGAAAATTAATTTTTGGATATGTGCCTGTGTCATAGATCGTGCCAGCTTTAATATGATCAGACATGTCACCAAAGCCGTGACGGCCGGTTTTCTTGAACGTTGAGTAATTTTTGTATAAAGGCACTTTCAAGTTAAGCCACAGAGACAGGTTGTTTAAAATGATGTCAGGTTTGTTGAGCAAATCATCAGATTCAATAAAAAAGTAGTTTCGTTCTAGCTTTTGAGCATAGCTGGCTAACTCAATCAAGCGTCTGCTGTAATACCCGACTGCAATATATGGGTTTGCATATTCTTGAGTGGCCGGATGAGCGCCCATGCGAATAATGCTTTGCAATGAACTCTCTGGATTTCTCAATAAAAAAACGACCTTTGGATTCACACTACTCAGAAACTGATCCGTAACGAGGTAGCCGTTGTGCAAAATCTTATCTAACAAAAATTTGTCCTTAAATGATTTTTCAACATCGTTGTTCAATTTAACGCGCATTTTGAGCAAACTTAATGGCGAATCATACGATTGATGTAGTTCGTTGTAGCCGCATATTTCAGGGTTGCTTCCTAAAATATGTGTCAAAAGGGTTGACCGACTGCGCATGTGGCTAAAAACAAAAAGATGCTTTGAGTGACAAAACAGATTTTGAGGGCTCAGGGCTGATTGGATCAGCTTTTGAGCTTTGGGTTTGGTAAACATGATTAAAATACACCGTCTTATAAATAAAAAAATGAATAAAGAACGGGAAATTGATCGGTGTACAAAGCGCTCTAGTCTATGAACTAATAGAAAATAAAAATATGGGTGCATAGGTTTAAGCGGGTAGATCTGCATAGAATCCATTCCCCGTAAAACGAAGCCATTGTGAGCAATTTCGGCCGATCATTCCTAATAATAAGGGGGCGGAATGATCAACACGAAGCTGAATTGCCCTGTTCAATGGACTACGCGCCTATCGTACGAACGATGTCTTTCTAAGTACCTAACGCGGGGTCCTGTTTTTGCGAATTAGGAAGAATGTCCTATGCGCCTTATCGACTACATTTTTGATTCAAATGATGGATGCCATATTTTTGCCACAATCCCCTCTTATTCTGAAAAACATCAAGTTATAGATATTTATTTTTATTGCTAAAGTTTTGATGAAGGAAGTTATGAACAAAAACCGAAATTATTCTATTTATTTATCCATTTTAATGGCACTGGTTATCGGCCTTGTGGCGTGTAACCCGGCCCCCGCAGAACCACAAGTTGTTGCTGAACCAGCTCAACCAGAACCAACGGCCGCGCTGGTTGTTGCTGAAAAGGAGGAGCCCGCAGCAGACTCATCAGACGATGAAGAACTCGTTGCTCAACCTGTTGTAGATGAGGACAGCGCTAGCGCTTTGGCCAGCACTGAATTAGATCAAACCGACACCCAGTTGTTTGAACGGACGGCCCAATTATTTGATCTGTTTGAAACCCAAAGCGGTGAAATTTGGAACGAAGATTATCGTCTTGATCAGATGGCGCTGATGTATGTGCGCACTGATGGCGTAAATGATCAGTATGCATATCTGATTAACCACCCAACTGCGGCCGAGCTTGACGGAGCCCAGTTGGTAGAGCTACCGGAAGAGTTAGATTTGCCAGATGTGTATCGTTTTGACGAAATTCCAAACGCTTCCCGTGTCGCTCAAAATCCCCATTTTGATTTTAATGCCCCTATCGCTGGCGAAGAAACCTACGTGATGAAATACACAACCCCGCAAGTTGATGAATTTGCATCACCGGTTTCACACGATTGGTCTTTGTATGTGGCCCATGAAGGATTGCATGATGATCAAGATGAATGGAATGAAACACCCAGCAATGGACAAGACACGGCCGGGTATCCGCTTGAAGCTGACCACATTGCCTTGATTATGCTGGAGAACGAGGTGATCAAGGCGGCATTAACGGCCGAAGATGAGGCAACTCGCGAGCAAGCGATCAAACAATTTGTTGCTGTGCGCCAAACGCGCATCAACCGTTGGGACAGCGTGCGCTTGCTCGACTTACCTCAAGAGCAAATTGAAGGAACCGCTCGTTACATTGAGCATACTTTAGGCAGTTTGCTCGATTACGATCGAACCAACCTGACTAGTTTTGCGGAAAGCATTTATCCGGTTCCAGAGACCCGGGTGCGTGAATCCCTAGCATTCGGCCGCTTTTATGAGACTGGGGCTGCCTTAACCCACCTTGTTGACCAGGTTGGCATCGAAAACTGGACCCTAGCGATTGAAAACGGACAGTCTCAGTTTGATTTGCTGGCCGATCACTATGGTATGACCGATGCGGAGCTTGAAAAAATGTTGGATGAGGCAAAAGCGACTTACAGCTTTGCTGAAATGGCTGAGAAAGCAGAGTCAATTGCCGCAACGGCCGCATCTGAACCAACTGACATTTGGGGCGATATGGGTGACAGCGATTTTGCTGATATGGCCGGAGACGGCATGGGCGAAGTGATTGAGCTTGATGATATGTTTCCGCAGAAGCCGTACGAATCAGCTCCGGATCATTTGTTATTTAACCAAACTCCTGATGGATACGAGCTACAAGGTGGATATTTGATTCAGGCCAGCGAAATCTCTGACGAGTTTATCCGCCAGCTCTATTCTCCACAGCAGAATGAGATCCAAGTTGTAGACTGGACAAATGGGAATGGCGAACTTTTGCGGATCACAAGCTCAAAAGGAGATTATTCAAACTTAGATGAAGCACTTGAGGGTGTTCCCCAGTTTGACCAACCCCAAATCGAGAATATCGCTGGCAACGAAGTCATGATTAGCGACTTTTCAGACAACCAATTCACATTTTCGGTGGCGAATGTTGTTGTAAACGGCGAATTTATCGTGATCGAAGGGGCCGTAAGCTATGATGAAATGGTTAACCTAGTAACTGACCTGTTGACTGGATAGTCAAAGTCTTTCATTTGTTGTTGTGTTTTTAGCAGGTTCGATAGCTATCGAACCTGCTTTTTTTACGCCTAACTAAAATTGGGCCTTTTGGGAATGGCACAGAAATTTCTTCGAATTAACCCTAAATTGCTTTGATGGTCAGCGTAAGTCGCGGCCGAAGGCCGCTCCTCGGGGGCATGGGTGTTATTTTTGTCGCTCGAGCGACAAAAATAACACCCATAGAAGGTTTAACCGGACGAGGGACGAGTCCGGTTGGCAGAGGGAGCAATTACTTAATCTTCGGCCCTTATTGATAATCTTAAGCTAAAACTGATATGTTCAAGAAATAGCAGAGGGTGTAAGGTTTGAAAATAGGAAAAAGAGTGCCTACGGCCTAACCCAATGCGCACGATTAATTTCAAATTGCAATAACGCCACCGCCCACAATACATGAACCATATTTCTAAAAACATTCAAATGCCTAAACAAATTAAACTTCTATTCTCCTTGTCGATCCTCTCTATTTTTTTGATTGGTTGTCAAAGCCAAGAGGTGGTTGATTTATCTAGCCTTAGCGCAGAAGAGCCCCCCACGCGGACACCGGTCCCTACCGAAAAAGCGGAGCCGGTGCTGGCCGCACGGGCACAGGAGCCGACGCGTGCACCTGCATCTGGCCAGACGTACGATTTAATTGCACAGCTAGACAAAATCTATGAAAGATTAACCGGTATCCCTCAGTTTGATCTGAACTCAGAAACATTTAGCCGGTTTGATGGGGCGATTCAAGCGGCAATTGTCAGGATTAATGAAATTGCCGCTTCCGGCGGATCTGATCAGGATACGCAGGTTGCTTACGAACAGGCGATCGCTGATCTTGTTGAGCTGGCAAATGTAGGACAAGGGGATGTGGTTTCGGTTCAACTTGCCAAAGCGTCAGACTCTTTTAAGTCTCCACAAACTGAAGAGCTGGCTGATGCCTTTGAAGAAGCGGATGCTGAGGGGATTTCGGCCGCAATTGATGACCTTGCTGAAACGGTCACAGATCTTTCGCCTGAAGAAAAAGCGGCCGTTGCAGAAGAATTGATGAGCGTGGCAACCGTTATGGCTCCTGCGGCCTCGGCTGTGGAATCACTCATCCCCGATGGTGCTTTCGAAGAGGGCTCTGAACTCCCACCAGATTTTTCTTCTCAGGTGATGGCGGCCGCACAGGCGATTTTAGCTGGGGATGAAGATGAGATCCTTGAAAAACTAAAAGAACTAAAAAAGATTGTGGATGCGATTGGGGCAAACCTAGAACTAGCTCAATTCTTGTCGCTTACCATCGAAAATGTTGAACGTGAAACTGTAGCTGAAAAAGATTTGGAATCCTTGTTTTCAGGTAAAGGAAATGTTCGGATCAACCAAGTTGAAATAACGATGCTCAAAACCAAAGAGGATGAGGCGTTATCGGTAAACATGATTCCAGAATTGTCAGAACCTACGACAGAAGGGCAAATGTGTGTATTGACTACGGCCAAAGACGTGCAGTGTTTAAACGCATTAGGCGAGTGGGAAAAACCTGCGGCGCTTGACCCATTCAGCGGCCGAATCACAGCCATGACCGATTGCAATGCTCGAATTTTATTAGCCACTGACCGCGAGCTGATCTATTTAGATGGAGAAGAAAGCACCGCCTTTGCGGCCGAGGGGTATCCTTTTATTCCACCGACTCAGCTTGTATGTGATTCAGAGAATTTGATATGGGCGCTACCTTCGGCCGAACTGGCTGACAGCCCGTGGCTGTTCAAAGATGAAGAGTGGACAAACTATTCAACAATTCTGCAGAACACAATCGGGATCCACACGCTAGATACCCCGTGGGGAACAAAGTTTGAAGTAAACGAGAAGAGTGTGGTGCGGCGCGGTAAAAGAATTGACCATATCCCGTTTGTGACCCGCCAAACGGCTGAAAGTTGGGACATTTTCTACAACATTTATTGGGAAACAGGACTTTGGGGCGCGGTTACTGATCAAGAAGGTGAAATGTGGTTCCCGGGTAGTGCTTTGTATCATTTGAACTTTAATCAGCAGTGGTATGGTTTTGAAGGTGACATTGGCCCTGCGTATACTCTGTTACCAAATGGTCTTATCTTGGGATCAAACCCAGAGACGGGCGGCGTTCATATTTTTGATAAAGCCAGCACTTGGTGGCAATTGTCTGACTGGCCGGCCGATTTTGAGGCAACGGTTCTGACCATTGATAGTCGCGGCCGCGTTTGGGCAATTGGGGAAAATGGTGTTTTAGTTTGGTCTGGTGAATCTTGGGATTTACTGGCCCCGCTTGCAGAACCCCCAATGCACATGATTGTGATTGCAGATGGGCCAAACTTGTAGAACAGGACAATAATATGAGTTCAAGAAATGAAACCGGAGGGATGAGTTGGTTCGGCTGGGCCGGGATACTCGCACTATTTATGATTTTGGGTTCCGGATTCTTCTTTAGTCATCGCAATGATATGCTCGAGTGGCAAGAGACCGGCATACCGGTTGCGGCTAAGGTGATCACGAAAGAGACATATACGGAATCGGTGAGGAGATCACAAGGACGTCGGGTTGTTACCCGAGACGAAACAACTCGAAAACTAAACCTTTACTTTAATCACCCGATAAAAACTGACCCTGATTCAACAACGGCTAAAGAGAGAGTCTACACCTCGATCACCGTTTCTCAGGAAGTGTATGATCAGACAGCTGAAGGGGATGAGATAGAGATTTTTGCTCAGCCATATGATCTTGGAAAAGCAACCTTATCGACCAAGTCGATATCACAAAGCAGGGTTGAAAATTCTCTCGAGAATGGGATGTCCCGTTACATGATGTCGATGGGGGCGGCCTTTGTGTTGCTGTTTGGTTTAATTTATCTGGGGATGCGAGATTAAGGCTGAAAATGGGATTTAAACTCAGCCAATCCATCTAACATACGAGCCTGTAGCCCGTGTGGATGAACCCATCCCAATAAAAAGCGTTGATGAGTCCCAGATTGCCAGACATCGGCCGCCGATGGTGACCAGACATCGGCCGACCATGCACACCAACCAAATTCTTCAGCCGTAATCGACTCCCCCATCCAGTCAACACGGGGTTCCCACTGAAGCCACAGCACAGGTCTTTGTTGCGCCTGCGCCCATGCGATCAAGGCGGCGTCAAATTCCGGCCGTTGATCTTTAAAGTATTGGGTGATGTAGGTGTTGTAAATCACGAGCGGCCGATTTGATCGTGGCAAGCGCTCCAAAAATGGGGGCAATTCTCCGGGGAGTTCAACTTTGCCCAGCTGAACGGGGGCGGCCGAATTCTTGTTATCTTGCAGGATGGCTAGAGCCCGTCGCAAACGTTCAATACGTTCCAACTGATCCGCCCACACGTAAGAGGTAAGTCTTAACTCATCAGATTTACCGTCTATGGGAAATGGATTGAGATCAACCCCTGTCCGTGCTGTGATGGTTGGCAATGTGTATCCGGCCGCCAAAGATTCGAGGGTGCCAAACTCCCCACTGGTTTGAACCACCAGCCCCTCCGGTTCGCCAGATCCCAATTGCACGATTGGTTTCCCAGAGTTAGCAGATACAAATTCATAGCAACGTCGCCCTGCCAGCAAATTGAGCCCGGCACTTGCCCCTAAATCTAGTAATTCAACCTCATCCCAGCCGGTAAAAGTTAACGGCATGAGCCAAATTGAGCCTCGGCCGGTTTCGTTGGTTTGAACCGTGGCAGTTTTTATCACCCGGCCGATAATCTCTTTTAGGTTCGGCATCGCTTCTGCCAAAATAGCGCTTAAATGTTCATCGGCCGGTTGCGTGCCACCCACCGATGGATAGTAGGCTGAGAGTTTGGCTGTAGCCGGGTGCTGGCTCAGTACCGACTCATGCAGGCCGGCCATCGTGAGCAAGGTGACATCAAACGGACTTCGTTCTTTGCTGACCTCGATCAGCCAAGGGCCAATTTCTGAGCCATCTTCAATCCATTTGCCGATGATGTTGAATAGGCTGGCATACAGGTCTGAATAGCCGGTCGCAAATTCAGTTTGGGCTTTAAATCGTTCTACTAATTCTTGTTGATGTGTCATGTGTACCTCAAATATTTTGTCACCTAGAAACAAAAAGAGCCGCACATTTAGCAATGGCGGCTCTTTGAAAATTTTGTTTTGATTCTGGGCTAATGCCCAATTTTTGTGGTTGGGCTATTTCACTTCTATTGTGTGAATCCAGCCGTAGGGATCTTCTTTCCGGCCGAACTGAATGTCGGTGAGCTCATCAAACAGTCTGCGCGAAACGGTGCCAACGCCACCATCTCCCACCTGCGTGTCTTTGCCCTGATACCCGAAGTTGCCAACTGGGGCGATAACAACGGCCGTACCGCAACCAAACGCCTCAGTGATTTTGCCACTGGCAACATCGGCCAACATATCGTTGACGTTGAGCGTGGTTTCTTCAACCTCGTATCCTAGATCAGGGGCCAATTTGAGCAGTGAATCACGGGTAATGCCGGGTAAAATTGAACCGGTTAGCTTAGGGGTTACGATCTTTTTCCCTTCGTACACAAACATGATGTTCATGGTGCCAACTTCTTCAATATTTTCACCCGTTTTCCCGTCGAGCCACAATACTTGGGTATAGCCTGCTTGTTTAGCCGCTTCATCTGCCAAGATGCTGGCGGCGTAGTTGCCACCCGTTTTAGCAGCGCCGGTCCCACCGGGGCCAGGAGCCGCACGGCGATAATCATCTGAGATCAAAACTGATACTGGTGCTAAACCACCTTCATAATAGTTACCCACTGGGCCGGTAATGATGTAATGCAGATAGGTACTGCTGGCCCGAACGCCTAAGAACGGATCGGTTCCGATCATGGTCGGCCGGATGTAAAGGGTTGCTCCGGTTTTGCTCGGGACCCACTCGTTATCCATTTCTACCAGCTGCACAATCGCCTGAACGTGATCTTCAACATCAACGGCCGGCATACTCATGCGAGCGGCCGAACTATTGAACCGTTTTGCATTGTCCCACGGCCGGAACAGATTAATGTTCCCATCTTCCCGACGATATGCTTTGGTCCCTTCAAAAATTTCTTGAGAGTAGTGCAAAACTGTCGTTGCTGGGTCAAGTGTTAGCATTTTATACGGTTCAATTTTCCCTTCATGCCAACCTTTTTCAGTTGAATAGGTATGGGTAAACATGTGGTTTGAAAACGAACTACCAAATGCAAAGTCAGTCGGCGGAGCTTTCTTTTTATCTTCGTCTATGGGAATGATTTCTATATCCATGGGTGACCTCTATTCTCAGAACATTTTAGCTCTGGTGATGTTTGGGGTTGATTGGCTGAAGTTTATCGAAAACCGGCCGGTCTGTCATCAAACAATAGACTTTACTTGAATAGAACAAAGTGCAAATAACAAAAAAGCGATCTTCTAAGTCTTAGAAGATCGCTTTTTAAGCTGTAAAAAGGTTTGTTTTATTGGGGCTGTTCAGCTAGCTCGGCCGGAAGCGTAAATTCCCCATTTTCATTGCAGGGAAAATCAATCTCTTTAAGTACTGCATCTGGTGAGATTGAGCCATAAATGTGCGGAAACGCATGGCCCGTTTCATAGCAGTCTTCGTAAATGAGTGGAGCCCCAATTTTATCTTTATCAATGATCAAAATAATCATGTCTTGTTGGCCCAAGTACAACCCGTTTGCCACAGTTTCTATCATTTCGGGTTGCGAGCAGTGAATAAAGCCTTCTTCATCCAAAGACTCTGGCCGATAGACGCCTTGTTTCTTAGCGACTGTCCACTGATCACGATTTAACATATGTAAGATCATAAGATTGTTGGTTTGATGGTTAGTAATTAATTGGTACCGTCCGATTAGGACTACATAAACTGCTTAGATATATTTTATAAGCAATTTTAAGGCAATAGTCTATGAACGATTGTACTAAATGGACGTAAAAAAATAAAAAAAGCGAGGTTTCTAAAAAAACCTCGCTTCTTTGCTGCGGGACCAGGAGTCGAACCTAGACTAACGAATTCAGAGTCCGCTGTTCTGCCATTAAACTATCCCGCAAGGGGCTGAAATAAATTCAGCTAGGGGCCGAAATGGTTTCGGCCAAGGGGTGAAAATTATAATAAGTTTAAAAACCGCAGGCAATACCGTGGGCTGGATAGTTACATGTTGGTTGTGGTCGCAAACTTACTGTTGCGCCAGATACCAGTCAACCGTTTTTTGAAGCCCCTCTGCAAAGGATACCTTTGATTTAAAGCCAAATAATTCGGCCGCGCGGGTTACATCTAGTTTGCGTCGAGGCTGACCGTTTGGTTTGGCATCGTTCCAGATAATCTCCCCATTAAAGCCGGTGACATCAGCAACAGTTTGTACCAACTCTTCGATGCTGATTTCATGGCTACTGCCTAAATTGATTGGTTCACTCCCGTTGTAACGCTCAGCCGCCAGTAAAATCCCCTCGGCCGCATCCTCCGCATACAAAAATTCGCGTGTTGGGGTTCCATCCCCCCAAGCCTCGATTTCCGTTGCGCTGTTTGCTTTCGCCTCGATACATTTGCGAATCAGGGCCGGAATAACATGCGAAGACTCCACATCGAAATTGTCACGCGGGCCGTACAAGTTTACCGGCAACAGATAAATAGAATTAAAGTCGTACTGTGATCGATAGACCTGTGACTGCACAAGCATCATCTTTTTGGCTAACCCGTATGGCGCGTTCGTTTCCTCTGGATAACCGTTCCACAGATCTTCTTCACGGAATGGGATTGGTGCAAATTTGGGGTAGGCGCAGATTGTGCCAATCGCTACCAGCTTCTCAACTCCGGCCAAGTGGCTTTCATGGATGAGTTGTGTCCCCATCATCAGGTTTTCGTAGTAATAATCTGCTTGAAACGCCTGATTAGATCCAATCCCCCCTTCTTTACCAGCCAAGTGAATTACCACATCTGGCTTACTGTCATTAATTAGATCTAGGACCGCTTCACGATAAACCAAGTTGTAATCTTTTTTGCGAGGGACAAAAATTTCTTTTGGATTGTATTGCTTGAGCTTTTCGACCACAAACGATCCCAAAAACCCGGCACCGCCGGTGACACACACACGTTTGTTTGACCAAAATTGATTGGAATCGGGCCAGTTTGTTTCGCTCATTTTTTATTCCTGCTGATATGAAATAGCTAAATAGGATTGAAGGGTTTGAGAAGGATTTTATCGAATTGAAGATTGAATAACAATCAACCACGGCAATTATGGAGAATGTCTATTTATTGCGCTCTTCCGACCAGCGATGGTTGCAGTTTCTGCAGCGGAACCAGTTTGTTTCAGTAGGATCAAACTCTTTGTCAAAATCATTGGCCGTAGATGATACAGGCTCGGCCGCTTGCCAAGTTTTGCACTCCGGACAACTAACTAAAATCGCACGACGATCTGCCCGTTGCTCATCGAGTGACGGGCCATCGATGTGAGGCAAAAAGATAAAGTAGACGATACCGGCTAGAACCAGCGCAATGAACCCGATCCACACACCAATCATACGCTATTGCTCACCTCTGAAAGTTTGGCTCGTAGCTCGGCCGGAATTTCGGCCGATTTATGGCTGGCCTGATGGGTGTAGACCCAAATAATTTCGCCTAGGGTGCAGGGTGCTTCCTGCCCCGGCCGAAAAATTGCCAGATCATAGGTTAGGCTACTGCGGCCAAACCGGCCGATTTTGACACACACATCTAACAAGTCATCAGCACGTGCTGGGCTTTTAAGCTCAAGGGTTGCTTTTACCACGTGCCAATCATACTCATCACGGGCTTCAGGATCGGCCGCATACACCAGACCGGCCGCACGCAAAAACTCCGTCAGCACCACATCGAAATAGGTGAGATAGTTCGCATTGAAAACAATGCCTTGATAATCGACCTCTCCGAAACGAACTCGGATTTGGTGTGTAAATGCATAATCAGATCGAATCATACTGTGTCTTGTGTTAGGTTAGATGAGGGTGTTTTATGACTTTTTACTTTCAACAAGAGCCTTATCATCAACTTCTTGCGTACAGATTAAAGTGTACAAACGTTGGTTTTGCGTCAAATCTGCGTGCATTAAAAAAACCTCTTATCGATAACAATCAAGATAATCGCTTCAAATGATTCAAAAACAGGAATCATATCCCATCGCCTAACGAAACTTTTGCTAAAAATTACTGGTTATTTCTCGAGTGAATAGCTACCCTTTTAGTGATCAGTCGCTAAGAATGGGCCGGCCTAGCCAACAAAATTAAACTGAATGTACGATCCGAACGAAGAAACCCGCGCAATCCCATATATTCAAGAACACGAAGACGCCTTCCCTCGTCTGCCCGATTATAACCAGCTTGATGAGGATTTAACCCAAAAGACCCCAAGCAAGAAACCGCGTCGTCAGCGTCGGGGCTGCTTTCGCAACTGTTTTGTGATGGGGCTTCTGCTGATGGGGCTTGTTATCTTCGGTGCCATCATCTCGACCGCCACAGTTGTTTACACCCGCTTTAGCTCTGAGCTAAATGAAGGGATCGCCAAACTAGAAGGGGCAGATGAGCGTGAGTTTTTTGAGACGACCCGAATTAAGGATCGTAATGGCGAAGTTCTATGGGAAATTTTTGGGGATGGAAAACGTACCTACATTACACTGGATAAAATCCCGCTGGAGTTTCAGCATGCCACAATTGCGGTTGAAGACGATACGTTCTATGAAAATGTGGGAGCAGATATTCCATCTTTGATTGCCGCCTTGATCTACAACTTCCGGAATCCAAATGAACGGCCGGTAGGGGCTTCAACCATCACCCAGCAGCTAGTGCGCCATATCGCTTTTGATTACGAAGAGCGGACGGCCGTATCTTACAATCGCAAGGCTCGTGAGATTGTGCTGGCTTGGATTATGAACAGAGACTATCCGAAAGAACAGATTTTGGAGATGTATCTGAACGAAATTTATTATGGGAATCTGGCCTACGGTATCGAGGCGGCCGCTCAGACCTACTTTGGCAAGTCGGCCGAAGACCTCACCATCCCTGAGCAAACGATGCTGGCCGGATTGCCACAGGCTCCGGCCGAACTTGACCCGCTTAACAATTTTGAGGCGGCCAAACAGCGTCAATGGATCGTTTTAAACCTGATGGTTAGTGAAGGGTATCTAGATGCCAACGACATCAACGATTACTACCAAGAGCCCCTTGTTTTTGCGGAGCAGACGGTCAGTTTAAAAGCACCACATTTTGCAACCTATGTGCGCCGTCAGCTTGAACTGCAATTTGGCTCAGAAGAGTTGGCTAACAGCGGTCTCCAAGTAACAACCAGCTTAGACATGCGCTATCAAGATATGGCGGAAGATTTTGCTCGCCATCACGTTG
>JAHDGV010000657.1 GCA_020631655.1 Chloroflexota bacterium | reverse complement strand
TGATCCTTTTTGAGTATCAGACAAATAGTGCAACACGGCTCCGGCCGCCCGAATGGCAAGTGGTTTGTTCTCGCACCCAAAGGCATCAAGGCTAGTGACGGAAAAGTGGCGTTCTAGCGCGGAGCGAGCCTTGCCTAGCTCAAAGCGCCAGTCGGGGATGCGTGAGATGGCTCGGACCGAGATCGACCCATCGTTTAAGGAAAATTCGTTGTCACCCAGCACCAGCTCAGATGGCTCAAGACGGGCGATTTCTTCGACCAATGCCCGTTTGTTGGGCAAAGTCGTGGTAGCAAACTCACCCGTGGTGATGTCGGCATACGCTAGTCCGGCCCGCCCTTCATCTAAAACGACGGCGGCCAGATAGTTGTTTTTTCCGGCATCCAGCATCCCTTCTTCGATCACGGTTCCGGCCGTGAAGACTCGCACCACGTCGCGCGGCATCAGGCCGTTGATTGGCACGGCCGAAGTCTGCTCGCACAGCGCCACTCGGAACCCTTTGGCGATCAGCCGGGCGATATAATTTTCGGCCGCGTGATGGGGGACCCCCGCCATCGGAATTTTGTCTCCCTTTTGGCTCCGTGCTGTCAAAACAAGGTCTAATTCTCGAGCGATTGTCTCAGCATCTTCGTCAAAACATTCATAGAAGTCACCCATGCGAAAGAAGAGAATTTCTTCGCTGTATTGGGCTTTCATATCGAGGTATTGTTTGCGACTGGGTGTTAGCTTTCCTTTTCCTTTTGCCATAGAGAACAATTGTATGGTTGAGGAGGGAAATGGGGCAACTTTGTATCGCAATCTTTGATTGCGAGCGTAAGCGAAGGGCCAAGCCTGCGGCTGGCTAATATGCAATCATCGAATGTAGAAGAATAATTTAGAACGACGACTTTTAAACGATTCCCCTTCGGTCCCTTTTTTGACCCTAAAATGCTCACCATCTCCTTAACAACAAAGGACCTATTTCGGGTATACTTCCTCGTCGAAAGAGGACAAACTAAGGAAGATGACAAGCTCAACTCGCCATACAACCGGCCATGAACGGCCGATGCCCAAGCCAATCGCCCGCAAACGGCCGATGACGCTGTGGCTCGGGTATGCCCTGATTGCGTTTGCACTGCTTTCCTTTTTCTATGGGGGATTGGCATGGCTCGGAATCCGGGCAGGCACGGCAGAAAAAGCGGCCGTCGTTGCGGCTGAGACCAATGCGACGCTGACGCGTCAACTGGAGCTGGCTGAACAAGATTTCAATGATGGGAATCACACGCTTACAGAGCGCCGTTTAGATTACATCTTATCGGTTGATCCAACCAATTCTGGAGCTTTAGAGTTGCAGGATCGCAACAGTAGCGCTCAAATGGCTCTGCTTGTTCCAGTTGATACACCGACTCCGATGCCAACGGCAACGCCGCTTCCGACACCAACCCCATCACCTGTGCCCCCTACACCAGATCCGGCCGAGGCTGAAGCTGCCCGTGAGGAAGCCTGGGCAACGCTCCAAGCTAATCTGCCTTCCTACGACGTTGATGAGCAGATTCAACAGCTCGAAATTTTCCGCGCACAGTACCCCGGCCTTTATAATCGTGAATCAGGCCAATTGCTGTATGATGCATATTTAAGTCGTGGCACTGACCTGATGCGGGGGAATGCGGTTGAACGGGGGATTTTGCTCCTGACTAAGGCGCGTAATTTAAAAGATTTACCCGATGAGCTTGAAGGGGAAATTTACTGGGCTGAACAGTATGTTGCGGGAATCAGCTACTATTCGGTTAACTGGGATTTGTATCTGTCCTATTTCCGGCCGCTGTGTCAGTTTGCTCGTTACTATCAAGATTCTTGTAGCAAGCTGATTGATGGGTTGGCCGCGGCCGCTGCTCAAGCCTATGATGGGGCAGATTGGTGTACGGCCGCTGTGCTCTACAACGAGATACGGACGGTTGATCCCAATGCCCAAATCAAAGGGGCAGATCTTCTTGCCCGAGCAAGTGAAACCACGGCCGCGTGCGGAGAACCTTTGGAAAACGTACCGACACCTGGCACTGAAACAGACATCGCACCGGGTGCGCCACTGCCTACACAGGGCGAATAATGCGCTTTAGAGGGACCTGAGAGCTACTTCTCACAAAAATTACCCCCTACACCCACCAAAGTAATACGCTTTTTAGACGACACCTTATTTAAACTTTGCTATTATCAGTTTCGTGTAACCGATTACCTTGTAAAGTAAATAGTTAGCCATGAAAGTCGTCATTGAAGGGAAGAGTCGTTATCCGGGTGTGATATTTGTTAGCAGCAAGATGTATGAGCTGTACCATTCGGGTGCCAAGTGGGATGAAGAAAAATATAAGCCGATTGAAATTAGGGACCTTATTCGGGGATGGGCGACACAAGAGGAAGTAAGCCATCTAAAAAACCTTAAAACGATGGAAGAAAAAATAGCCTACATAGACCAAGCCAACTTTTTCGGAATGACGTC
>JAHDGV010000109.1:1630-15608 GCA_020631655.1 Chloroflexota bacterium | reverse complement strand
CGATTAAAGCCCTTGAATGCAACTATGTCCATTGGCATTTGGTGCCAAGCGGCGTTTCAGAAAACGCCCCACCAGACGCAATCGACAGACTAGAGCAACTGCTCATCCCGCAATTTACCGAGGCGGTTCAGCTGGCGGAAACCCATCACTTTATGTTTGGGTTTGAGCACAACGAACCTGATCTAATGCTTTTCGGCCGGCCGGAAAGCTGTCAACGGCTCATGGACGCGGTTCCCGGCTTAAAATTTGTTTGGGACATCAATCACACCATTCCTGAACACTTGCCCGACATCGAAAATTTTGTGACCAACGCCAGCATCATCCACGTATCAGACACAGCTTGGCCAGAAGTGAACTATCATTTACCCTTGGGGTTGGGCAATCTAAATTTTGAGCAAATGGCATCGATCCTGCTAAAACAAGGCTTTTCCGGCCCCGCGATTTTTGAAATTGGCGGCCTGCCGAAATCTGGCGGCTACGGGCGTGATACAGACGAAGCTCTCATCGAATCACTTGCCCTGCTTCGGAAGGCTATTGATTCGACTAAACAATAATCGGCCCAATAACTGCGTTGTAAAGTGTTTGAACTAAACTTCAGGAGTGGCGTCATACCCGCGGAGGCGGGTATCCAGTGCTAGGCCTGGCGCTGGATTCCTGCCTTCGCAGGAATGACATCCTTTTCATGAGGTTAAAAACACTTAATTTATAAAGCACGAATTGGTCGAGGGAGAAAATATTATGACTACCAACCAAGAGCTATTTGAAAAAGCCAAAGCGCTTTCAAACCATAAACAATTAACCGAGGAAGGGCACGCGGGCTATGTTGGCTCCGCATTGCTCACCGAAAAAGGTGTCGTGCATACCGGTATCAGTTTTTCAGGAGCCTGTGGCATCGGTTATTGCGGTGAAACCGGTGCGATTTTATCGATGCTAAAAACGGGGGAATCTAAGATCAAGAAGATTGTGGCGGTCAGCAACGACTTTAAGTGTATGCCCCCCTGCGGCCGATGCCGTGAAATGATGTATCAGGTGGACCGGGAAAACCTAAACACCGAAATCATCATGGGAGACTCAACCATCACGCTTAGAGAATTATTGCCTGAACGGTGGCAACAGCTTTGGGAATAACCTCACAACCTGCTTATGTGTGTCAATAATCTAATTGGGTAATTGTAGGCTAACGTTTAACCCTCACCCCAACCCTCTCCCAAATTGGGAGAGGGAGCTATATCCGCAGTTTCTCACAAGTTTTGGCTAAGCGAGCGGTCTAAATCCCTTCTCCCAAGTTGGGAGAAGGTGCCCGGCTGAGCATCGCTCAGCTTAAGCCCAACAAAGTTGGGCCGGGCGGATGAGGGTTGAGAGGGCGGGGCCAAGCTTATTTGTTGGTAATCTGCTTCTCAGCCAACATCGTCAAAACGGCCATCACGTCAGCCTCGGCCGGAGTGCTGAAAATTTGGCCGGTCACAAACGCATCAGCCTCTGGAGATTGGGATTGCCGGATCGTTTCGGCCGCCGCTTCGCGATCAAACTCCGTCTTGCGAAATTCAACCGTCTCACCAATTAACAACCAATGGGCCCCCGGCTCGCCAAACGGCATACCGACGCTACCAGAATTGACCACACGCTTGCCAGCCACAGCTAAATCAAACTGCATATGGGTGTGACCGCACACCACGAGGTCAGCCATCACCCCATCAAAAACAGCTTCTATTTGAGATGGGTCGCTCTGTTTGGTAAACACATGGGTGTTGTTGTCAGGCGTCGCATGACAAAACAAAATATCTCCAAAAGTGGGTGATTTAAATTTGACCGAGAACGACCAGCCGCGTAGAAAGGCTTTGTTTTCCTCAGTAAGCAAATCTGCAACGACGATGGCCCCCTTTTCACCGGCCGGGGTTAGCGCTGCAATCGGCTCACCAGCCAAATAGCGCAACACCTCCGACTCCCCGTTCCCGACAATGTAATGCACCGGTGTTTGGATCGCTTGTAGCCGGTCCAACACTTCATTTGGCATCGGCCCAGCAATCGCATCACCACCCACCACAATGGCGTCTACCTGTTCATTTTCAATCTCAGCCAGCACCGCCTCAAGAGCGGGTAAATTTCCGTGGATGTCGTAAAGTGTTGCTATCTTCATTTATTTAGGCCTTTGGCTTTTAGCTCTTAGCTTTTAGCGTTGCTTACAAGCCAAAAGCTAAAAGCCCATAGCCAAGAGCTATTAAAAGAATGCTTGAATCCCAGTTTGCGCACGACCCAAAATCAGCGCGTGAATATCATGGGTGCCTTCATAGGTGTTAACCGCTTCAAGATTCATACAGTGGCGGATCACATGGAACTCGTCTGAGATACCGTTGCCCCCGTGCATGTCACGCGACATCCGAGCGATGTCGAGCGCTTTACCGCATGAGTTCCGTTTCACGATACTGATCATCTCTGGAGCCGCTTTGCCTTCATCCAACAAACGGCCGACCCGCAGTGTGCTTTGTAGCCCAATGCTAATTTCTGTCAGCATATTGGCCAGTTTAAGCTGGATGAGCTGTGTGCTTGCCAACGGCTTGCCAAACTGGATTCGGTCGAGCGTGTACTGCCGAGCGGCGTGCCAGCAAAATTCGGCCGCGCCCAATGCCCCCCATGAAATGCCGTAGCGGGCTTTGTTTAAGCAACCAAACGGCCCTTTCAACCCTTTCACATTGGGCATCAGCTGTTCGTCAGGTGCAAACACCTCGTCCATCACAATTTCACCCGTGATGCTAGCGCGCAAACTAAATTTTCCTTCGGTTTTTGGTGCACTTAACCCCTTCATCCCTTTTTCAAGAATAAAGCCGTGAATCGCCCCATCTGGCACACCCGCATCTTCGCCACCGTAGGTTTTGGCCCAAACCACAAACACATCAGCGATGGGTGAATTGGTGATCCACATCTTTGCACCGTGCAAAATCCAGCCACCATCGGTTTTGGTTGCTTTGGTCTCCATGCTGCCGGGGTCAGAACCGTGATTCGGTTCCGTCAACCCGAAACAGCCAACCCATTCACCGCTGGCCAATTTGGGCAGATATTTTTCTCGCTGGGCCTCAGTCCCATATTCATGGATCGGATGCATAACCAGTGAACTTTGCACGCTCATGGCGGAGCGATAGCCGCTGTCCACACGCTCAACTTCACGGGCGATAAGGCCGTAGCAAACGTGGTTTAGCCCGGCCGCCCCATATTTTTCAGGGATGGTTGACCCTAACAGCCCCATCGCACCCATCTCGTTAAAGATTTCACGATCAAACGTTTCGTGCCGATTGGCCTCGAGCACGCGGGTCATGAGTTTGCTTTGACAATAGTCATGGGCCGCATCACGAATCATCCGCTCTTCATCTGTTAATTGCTCATCGAGCAGAAACGGATCTGCCCATTTAAATGTTGGTTTTGACATGGTTACACCTTTGGTGAGTGTGAAGTTTAAAGTATGAAGTGGGACTAGCTCGACCCCGAACTTCATACTTAAGACTTATCACTTAAATACTTATAAAGCTGTGCCGATGCTCTGCTCAAATGCTCGGCTAAAAGTTTACATGCAGTGTCAGCATCTCTTTGCTGGCACGCTTCAAAAATCGCCCAATGTTCTTGGTTCGATTGTTCACGAAAATCTGGTTTTTGGTAGACAAAAAAGTACCGAGCTACGTTGGTTTGCCACAGTTTGAGTGTGTCGAGCAACATCGGCATTCCGGCCGGTTTGTACAGCGTGGTATGGAATTCCCAGTTGAGCGCCCCCCAATCCTTGGGATTTGGGCCAGCATCAATTTGTTTTAAAGCCGCCTCTGCCTTAATGAAGTCGGCCGGTTGCAAGTTGGGAATTGCCGCCCGAAGAGCCACCTGCTCCAGAGCGATCCGCATCACGTAAATCTCGTTCGCCTCGCTTGAGGTGAGCTGGGACACCATCGCACCACGGCCGCTGGTGAAATCAACCAATCCTTCAGACTGCAGCACAAACAGCGCTTCACGCACCGGAATTTTGCTAACTCCATACTGCTCGGCCAATTCTTCTTGGCGCAGGGCATCACCGCCCCGCAGTTCTCCCTGCAGGATGGCGGTGCGCAGTGCGTCGGCTACAAGATCGGCCGTGTTGAGTCCTGATTTAAGGGTTGATTTGATCACAATTGTTGTATTGTATAATATTATTTTATACGGGCAACCTACTTATCTCCTACGCAAAACCTCTGTCAAAAACAAACTTAAAACTCGAGGGAACTTTTTTGGAACGGCCGTCGTATTACAGCTACAGATCAATTATTTAGTTCATTCAAGGAATCTCAAAAATGGCACGACGCATTCTACTTTATCTAGGCATCACACTCGGAATCATCACCCAAGCAATCATTGTTGATAATAAACTCACGCTTCAAGAAGAGCTTAACAAAAAGGTCGCGGCCGTAGCTGTCCCAACTATTCAGCTACCCGATTTACCAGCGATTGAGTTGCCAGAACCAACCTACACACCACTGCCTAAAGGAAAATTTTTATCACCCCACGCCCAAGTTGTTCGTTCAGATCGAGATGGGTGGGTTTTGAGCGAGGACTTTGTCTATGTCGATTCGTTTGGTAAAGAGTGGATCGCCCCGGCCGGAACCAAAACGGATGGTGCTTCGATTCCGCAAGCGTTTCTATCAGCCACCGGAGATCGCTTAGACGGCGACTATTTAGATGCGGCCGTGGTGCATGATGCATATTGCCAAGGATTCAATTCAGATTTAGAAACCTATCAATCAGAAACATGGCAATATGTTCACTACATGTTTTACGAAGCATTGTTAACAACCGGAGTTCCAGAGCAACAGGCAAAAATGATGTACGCGGCCGTTTACATGGGCGGGCCACGCTGGGGAGAAGATGTTGAGATTGACGGTGCAGTTGTGATTGGAAACATAAACACAAGCGCGTCTGATGATGGCACATCGATGAATATGACTCTTGATCACAGCAATTCTTTAATTGTTGACAATGGTGAACCAACGGCCGAAGAGATTGCAGAATTTGAGGCAATGCTTGAATGGATCGAGACTGAAAATCCATCTGGGGACGAGCTTCGCGCACAGCTTGAGAATGGTTAACCACATCATTTGAGACGCAATTCCAAATACGCTGTTTGATGCGATCCCAGCTTCGACAAGCTCAGCTTACCCTCGGCATGAATGTAGACTGAGCTTGTCGAAGTCGAGATTGCAATCTTCGCAAAGTCTTACCCAGCACGCAGTTTAAATCGCTGAATTTTACCCGTCGCCGTTTTGGGTAGAGCATCTACAAACTCTACCCAACGCGGCCGTTTGTACCCCGCCATCTTCTCACGGCAATATTCAATGATGGCTTGCTCAAGCTCTGGCCCGGCCGTTTGATCCTCCATCAGCACCACAAACGCCTTAGGCTTGATCAAATCAGATCCGTCTTCTCTTCCCACCACGGCGCACTCAACCACGGCCGGATGGCTAATAATCGTGCTCTCGATCTCCATCGGTGATGCCCAAATCCCCCCAACCTTCATCATGTCATCAGAACGGCCGGCGTGGTGATAATAGCCATCCTCATCGACAAAATATTTGTCCCCCGTAAACAGCCAATCCCCTACAAACGTCTGCTTGCTCTTTTCATATTGATGCAGATAGCTGAGCGAAATCGACTCTCCTTTTAAGATTAGGTTTCCAATTTCACCCTGAGCCACATCTTCCCAATTTTCATCTACAACCCGCACCTCAAACCCTGGCACCGGCTTACCGCTGGCACCCGGCTTAATATCTTCCGGCCGATTTGAGATAAAGATGTGGTAGACCTCGGTTGCTCCGATCCCATCAATAATGTCGAGCCCGGTAGTTTCCTTCCACTGGTGCCAAATGGGGGCGGGCAAAGCTTCACCGGCCGAAACGCACAGCCGGAGCGATGAGAGATCATAGCTGGTCAGCAGGTCTGGCAGTGCTAGGCTCATGGCGTACCCTGTTGGAGAGTTAAAGAAGATGGTTGGCTTGAATTTTGTGACTTGGGCTAACACGTCGGTTGCCACGCGAGGAGAACCTGCAAACAGCACGGTACTGGCTCCCACTGAAAATGGCATCAGCAGATTGCCCCCAGTCCCAAAAGTAAAAAATAGTTTTGCCAAAGCAAACGTCCGATCGCTCTCAGTCATCCCCAGTACATTGTGCCCCCACAGCACGGCCGTCAAAATCAGATCTTTGTGGGCGTGCAAAATCCCTTTCGGCTGGCCGGTTGATCCACTCGAGTAATTAAGCGTCGCAAAATCTTCCCGATGGGTGCCAAACGGCTCACATTCAGTTGATTCATTCCCAATCCAGTCAGAATAGGTACGCGCTCCGAACTTGGCTTCCCCAATCACGATGATGTGTTCTAGCTGTGGGTTCGCCTCTCGAATCGAGTCAATTCTGTCCCAAAGTGCTTCCCCAACAATTAGCACCCGTGCACGGCTATCTTTCAGAATGTAGTCATATTCAGCCGCAGTTAGCAACGTGTTCATGCCGATATGAATCCCACCAATTTTGAGTGTGCCAAAAAAGCAGGCGACCCATTCGGCTGAATCGTGAGCCAGCAGGCCAACATATTCACCCGGCCGGACCCCACACGCTTTGAGCGCGTTCGCAACCTGGTTCGCCTCGGCCGCAATTTCGCCGAACGTCAGCGTGCGTGGATCAGAAAACAGCGCTTGCTTATCAGCTCGGTCGGCCAAATTGTGCTCTAAAATTTCAACAGCGTTGTAGTACAGGGGCAAGTCTGATGCTTTCATCGGGTTCTCCTAATTTTGCGTTTACAAAGCAATCAGATGTAGGGGCGAGATGCGCCCGAACGATCTTCAATTGCGCTCAACTAACTGGCGAAACTCGCCCGTGGCATGGCAACAAGGTTGCGCAGAAAAAACATTTGCCATCTGCCGGGTGAGTTCCCCTCACTTGATATCAACCAATCGGTTTTCAATCAGTCGGGTATCTCACCCCTACTTAACCTCATGCGTCGGCGGCCGTAACGCCGCCCGCATGCGCACATAATCTTCCCGCTCTTTGGCGGCCAGCTGAAACGCCTGGTTTCGGCCGGAATGATATTGTTTGGGCCAGTCGTGACCCTTGTAGTCGTACCACGCCGCCGCTTCGGCCGTAAACGAACTGCCAACCAAATGCGGCCGAGCCAGCGCCACCAAATCTGCCCGACCCTGCAACAAAATTGTGTTCACATGGTCAGGGCTATAAATATTTCCAACCGACATTGTGGGGATACCGGCTTCCATCCGCACCGTGTCCGCAAACGGCGTTTGGAACATCCGGCCGTATACCGGTTGCTCAAATTTGACCGTTTGACCAGACGAAACATCGATCAAGTCAACACCGGCCGCTTTGAGCATTTTTGCAATGGCGATTAACTCTTCTTCTGTCAGGCCACCTTCCCACCAGTCAGATGCGGAAATGCGGACCGACATCGGTTTGTGATCGGGCCACACTTTTCGGCACGCTTCGAATACCATCAGTGGAAACCGCATCCGATTTTCAACCGAGCCGCCGTACTCGTCTGTGCGCAAATTGGTGAGTGGGGAGATAAAGCTAGCCAGCAAATATCCGTGCGCCATGTGGAGCTCGAGCATGTCAAATCCGGCTTGATCCGCATAAGCGGCCGCTTGGGCAAACTCCGCCACAACCCGCTCAATATCCGCCTGATCCATCGCTTTTGGCACTTGGCTAACTCCATCAATGTATGGAATCGGGGATGCTGAAAGTATGGGCCAATGCCCCTGTTCCAGGGGTAAATCAATCCCATCCCAAGCCAATTTGGTAGACCCTTTGCGCCCAGCGTGACCCAACTGCATACACATCTTGGCGTCGCTGTTCGCATGAGCAAAATCAACGATCCGCTTCCATGCGGCCGTTTGCTCCTCGTTCCAAATCCCAGGGCAACCCGGCGTGATGCGTGCCTCAGGGCTGGTACAAGTCATCTCGGTAAAGATGAGGCCAGCACCCCCGGCCGCCCGACTGCCCAAATGGACCAGATGCCAATCGGTCGGCATCCCATCCACGGCCGAATATTGAGCCATCGGAGACATCACCACACGGTTCTTCAGCTCCATCTCGCGCAGTTTAAATGGGGTAAACATTGGGGGGATGGCTTCGTTCAGGCCCAATTTTCGGTTAAACCAACCTTGAACCTGCTCGATAAAACTGGCATCCCGCATGATCAAATTTTCGTACGTCACCTGCTTTGAGCGTGACATGACCCCAAAGGCGAACTGCTCTGGGTCAAGGTGCCAGTGGCGGTCCATCGCCTCGAACCATTTCAGCGACACATCGGCCGAATGTTGCAATCGGCCGACATCGTCACGGCGCATTTCCTCATAATTTGCCAGCGCATCTGGCACAGAATCGTTTGCACGAAACGCCTCAAACAACGCGGTCGAATCCTCCATCGCCAACTTGGTCCCGGACCCGATCGAATAGTGAGCCGTCGCCTTCGCATCCCCCAACAGCACGATGTTGTCTTTGACCCACGTCTCGTTGCGCACCATCGGAAAATGGATCCAGTTTGAGCGATTATCGATCAACTTATGGCCGTTGAGCCGTTCGGCAAACAGCTTTTCAAGCTCCGGTAGATGTTCAGCCTTGTGATCATCCAGCTTGTCGAAGCCCAAACCGGCCCACGTCTCTTTTGATGTCTCAATAACCCATGTGCTGGCGTTCGCCTCATACTGATAGCAGTGAGCCACCATTGGCCCATGTTCTGTCTCTAAAAAGTGGTACTCAAACGCATCAAACGGGCAGGTTGAACCGACCCAGCAAAAAATATTTTCCCGCCGATCAATGTCAGTTTTAAAGTGGTCAACAAAATGGGTGCGGATGCGGCTGTTGATCCCATCGGCCGCCACAATCAGATCGCTTTCAGCAAATGGAGATTGGGAAAGCATAACGGCCGGATCAAACTCAAATTCATAGTTGAGTGCAACCCCCAGCTCACGACACCGCTCCTGCAACAGCAGTAGCAACGATTTACGCGAACAGCCTGCAAAACCGTTCCCACCAATCACAAACGAACGCCCCTTAAACACAATCTCCACATCGTCCCAATAGGCAAAATTGCGCCGAATCGCTTCGTAGGATGGGGTGTCATACTCTTGAAACACCCCTAGCGTTTCGTCGCTAAACACAACCCCAAAGCCAAACGTATCGTCGTGCCGATTCCGTTCGTAGACGGCTATGTCGTAGTTGGGCCATTCTTTTTTGGCTAAAAGGGCAAAATACAGCCCGCCAGGACCGCCGCCGATGATGGAAATTTTCATAAATTATTTTTTACTCGTTTGCTTCAGGTGGTAAAAAGTTCACTTCATGCTCGGCCGAAATGCGGACCACCTCATCCACATCTTCCAAATTGTGAAGCTGTTGGAAAAGTGCCTCCAGCTTGCGCGTGGGTGAAACCCAAAACAGAGCGCGACACGGTTTATCAGATTTGTTGAAATAGCCGTGCGGAATCCCTTTTGGCATGCGGACCAAATCCCCCTCTTTTGCCTGCACCCATTTCCCATCCAACTTCAAATCCAAAACCCCATCTTGCACCAAAATAAATTCGTCTTGAGTAGGATGGACATGTACAGGCACAAACTGCCCGGGATCGCTGTTGGTTTCAAACGCAAATGTCGATTCGCACAGGGCTTTAATAAAATATTTTTGCCCCAAAATATTCAGAACCGTCGTTCCTTCTTCTCCCGATCCGTTCGGAGTAATTCCCTTTGCCAACTCTTTGCTCATTTTATTTTTCCTCGATTGTTAATCCCTCGTCACAGAGATTGCAATTTCTCAAAATCAAGACGAACGTCTTGATTTTTGCATAGCCTCAATTTGTTTTGTTGGTCAATCGGCCTAATCTCGCATTTTGTGTCACATATATTTTACGGCCGTTTATTTTATGCGACATAATTTAACTCAAAATCAAAACCTGTCAAGATGAAAATCCCGCTTTTCCTGCTATACTCATCCCATGCTCCCTGACCTCCAAACCGTCACCCAAACCAAAGGCAGTACCCAATTTTTCGTCTTCAATTTGTTTGCCGACTACATATTGCCCCACAAAAACGGCTGGGCGTGGACGCACGAGCTTCTTTATCTGCTCGATTTGCTGGGGGTCAGCGACCGGGCGGCCCGCACAACCCTATCCCGCATGAAACAGCAGGGGTGGTTTGATACGATCAAAGACGGCCGCCGGAGCCGGTATGAAATCACGGCCAAAGGGCGCGAAATTATTGCGCAGGGGGGCAAACGCATCTTCGAAACCCCAATCGATAATTGGGATGGGGAATGGCAGGTGGTTGTCTATTCGTTGCCAGAAGAAAAACGGCCGTTGCGCAACGAGCTTCGCAAAAAACTGGTCTGGTTTGGCTTTGGCAACTTGGCCCCCGGCACGTGGGTTGGGGCTCACAATCGGCAGGCAGAGCTGGAAAAAATCGTAAATGATATGGGGATTCGGGAGCAGGTTTCGCTATTCAACGGCCGACGGGTAGGGCTGATGACGGATGACGAAATTATGGAAAAGTGTTGGGACCTAGAAACGCTCGAAAACGAGTATGCGGAGTTTGTTGCCAAGTGGAAAGAACAGCTTGAAGGGCAAGAGGTGCAAATCGCCACCATGTCGGCCGAGGAGCGTTTCCGTACCCGCTTTATGCTCACGTTTGACTTTCAGCCGTTCCCCCGCAAAGACCCCAACTTGCCAACCGTTTTGCTCCCTGAAGATTGGTCAGGATTTGCCGCCCGCCGTCTGTTTACCGCCTATCGCCTAAAATTAAACGAGGGTCTGCCTCATTTTTTTCAGAATCTGTAAACCTGTTGTAGGGGCACAGATAGCGGCTGTCGGTCCAACTTTCGTAACTGCAAATCTGGGAGCCACTAACTCGCCCGATATATAGCATTTCAGAACTTTAGTTGAGAACAATTCAATTTGGGTAGCTCCCCGCAAAATCGGTTATTAATGACCATCGGGCGAGTTAATCGCTGTTACTTCTCACTTTTGAAATATTTGTCCCGCGATTATCTGCGCCCCTACAGATCGTGGTCCTAAAACCCCGCAACCTCAACAAAACTGGTCCCGGCCGCCTTTTGCTCCGCATGGTTCTCCTTAATTTTTTCAAGGATGTGATCGGGTGACTGCACCTCTTTGGTGAACTCCGGCCGCTGTTGCAAGTCAGCAAACCAATCGCTCAACCCGGGATGCAATCGATCCAACGGATAGCCGCACAGCACAATCCGATTCACGTACACATACCACGCAATATCTAGCACCGTTAGCTCGTCTCCGAGCAAATACGGGCTGTCACCTTTATTTTTTGCCAGCTCGTCTAGCGTCGTGCGGAACCGCTCGGCCGAGGCCCGAATCCCTTCATCCGTAATCCCCTCGTTTTTGGCATACGCCTCCCAATAAGCGATTTCGCGTTCCTTGTTGGGGTCTGCTTTCCCCTGTACCGTCCCGGTGCCTCGCTCCCGAAAGTTCTGCAGATCTTCGGCCGATTTAGGTGTCTTGCTTCGCTTTTGGGTAAACCGGAACGAGATCGAACGCAGGTCGAGATGCATGTCATCTTCATGATGTAACAGCTCGTTCATTTTGTCTTCAAACCCGGCCGGGATCAGCTTATTCTCCGGGAACCGTTCATCGAGCAGTTCAATAATGTCATTGCTCTCGATATGCACCTCCCCATCGATGACCAAACAAGGCACCAAACCGCGAGGATTAATCCCCAAATACCACGGGGTCAGCTGTTCACCTTGAGGCAAATTAACGACGTGAGGCTCCCAATCAATCCCTTTTAAATTTAAAAAGATGCGAAGTTTTTGCGAGCAGGATGAAGCGCTGTAGTGGAACAGGTGGATGCCTTTCCAATCGAGCACTTCTTTGGTTTGAATATCTTGTTCAAGTAGTTGAGTCATTTTGAGTTACAAGCTTTCAGCCATCAGCTCTTAAGAAATCATGCTAATAGCTGAAAGCCAAAAGCTAAGAGCTATTTCAGAATCCTTTTGGCAAAATCAAGCTGGAGTTCCATAAATTCAATCGCCTTGCTGATGTCGGCCCGAGAGCCAGCGTGGCCGGTTTCAAACCAGTGGAGCTCGATGTGTTTGCCCAATGCTTTGAGCTTTTCTTCGTACATCGCAATCGGCCGAGCCGGGGTGCGGGTGTCGTTCCGCCCTTGCATGATCATGACAGGCGCCGTCACCCGTTCAGCATAGGTGATGGGGGAGCTTTTGGCATACTGCTCCGGCACTTCGGCCGGGGTGCCACCCAAGAGCGAGACTTGATAAGCCCGCAACGTTTCGGCCGTATCTTCATATTGGATCGCCCAATCTGCAATCGCCACAAACGCGATGCCTCCGGCCCACAAATCAGGCTCAACACCCAGCGCCATCAGGGTCAGATACCCGCCGTACGAGCCACCCATCGGGATAACTTTGTCAGGATCTGCAATCCCTTGGTCAATTAGCCATTCACGGGCCGCCACCATATCCTGCACTTCAAGCTCACCAAGATTCCCATAAATCGACTCTTGGAAATCGCGTCCAAACGTGGTTGACCCTTGATAGTTGATCGATAAAAATGCATAGCCGTGCTCCATCCAAGTTTGGGAATCGGCCGAAAACAGATTGGTTTTAACCGCCGTGGGGCCACCGTGCGTCTCTAAAATTGTGGGGAACGGCCCCTCTCCTTCGGGCACACCTAACCAACCCTGGATGGTTGCCCCATTCGCCGATTTAAACGTGATTGAACGCCATGGTCGGCCGGGAGGGATTTCACCCGCAGATAGCAATACCTGTTTGAGTTTGCCCGTTTCTGCATCCAGCTTCATCAGCGTCCCCGGCCGGGTCGCATCTTGCCAAATAGCAACGATGTGCTTGGCATCTTTATCAAATTTAGACAGCGAATAGGTCCCCGGCTCAATGTCTAAACGGGTCAGTTGCTTTGTGATCAGGTCGTACACATAACTTTTCTCAGCCGCCTGATCCATACAGGCGATCAAGATCTTTGAGCCATCTGCGCTCCAATCATCCGGTATCGCGGGGGCCGTAATTTCATCAAAGATTAGGTCCTCACGCTCACCCGTGTGCGGATTCCAGAGCAGACAGGTTTCCACCCCACTTTGATTGGTAATGCACAAAATTCGGCCGTCCCCCTTAATTTTAGACGGATACATGCCAATCATGCTTGTCCCCGTTCCATCCCAAAGCTCAGCCAGCATCTTGCCCGTGGTCGCATCGTAGGCGCGCAGGCTAGTGGCTGGGGTTCCGGTTCGCTCGTTGGTCATGGCGAACACCGTCTGCCCATCGGCCGAAAACTGCACGTTGCCCAGTGTCGCTTTGCTGGTGACCAGCTCTTTTCGGTTCGATAAGGTCCCATCGGCCGCAACGTCGAGCGTAAAAAGATGAAACGTGCCGTTGAAGACAGCCACAAAGCCGATTTTGCCGGTCCCGCTAAACACGTTAATCCCAAAAGCAGAATACGGTGGCAAATCTGGGGTGATGTCTTCAGCCTCTGCCCCTAAATCTTCGAGCGAGTAGCGCACAAAATGACCGATCTCGTTCCCTTTTTCATCTTTCAGCGTGTACGCATACCGCCCATCGGCCGAGACAAACAGCGGATACGGATGGCCACCGGGGGTGTTTGTGATCTGTACTTTGTCAGCCTGCGGATCAGTTGGGTTCCAGATGTACCACTGCACCGTGCCGGTCTCCGTGCTGGCCACGAGGCCCACATTGGGATTTTGTTTGGCAATCGAATAGAACTTGAGCTGGGGTGCGTTGTACCATTCTTTCCAATCGGCCGGTTCGTTTTGTAAATTTAAATTCTCAGTCATTTTTCTCTCATCACCCTAAGGTTTCGGAAGGTTTGAACACGTCCGAACTCTTTAGCATACATTTTGAATGCTAGTCTAGAAATGGCCCTTCTTCTTCGCTCCAGTATCCAATGTACACCCCGATCCTAT
>JAHDGV010000109.1:0-1530 GCA_020631655.1 Chloroflexota bacterium | reverse complement strand
CAAAAAATGCTCTGGACCGTACATATTGTGGTACGGAGCAGGCACCATGTAGGGCCAATGGGGTTTGATATAGCTCAAGTGAACGCACCACGGAGTGTCACCCATCGCTTCGATACACTCCATCGCCCGCATCGTCATATACGGGGTTTCTGAGTGTTCTTCAGCGATGTTGGCCGGTTTATCGTTGTGCCGCCAGTAAAACCCGTTTTGAATGTTGCCATTTTCATCGAGCACACTGTTGGCGTTTTGTTGCCATGGATTGGGGGTGTCATAGCCCTGTTCTCGCAGATAGGCGTTGTATTTTTCCGCCTTGCCAAAATTGAGCGCCAAAAAGTCTGGGTTAACTCCATCGTCCCGTTCATATGGTTCAAATCCACCGTGTGTCAAACGACTGGTTACATCTGAATCAGGGGTGATTTCTAATCTTTTGATTTCATCTGCATCCGGTTTGGTATGCAGTTTACCCACCACGGCCGAGCGATAGCCGTGCGGCCGCAGATAATCGCCTATCGTCGATTCGCTGGCCCGATTTGGATAAAAGTTCCAATATTGGCCGTTGCTGAACATGCTGCGGCCGGTGTAAAAACAGGCTCGTGACGGGCCGCAAATCGGGGCATTGCAATAGGCTCGATCAAAGCGAACTCCGCGCTCCGCCAGCGCATCGATGTGGGGCGTGTGCAGATGGGGGTGTCCGTAACAGGAAAGGTAGTCCCAGCGGAGTTGGTCCGCCATGATAAAGAGAATATTTTTGGGCTTCGTCATAAATAGTTATAGAGACGTGCCGTTGGCGCGTCAAAGGCGTTGAAAAAGTTTGTGCCCCTTCAGGAAGTTTTCTAAATAAAAAACGCCGAGGGTGATTGCCGATTCTGCCACGCTTTCAATAATGCTTCAACGTTAGTCTCTAATCCATCCTCAGATTGAAGCTCAAAATCATACTGAGCAAACTGGTGTACAAAGCTCAGATCTTTCTTGGCATCCCCTATCCCTCGATCACCCCGTGCTTTTTCCCGCCGCTCAAGCTCCGGCAGTGCGCAGTGCAATCCCACAAAAAACAGGTCGTAACCTGTAAGCAGGGCTTGTAGCTCAGTGTGCCACGCTTTTTGTTCGATAATGTGATCGATGAGCAAATTATTTCCGGCCGAGGCCAACGCGGGCCAACAGCGATGGTACCCCGCAAATACGGCCGGGCGTATCTTGCGCCAATCATCTTGCTCAAGTTTAGGCAGGGCGTATGAATCGATAAACAGATCAAACGAAAAGCGCAAAAACGGCTCGGGCAACTGGTCGCGCACGGCCGCGGCTAGTGTTGACTTCCCCGCGCTTGAGGCCCCGTTGATTAGAATTACTTTCCCTTTTTCCATGGATTTTTTTGATTAAACAGGTGATGGTATTTTGTAGGGGCTATGTCACTTCGCGAAGCGAATGTGGCTCGCCCGCTTTATATTATGTTTTACCGGGGCGAGCCATCCCTTATATAAGTTGAAAATTTAAGTAGGTAATAGTTTCACGACGTTTAACCCTCACCTCTAA
>JAHDGV010000656.1 GCA_020631655.1 Chloroflexota bacterium | reverse complement strand
CTGTGTAGTTATTGGCCGCAACGGCTGAGCCTAAAGCATGGAACACTTCCCCATTGGCCATCATGACAGATGTGCCGTAGTAATGAGGTTCGTTCATATCTTCTTCTCTTTCCCATTTGTATGCATCCCAATAAAACACGCTCGAAGCAGCTTCTGTACCCAATCCGCCACCGGCTAAAATCAGATCGCCGTTGGGCATTAAGGCTGGGCCGGGACAGAAGGTATCATGATTGTTTGGCGCACCCGTCGATTCAGCATCGCTGAGTCCTGTATAAGTCGATGGGTCAATAATGCTGATCTCTTTTCCGGGGCCTTCAGCTATACCACCCTGCCAAAACATCACACGGCCGTCTGGCATTTGTGCGGCCGCAATTGCGCGCTGTGGCATTTCATAAACACTCTCCCAAAGACCGTGCCGGCCGGGGTCGTTTTGATCAACTTTGATGATCGTAGCTTTATTGTCCCACTCGAATAATAGGCCATACTCATTGGGTGTATAAACTTTACACGTTTCTGTATTGTCTAGCGTGCCGTCACATAAATATGCAACATATCCATCTTCAACTTCAATCGAACTGGCGGTTCCACTTCCGATAACGGTATCAGCAAGCCACGTAATGCCATCGGAAAAAGTCACGGCCGTGCCCTCTAAACCAGCATCGGTATAAAGCGTTGCTCCATTAAATGCTTCATTTGAAGACAAGCCAATCGAATATTTATAAGACCTCAAGAGGTTGTAGGTTGCAAGCTCTTTCCCATTGTTGGTTGCTAAAATTTTCTGATTTTCAGCCAGCGCCGGGGTATCCACACTAGGATCATAAGGTTTGTAGTCTGGCTCACTTGGATCAAAGTGGATCAATGGATCAGGCAAAAGGGCCCACACTTCATCTTGGTCTAAACCGGTGGCGGTTGGGCCAGTTCCAATAAATCCATTTCCTTCAGCAGGAATCGGATTACCGCCTTGCCCCCACCCTTGGCCATTGGCATCAGCATCTATAAATCCTGTGCCAATTTTTTCGCCGGGCTGTAACGTTAGTGATTTTGGTGAATCAGAGAAATTAAAGCTATTGCCTTGCCCAACTTGGTAGGTGCTCCGTGTGGTCCCAACGGCCAAGACGGTAAAATCGTTGTCCCCATCAATTCGGACTACAACAGGAGTTACAGGATTACCAGCTTTTTTGGCAAAAAAGTTAAATGTGTCAAGACTAATCGTTATGGCTGTAGTCCCTTTGTTTAAGTAGGTATCTGTTTCGTTGATGAATAGACCGGGATTATGTAGGTCTGAAAAATTGGCGTCTTGCGTGTGATCATTGCCCAAAATATGTGGGTTAGTAGCGCCGGGAGCGCGAAGTTGCGCAGGTTCGGCCGCCATAGCAGGCAATATCCCTACAGGGCCATTTATTGGAGTTGAAAGTACCCCTAATGCCAACACGATCACAAAAATTGAAAATGCTGAACTGCCCCAAACGCTCGTAGAATTCTTTTTTAGTCTCATAGTCTTTCTCTTTTTCCAATATGCAAGAAGCCCCATCGTGGTGTGCGAAAAAATCAGACTGGTGTGTCTCAGGGTCTATTGTAGAAAAATTTACTTAAGGCCACCCTTTCCTAAAATGAAAAATGAGGGGAACCAAATCGTAGCGATTTTAGTTCCCCTCACTTTTAAAATGTAAGGTCAAGCTTGATGAGCTTTATCGATAGAACTGATTGAACTCACCAACTTTGAATCTCTCTTACCGAGTAACCATTGGCAAGAAGATTGTTACACCTGTGTTAACCGGTGGGAGTGGTTCGATATCCCAGTCGATCATAATCTCGGCCGTGCCACCATTACCATCAGAAACGGTAATTGTTGAGGTGCTTTGACCGTCTGCTTCAAATTCACCAGAAATAATTCCGGTTGATGCGTCGATTGTCAAACCAGCTGGAAGCCCTACTGCACTGTAGGTGAGGGTGTCACCATCAGCGTCGCTTGCTTCGATTGGAAGGTTGATAGAGTCACCAACCATTCCAGTTTGGGCACCTGGATCGGTTACAACTGGTGGCGTGTTAACCAACCAAGCAAAGCTGAGCATGTCAGAGCCACCTGCACCGTCATCAACTGTAACGTCTACTGAGTAGCTACCGGCCGTTGTAACGGTACCGCTGATCAAACCGGTTGCAGTGTCCAACGTCAATCCGTCTGGCAGGTTGGTTGCACCGAAGACAAAGTCCGTTTTGTACTCATCAGAAACAGCAATCTCTAGAGAGATCATATCGTTAACATTGCTAACTTGATCTTCAATCGCATCGATTTCTGGTGCGTCATTAACGTCCATTGTGAAGACGGTTTCCGCTTCACCACCGTTGCCATCATCAACTGTGACAGTCACGGTGTAGAAACCAATTCCAGTTACAGTACCAGTGATCTTACCGGTATCAGTCAAAATCTCGACCCCAGCTGGCAAGTTCATTGCTCCGTACTCAAGAACGTCATCATCAGCGTCGGTTG
>JAHDGV010000108.1:5037-15724 GCA_020631655.1 Chloroflexota bacterium | reverse complement strand
TGGCCGGAAAAAAGCCGGTTGTAAAATGAGGAACCTACAGGCGACCGGAGCCACGGCCAATAAAGTCCCAAAGCAAGGACGAATCCCCCAAACCAGACCAGAATTGTATTGTTCGGTAGTTTTTTGATCCCCATCAACAAAAGCACAAAGCCAAGTTGAAAGTAGAAAAAAAACATGGTGCCATAGTGGGTGTAAGCCAACCCGGCCGTGCCGAGCGCAAAAACGAGGAACCAGATTCCCTTGTTGAGGTTGTTTTTCTGCTGAACGGCATAAACCAATGCCAAGGTGCTTAGGGCGCCCAAAAGCAACATAAGCGAGTAATTGCGTAGCTCTTGTGCATACCAGATGAGGAGCGGATTGACGGCCGAAAGCAAGGTTACCGTGAGCGCAACCTGATTATTGAAAAGCGATTTTAGAACAAAGAAAAATAGAATTAGCGCTAAGAACGAGCTAAGTGCTGACATCAACCGAAGCACAAACTCATCGCTTCCTAGCTTGCTCCACTGTTCAAGTAAAAAGAAAAAGCCTGGTGGATGAACAGGCTCAATCCCCCTGTTCCAGAAATCAAACATGCCACGCTGAGCAACGTTAAACCCGTGGGCTTCATCAAACCACAGGCTTTTGCTACCCAAGCGTAACAGGCGTAAAAAAAGGCCCCCCGCAAGTGCAAAAAGCAACCAAACTCTCATGCTGAATGGGCCAGCATGTTCATCCATCGCTTTATCGTTTTGCATGCTTAAATTTAGTCGTATTGGAAGAAGCCGATACTGCTTTTCCGGCCTAATTTTCCGGCCGCCACAAGGTGTTTTAGCAATGGAGACGGTCTGAATCGGTCAACTTGCCATTCAGAATAGATGCCTCGCATAATGCCCAAGGCTGAATCCAGACCAATGTAATCGGCCCATGCTAACGGCCCTAAAGGTAGATTGTTGCCGATCTTTAACATCATGTCGATGTCTTCGGCCGAGGCTGCGCCTTCCATTACCAAGGTGGCTGCTTCGTTAATCATTCCGCCAATCAAGCGTCCGCGGACAAGTCCAGCACCATCCCGTACACTCATGGTCACTAGGCCGATTGAGCGCCAGAAACCGATTGCGGCTTCTTGATACCGTTTATCGGTGTTAAACCCGGCCGCAACTTCCACGATTGGGTGATTTTCTAGCGGTGGCATTACCAAGAATCCAACAACGCGCCCTTGATTGGCTACCCAAGATGCCGCCAAAGTTGTGCTGGTCGCCATTGCTGAGGTTAAAAGCATGGCGTCACTTGGAATGTGTTTGGCCAAGCTTACAAGCAACTCTTGCTTGGCGGCCGCGGTTTCGTTGTGCGCTTCAATCACAACATCCACGTCTGAAAACTGCTCCATCACATAGCCGCTTTCGATAGAATCGTAAAAATCTTCGATTAAAAATAAGGTTGTGTCATGGCCCGCGTCGGTGCAGTATTTACCAATCTCTGAAATAAACGGCTCTTCGCCAGCAACTAAAACTTTCATCAGTTAACAATCTCCTTTTTTTGAACGGCCGAAGTATAGGCTTGAGGATTAAAGGTTGCAACAATGTTGAACTTCTCTCAAATATCTGGGTAGTTATTGAAATTAGATCTGATGTTACGCGCCAACTGACTTTGGAAGTTTCATATCCTCAGGTAAAGACTCGGCCGACGGGCTGAAAACGTCCGAAGTCTTTATTGAGAGGAGGGGTTAAAGTACTCTGTAAAGTATGAAATCTAACATTTTTTGAGAGCGTCATACCCGCGGAGGCGGGTATCCAGCGCTAAGCCTGGCACTGGATTCCCACCTTCGTGGGAATGACGTCTATTTTAGTAACTTTAAATTACTTGCTTTGCAGAGTATTAAGTGATTTAGATTGAAGAACTAGAGGGAGGTAGGCTATTTTGGTTTTGAGTTAAAGGTGTAACCAACACCGTGAACCGTCGTTAAGACCTTAGGCTTGTTCGGGACCTTTTCGACAGCCTGTCTAATCCAACGGATGTGGACGTCTAAAGTTCGGGTATCACCTAAATAGGTGGTCTGCCACACCTTTTCCATAATCTCTTGACGGCTTACCACATCATCGGCGTTGCGCATAAGCAATTCGAGAAGGTTGGTTAGCTTGGGTGTCAGCTGTTGTTCCCCTTTGCCTGGCACATCAATGGCCCCTTTCTCTAAAAACAGCTTGTATTTCCCAACTTGGATAATGCTGTCATTTTCCTCATTTGCCGGTAGAAGCTGGAAAACCCGATTGTTTAATTTGCGAGCTGTAAACGGTTTTTGTAGGTAAATGTCGGCCCCAAGAGAGTCATCTTGCTTGTCATTCTCTCTTCTTGAATGAATGAAGGGGATGTTGGGATATTCTTGACGAATCCGCTTGCACATGCGAATGCCTGAAGACCTCATGGTTGATGCATCAAAAACCACAAGATCTGGCGCCTTAAACCTGGCAGAGGCGAGTGCATCAGAACCGCTGTTAACGGCTATGATATTTGGCCATCTTTTTTTCAGATACACTGATAAAGAATCTGCACCCGCACGCTTCCCCTCTACCAATAAAATCCTAATTCCTTCATCTGACATTGGATGACAATTATAGGAAGGTTTGTTTGAAAAACAACCTATTTTTTAAGATTTCATGAAACCTTTTAAATCTTAAAAAATTCTGTCTTTTTGCTTGGCAATTTCAACAAAATCTGCTCAATTTATTTGCTTGGGTGCAACCTTCGTGAATTTCCGTATACAGATCATAACAAATAAAAGAATCTTTCGACATGCTACGAATGGTTGCAGTATAATTTCTGCTTGCAATTTCGGACCCATCACAAAACTCGGGTTCAATTTCGGAGTTATTTATGGCCCATCAAAATGTTTTCCCTTTCACCGCTATTGTTGGCCAAGAGCGGATGAAACGTGCTTTGATCTTAAATGCGGTAAATCCTCAAATTGGTGGGGTTTTGATCCGTGGAGAGCGAGGAACAGCTAAATCAACCGCTTCTCGTGCATTGTCTCAACTTCTCCCTGAAGGCACCTCCTTCATTAACCTCCCGGTTAGTGCTACAGAGGACCGTGTTGTAGGAACGCTAGATATTGAAAAAGCAATTCAATCTGGTGAGAAGCACTTTGAACCTGGTGTTTTGTTTCACGCACATGACGGTATTTTGTACGTCGACGAAGTTAACTTGTTAGACGATCACGTAGTGGACCTGCTTTTGGACGCTGCGGCGATGGGTGTAAACATTGTTGAGCGCGAGGGTATTAGCCATTCGCATCCTGCACGTTTCATTTTAGTGGGAACGATGAATCCTGAAGAAGGTGACTTACGGCCGCAGTTGCTCGACCGCTTCGCATTCTCTGTGACGATCGGCGGGTTGGCTGAAATGCGCTCTCGTGTGGCGATTATGGAACGTCGTATCGCTTTTGAGAACAACTCGGAAGGGTTCGTTGCTGATTGGGCCGATCACGAAGAAAAACTCCGGAGCCAAATTTTACAGGCGCGCGGTATTGTTTCTGATGTGAAATACAGCCGCCGTGACTTGGCTTCTATCGCCAGCCTGACCGCATCTATGAAAGTAGACGGCCACCGTGGTGACATTGTGATTTTGCGCGGTGCGCAAGCACATGCGGCCTTTATGGGGCGTGATCGCATCACAGATGAAGATATTTTGCTCGCGGCCGAGCTTGCGTTGCCACACCGCATGAAAACCCGTCCATTTGATGATACGGGTGATGTTAGCGACTTGGCCGACCGCCTAGAAGATGCCCAAAAGCAATTTGGTGACGATGAGTTTGATGGTGACCCAGAAGAGTCAGATCAAGACTCTCCGGCCGACGGGGAAAAAAAAACTCAGTAGAGAGTGATAATGAGGTGGATGAGGTCGATTCGGCCGATGAAACCGCCCAAACTGAAGCTGGAAAGCAAACCGTCCCTCAAGCCCCCCAAGATGCACCTTGGTGGGAAGGGGGACGGCAAGTTGAGAGTCAAGAAGAGTTCCAAGCTCGAAAATTAGACACTCAACTGGATAAATTATCTCGAGATCGTGCAGGTCGCCGGAGCTACACCAAAACAGATCGGAAACGTGGGCGCTACATTCAATCGAGACTCCCTAAAAAAGACAAAGTAACTGACTTAGCCTTCGATGCTACTTTGCGTGCGGCCGCGGCGTATCAAAAAGGGCGCGAAGGTGAGTCTGATATGGCTCTGAAGCTGAAAAAGTCTGACTTGCGTGAAAAAGTGCGAGTAAAAAGAACGGCAAACTTGGTGCTATTTGTGGTAGATGCCAGCTGGTCGATGGCTGTTTCTGAGCGGATGGAGGCGACAAAAGGGGCCATCATGTCGCTTTTGACAGATGCGTATCAACGGCGTGACCGGGTGGGCTTGATTGTGTTTAACAAGAACAAATCAAACTTGGTTTTGCCACCAACCAATTCTGTTGAACTAGCACGGAAGGCGCTTGAAAATGTGGCGGTAGGGGGTAAAACACCACTATCGGCCGGATTAATGATGGCGTTTGAAGTGTTCCAAAAAGAAAAATATACCCATCCAGACGTTCAACCTCTGATGATTTTGTTGACTGACGGTGCGGGTAACGTTAGTTTGGGCAATCGGCCGCCACAAGAGGAAGCTCATAACTTGGCCAACGCTATTAAAGAAGCCAGCATCCGCTCCGTAGTTATCAACATGGAACATGCCGCATTTGATCAGGGCTTAGCTTCTGCATTGGCTGAGAAATTAGATGCTCCTTGCCACTCGATGGCCGATATTAAAGCAGACAAGCTGTACCGGGCTGTTGTTCAGTCTCTTGACTAGAATGTGCGAACGGCCTTAAAAGGTCGTTCGCTTCAACACTTTTAGCCATTGCTTGGAAATCAAAGCTTGAAAAATCAGCATAGTGAAAAAACTAGATATAACCGCCTGCATGTAGTTGTCGCTACGTTGGTTTTTGCTGTTTCGTTTGGCCTGATTTTTTATATTACCGGCGTAAAAGTGAATCAGTATGGTCACAGCGATCCGCTTCTGACGTTGCCGACGGCCCAAGCGATTATCCAAAACGGGACCCCTTATCTCACACATCTTGAAGCCGAGCCTATCGCACCAAACGGCCGAATATTGGGACAGGTTATAAATAATTATCAGGCGGCCGTACTAAGCAATAACGAAATTGTAGATATTTACTCTCCAGGCCCTGCCCTGCTAATCACACCGCTAGTTTTCTTGCTAGATCGGGCCGGATTTAACTTGACCGACATCAACACAAATCTGGCTGTGCAAAATAGAATTGCCTTCCTAACATCGGCAATCGCGTTGTTCTCCCTGTTTGTGCTGTGCTTGACTAAGCTTGAAATTTTCCCGGCTCTAATCGTGGCTCATATCACTTACTTTGGTAGTGCGATGTTTGCCAATATGGGGTTGGCTTACTTCAATATCAATTTCACAATTGTATTTATTATTTGGGCCTTAATTGGGTTATCCCGACTAGAATCTGATCTTGTTAAACCCCGTTTTAGGCATTGGGCTGGCGTATTAATCGGGCTAAGCTTATTTTTGGCGTTTATTCAACGCCCCTCAGCGTCTGTACTGATTGTTCTTTCTTTTGGCTACCTGTTGCTTAATCATCGCAGGGTTGCTTTTTGGGCGATGGGGACTTCGGCCGTGGGCTTAGCCATGTTTGTCGGATGGTCGTGGATCACTTATGGCGACATCCTGCCCATTTACTACGAAACCGGCAGAACCCCAGATTTGCTCCCGCTTTGGGTAGGCTTGCTGGGCAATTTGATAAGCCCTTCACGAGGATTGTTTTTTACAATGCCGTGGCTCCTTTTGATCCCAATCATGTGGTTCAAATCGGACTCATTTTTTAAGAGAGATAAGCTGGGAATCTGGGTTGTGGTTTGGGGCTTGCTACTTTTTTTCACCATTTCAACTTCTGTGATCTGGTGGGGAGGTGCCTCTTTTGGGGCGAGGTTGTTGGCTGAATTCTTGCCCGGTCTGATACTGATCGGGATCACTCTGTGGGCCGAAAATCAAGCGGTTTTTACCGGCCGGTTCAAAAACGGTGTTCTAGTTAGCTTTTTTGCACTCGGGCTTATTTCAGTTTGGGCACATAGCTATCAGCCGTTTTTTAATGTGTACACGGGCGGACCATGGCAAAATAGCATTACCGGATACCCGACAAGGGATAATCAAAATTTCTCCTCCTATTTTTCAATAAAATACAGCCAGATTCTTATGAGTAATGATCGCGCCTGCGAGCTTCGCGAAGAACTGTCAGAAGATGTTGTCCCCTCAAACCCTATCTTTTTTGAGCCTTTAGAAATTGGCGAGCCGATCAATCTGATTTCTGCGAGCCAATACAGCATTGAAAAACTAGCTGAAGTTAACTTTTCAGGTGATGGAGTTTTGTTTTTTCCTCAGTCGATTTATGTAGATCGATTTTTAATAAATCAGGGGGAAACAATTTTGTCGACTTGTGCCGCCTCCCGTTTCTACTTTCTACCAACCCAACAAGATGTAGCCAACGGTGATTTGAGCTTAACGCTCTTTGTGGCAGAGGGTTCTCCACGTTTCGGAGCTGAGGTTAACCACCAGCCGATTGATGATCTTACAGCGGATGAAGACGGCCGAATTACGATAACAATCGATACGGCCCTCCTGAATTTGGACGAAGCTAATTTTGTTGAATTAACTATGCCAAAAAACCAACAGGTTGTTTTGAGCGGCATTCAATTTGATCAAAAACCATGAGGGATATCGATGTGACTGATTCAAGCAGAATTGAAAAAGCATTGGTAACGATCATCTTGCTGCTCGGCGTAGTCGGGGTGTTTTATGTCAGCGGCAACAAAGTCAATCAGTATGGGATGATCGACACGTTGTTGAGCCTCCCAACGTCTCAGGCGCTTTGGGAGACGGGACATGTATACCTTGATCCATACATCGGCCGGCCGATATTACCGGATGGAACGACACTGACCGAAGAAAATTTAACGTTCCGAGTGACCACGGTTAATGGGAAACTGATCGACTTTTTTCCGGCCGGAAGCGCAATTTTGACCCTGCCGCTTACCGCGGTGCTAAGCCAGCTCGGATATGATTTTGTGGATCCCGGTACTAACTTGGCGGTCCAAAATAGGCTTGCGTTTTTGACCGGATCAATTGCGCTTTTGCTTTGCTTTGCTTTAGCAAGACTGTGGTTGCCACGTTGGCCGGCCGTCGTTTTATCGCTAGTTGCATTCTTTGGGAGCATCGCCTTTAGCACGCTTGGCTCTGCATTTTGGAGCATTAACTACACCGTAATCTTCAACTTGCTGGTCGTTATTCTGCTCAGCATCAAAGTTAAACATGAGCTTTCTGATCGGCAGAATCGCCTTTTAATTCTAGCCTTAGGTGTTCTGCTATTTTTGAGCTTTTTCTGCCGTGTTTCCTCAGTCGTAATCGTCTCTTGCGTTTTAGTTTACTTACTGCTTACCGACTTTCGTTCTGGGATACTTGCTGGCTCCACTGCCTTTATCCTATTGCTGGGCTTTGCGGCTTGGTCATATTGGGAATACGGCCTGTTGATGCCGCCATATTATGGTCTAAATCGACTAGACGATGCACCTGTACCTCTATGGGTTGGATTGCTTGGTAATTTGGTCAGTCCATCACGCGGATTTTTTGTTTACATGCCGTGGGTTGTATTGCCGTTAGTGATGACGATTTTTGTACCTAAAGTGTGGCGCAATCCGTTAGTTCAATTGTGTGCTTTATGGTTCGTTTTGCAGGTGCTGATTGTGAGCCAAGCAAATATCTGGTGGGGTGGCGGTTCGTTCGGCCCCCGCTTGCTTACCGAAGCGATGCCGGCCGTTCTTTTGTTCACAGCTATCGTTTTTAATCAGGTTCTAAAAGATGGAGCTCTGAATCAGGGTGCAGTTGTATCCGCCGGAGTTCTGTTTTGTGCGGCCGGGCTCTTTGCTATTTGGCTCCACAGCTACCAGGCGTTTTTTAATCCGTACACTCATTGGTTTTGGTATGATTCGGCTCCTGCTGTAGTTGGCCCACCGGCCGAAGATATGGGGCCATACTTCGACTGGTCGGTGGCACAGTGGCGCTCTGATGACGAGATCGTGTGCCAGTTAGATACCAATAATTTTGAAGAAATTATCTTGCCAAATGAAAACAGCTTGGAACCGATTAGATTAAATCAAGCTGTTGATTATCTAGCTGACCAAAATCAAGTCGTTATTGAGCGATCCTTAATTGAGCGGCTGACTGGGAATGATCCTGCACCAATTGTGGAAGGGGCCGGTAATCAGGCACTGTTTAGGGGAATGTACGTTTTGATGGATGACGGCCGATGGACGTCCTGCGTAAAGGGGACAATCTACTTCCGGTTTGAAGGGGATGTTTCAACTAACGATCTGGAATTTGAGCTGGAGCTAACTTCGCTTGATTCGCAAGATGTTGCAATTGGATTAAACGGCATCCCGCTTGGAACGATTCAGGTTGGAGCAGATATTGCAAAGTATTGGCTCCCAATCCCTGAAAATGGGCTAAAGAGTGATGGGCTAAACGAGTTAGAGATAGCGCCGACAATCATACGCGAACCGATAAACGGGCAAGATCAGCTGAGTTTTTCTGGCCCTTTGGGTGCCCGCTTTACCGAAATGACGATAGTTAGCGATTGATAATCGGCATAAAGATGGTCGTTGTTAATCGAGTCTGACCAGAAATCGCAATTGGTGAGCTATTTGATTGATCAATCGCACCGTTTAGCTGACTAATCTTCGCGTACAAGAGTAGGTCTGCTTCGTTCAAACTGGCTCGCTTAGATAAATCAACCGGGGTTGTCAGCGTCACCTGGTGGGTTCCCGGCCGCAACAAGTAAACTTTTGACTGGGTTGTCTGCTCAGTTAGTTCATCATAGATGTCCACTCGGAATCGAATTGGGAGCACCACATTACCCGTAATCTCAAAGTCTAGTTCAGCTTGATTTGGACTCCGTTGAGCGAATGCATCCAAATCCCAATTTGTAAGCTGAATCATCGGTGGAACACCGTCAGCAATGGTGACAATGGCTTCGCTTTGAGTCGTGTCGATCTGAGCACCCAAGGATGAGGAAATGAAGAATTTGAAGGTCTCTTGTTGCTCTACGATGTTGTCTTCAAAAATGTCGATTGTGACCGTGGCTGAAGAATCTCCCGCCGGAATCACGACCTCTTGGATTTGAATAGCCGAGTAATCAGCGTCAGAGGCCGTGATGTTGCTGGTGCCAACAGTGAGAGTAATGTTTTGCGAGCTTGTGTTCCCTAGTTCAATTTGAATATCTAATTGAGTGGGGGTTGAAGGATTGTTGTCATCATCTTCAAAGACGGAGTAGGTTGGGAATTGGACAAATGCGAATGGGAATATCGCATCATTATCAATGATGACGACCCGTGCAGATGCACGGCCGATTTGAGCATTTACAGGATTGGTTAGCAGTACCTCAAAATCGTGCAGCGGCTCATTTGTATCCGTGTCATCGATGATTCCAATTTGAACCGCCTTGGTCATTTGCCCTGGCTCAAAAATGATGGTTGATTGAGGAATGGCAACATAATCATCACCGGCCGTTGCTAGCAAATCGGCCGTAGAGACATTGACCTCAACCGTTTGTTCGCTGGGTCGGCTCAAGAACAAATCAACGAAGATGCTCCCTTGCCCCTCTAGCGCTCGATACGGCGTGTCATCAATTTGTCCTACACCGATTAGGATCTCATCGTTGTCCCTAATCGAAACAACAAGCTGAGGGTTCTTGAAATTGACCGAATCTGCAGAGGTAGCGGTTAAGGTAACAAAGAAATACTCATCAAACTCGTTGATCGTATCTTCTAGGATTTCAATTGTAAACGTGGCAGACAGCTCTCCGGCCGCAATGATGACCGAGCCGCTTGTCTCAGTGTAATCAACACCTGCTTCAGCTGTATCTTCAATAGTTTGATAATCAAAGCCTACATCTTGGGTTGCAGGATCTTGAAGTTCCACGGTGATAGTGACTGTCCCATCACCTTCGTTGACAGTTACGTCATCGGCCGATGCTTCTGGGATGCTAGACTGATCATCATCGTTGATTGTGACTGTTGAGGTTGGGTTTGGAATGGCAACATTGCTTCCATTCTTGGCCTCGTAGACGATCTCAAATGATTCTAGCTGTTCCGCATCCGTATCGTTGATAATACCAACCGTAAAGTCCGCTGATGTTTGACCGGCCGGAATTAGAACCTCACCAGCCATGTCAATAAAGTCTTCTCCTGCTACTGCAGTTGAGGATTTGGGCATATAAACGATGGTCACATCACTCGAAATCGCTTCGCTCAGCCCTAGCGTTATTGTTGCGTTTCCAATTGCTTCTGGCACAACAAGATCTTCAACAATTAAATTCGGTGTAACCACCACTTGATCGTTGGCTAAGATTGTGATCGTTCCACGCCCATCAGCAATAGTTGCACGTTCACCAGCGGGTAACGCTAGGTCCACAAACAGTTGTTCATCATCTTCGGTGATTTGATCGTCGATAATTTGGACTGCAACCGTTGCGTTCAGGCTTCCGGCCGGAATGACCACTGTTCCACTTTTCTCGAGGTAATCTTCACCACCAACTGCGCTACCGGCTACCGTCGAATACTCTACCGTGATCGGCTGGCTACTGGCTGATGAGAGAGAAATTTCTAAGA
>JAHDGV010000108.1:0-4937 GCA_020631655.1 Chloroflexota bacterium | reverse complement strand
GAATACTCTACCGTGATCGGCTGGCTACTGGCTGATGAGAGAGAAATTTCTAAGACTCCTTCACCGCTTGCCACATCCTCTTCGACAGACACGTCGTTAATCGAAACGGTTGGAAGCTCACCATCTAACAAAGTGACTGTTCGGCCGGATGCTTCAAAACCGGGAACCGGATCTGGATCAAGGGTGGTGGCATCTAAGCTGCCACCTTCGGCCGAAACTACTCCTTGATTCGAAACTGAGTCCAGCTCTGCGGCGTCTTGATTAACAGTTGCTGTGTTATTGATCGTAATCGTTTTCCCTGCTGGCAAAACTGGGATTGTGACAACCGGGTCAGCAAACACCCCAATCCGATTGCGCTGTAACTGCTCAAATGCCACTTGTGAATTAACTTCGCAATTGCCGGTTGCAACACTGGCACCGGCCGCAGTTTCGATATTTACGCCACCGTCTAGGTTCGGGTTATCTGCATTGATGGCATTAATCGCTCCCGTCGTGCCGCCAGATCCGTTCCAACGTGCAATTTGCATCTCAGCGTTTGGCCCCAGTTTTAATCCTAATGAAGCTTTGGGCTGACCCAATACATATTGATAACCTGCAACCGCATCATTGTCTTGCGCGTCTAAGCAGGCGCTACTCTGAACTACGGTTGATTCAAAGTAGATGGGTACTTGTGGGGCATGGGTAAAATTGCTGGGCAGATTTGGATTTGGCGCCCCCTGGCTCAAGAATGTGTTTCCTTTGATGGTTGCGTTGATAGGGTGTTCGTTGTTCGCGTAAATCGCAATACCGTCACTGTTGACCCCCGTCTTGCCAATTTGATTGTTGGTAATCGTCAGGTCTGACAAAACCCGGCCGAGATGGGTAGCCATAATGGCTCGGCCGTTTTGATTGGGTGTGATAACCGAGTTGTTGATGGTCGCATCCACATATCCGGCCGACTCTGCCTGATCCCAAAAGACATAGTTTTCAACGTAAATACCGGCCGAATTGAAATCAGTTAAGTTGGCGTCTTGGATGTTAAGCTCTGCTTCACCGTTGTGGGATGTGGTTGAGCGCACAACTGTTTTATCAATATTCGAGGCGGTTAGCCCGTACAGGTGCAATTTTAGAAGCTCATTGCTTTGCGCATAGGCCTGAATCGCTTCCTGTGCTCCCGGCCCGGAGTTCGTGATAGTGACTCCACTTAAATGGCCAGATAGGCGACAACTTTCGGCCGAAGCCGGATACTGTGCAAACGATGCCATATCGATGCCGAAATAGCCGTACCCGTCGATTTTGATATCCCGAGAGAGAATGGCGTGGTGGAAACCGGCGTCATTACAGGAGAGGCTAAAGCCATCACTGCCCGCTACGCTAATGTTGAATCCCCAGAATTTGCCAAAGTTCTCTCCCGCAATCGCTTTTTGAGTTGCTTCAGAATTGATTAGGTTGATACCGGCAATGGTGTTGTCTTGGCCCAGCTCGATACACCCTTGGTTTGTGGTCGGGAAGAATTTCGAAGGATCAACCCCATCCAAGTAGTCAACGAAGCGGCTACAGCGGATGGTCGGCCGATTTTCTGTAGTAGCTTCCGGAACCTGCTCCTGCACATCCGCAATATCCGAAAATGGAACAGGGGAGTAATCTTGTCCGATTAACTTTTGGCAGTCCTGCAAAACCCCGTTTTCGATATCGTAGGGGATGGGGGACGCGTACAAGAAGATGATGTCGCAGGTTTGATCGGCCGCGGCAAACCCATCGGTCAAACTTTTGAACGGATCATCAATCGATCCAGATCCAGGCCCCGCAACTTGATTATCCACATAAATGATGATGGATGAATTTTGCGACACGTTTAAGGAAACGGTTGCACTGTCTTGTTGCCCTTCATCGTCTGTGATTGTGTATTCAAATGAATCTTCAAAATCTGTTTCTGTCGTAGTAGGTGAGTAGGTGAAGCTCCCATCTGCTTTTAGATTGACCGTCCCTTTAGCCGTGGTGATGATCTCAGCTACGGCTGAGACGCCGGTGGTGGCGTCAAAGTCTTGGTCGGCCGCTAGGCTTTCCTTTGTAACCCCAGCTTGCGAGCCTGTTTTAGCAAGAACACCGATTTCAGCGGGAACCGTGATGGCTGAATCAATTTCAAGCTGATAGATGTCGTCGTAGGCGAGTGGGGTAGTCTCGAAGCCATCGGCTAAGGTTAACCCTTGGCTGGGGTCAAGCGAATAGCGTACATCTGTAAACGGAGATGCATCTTCATTTATAGATAGTTGAGAAATGTAGGTGATTTGGTCGCCGACAATGGCATTGGCAGAGCCCCCTTCGATTTCATCAGAGAGAAACGCGCTGAGAGCTGGAATGGAACTAGATTGATAGCGAAAATCCTCTGCTTCAGCCGGTCCTGAATGTTCACCAAGACTCAAAGCAAATAGAATTGTCAGGACGCCGAACCATGGAATTAAAAACGTTTTCTTCGTCATATGCACTGCACAACTTTTCCGTTTCAAGTTTTCCACGAATGTATCGAATTTTGCCCCCAAAATTCGTACACGGAAATTTTACCATACTTTAGTACTAGTCGTTAAAATTTCGTGAAGTTTCACGCATAGGTGGTCCTAGGCTAAAGGTCCTGAATTCTATTGAAGAGCTAAAAATTACGCTGTGAAATGGTTTACACTAGGGATGATAACGTTAATTTTTCTCGAGTAAGATGCAAAAAATTGGCAAAAATGGTATAATTGTTGAGTTCTTACAACAGTGCCCGTTTGTTGAATTAGACGGGTAATGCCGATTCTTACGGTGATTCTTTCGAAAAAACTGGTCAGCCAGTAAAGGCTGACTATTCGCACAAAATTTGGAGTTGATTTTGGGTCAATCAGGTGACCTAGAAATCCAACAAAAATGATCAAATTTAGCGGTGCCAATTAAGCCGCTAATTTTGGTATAGATCAAAAGGTTTTCAGAATGGCAGAAAAAAATAAAACCAATTACGATGCAAGTAGTATCCAAGTGCTTAAAGGGCTAGAGGCGGTTCGCCATCGGCCGGGTATGTACGTGGGTGGTACAGACGACCGCGCATTGCATCATTTAGTTTACGAAATTGTTGACAACTCAATTGACGAAGCGCTGGCCGGCCGGTGTGACACCATCAAAGTAACGATTAATGAAGACAAAAGCATTAGCGTTGCTGATAATGGTGTTGGTATTCCGGTAAAAGAGCATCCAACCGAAAAAGTTTCGGCTCTTCAACTGATTATGACCACGCTACACGCCGGTGGTAAGTTCGACAATGATGCGTACAAGGTTTCTGGTGGTCTGCACGGTGTTGGAGCCGCGGCCGTAAATGCACTTTCTGATTGGCTAGAAGTTGAAGTCATTCGTGATGGACATGTTTGGACCCAGCGCTATGAGCGGGGTGTGCCAAAATCGAAAGTTAAAAAAGGTCGCAAAATGGCCAAAGGGGAGCCAACGGGAACAACCACGACTTTCCGCTTTGACGAAACTATTTTTACTGATTCAGAAGAAGGGTATCGATTCGAGACATTGGCCAATCGCTTTAGAGAGATGGCGTTTGTCACCAGCGGTATCAGCATTTCGCTGACCGATAATCGGCCGGACGTACCTCGGGAAACCCGATTTTTGTTTGAAGGCGGGATGAAATCGTTTGTGAGCTACGTGAACCGCAATCGCAAAACGCTTCACTCACCAATTCATGCACAACGATTAGTTGACAACGAAGGCAAATTCTCGGTAGATGTTGAAATCGGCTTGCAATACACCGATGGCATCGCTGTTTCAGAATACTCATTTGCCAACACCATCCACACCCCTGATGGTGGAACCCATCTTTCAGGTCTAAAAACCGCCATCACGCGTGCGATTAATAACTATGCACGCAAGCAGGGACTGTTAAAAGAGAAGGACAAAAACTTCACTAGCGATGATGTTCGTGAAGGGGTCACCTCTGTTGTTTCGATCAAACATCCTGATCCACAGTTTGAAAGCCAAACTAAAGTAAAACTGATGAACGCGGAAGTTTCTGGTTTGGTTTCATCGGTTGCATACGATGCGATCAACGTTTACCTCGAAGAAAACCCACGCGAAGGGCGCAAAATTATTGATCGCTGTTTGACCAGCTCCCGCGCTCGAGATGCGGCTCGCAAAGCTCGTGAATTGGTGATGCGGAAATCTGCACTCGAAAGCTTGACCCTACCCGGTAAGCTGGCTGACTGTTCGGAGCGGAATCCAGAACGGGCTGAGGTTTACATTGTGGAGGGAGACTCGGCCGGTGGTAGCGCCAAGCAAGGGCGTGACCGTCACTTCCAAGCCATCCTGCCACTGCGCGGAAAAATCCTGAACACTGAGCGTGCCCGTTTGGACAAGATTTTGGCCAATAACGAAGTTAAAGCGCTGATTTCAGCTCTTGGTACCGGCATCGGTGAGTCGTTTGACATTGAAAATCTGCGCTACGGCCGGATCATTCTCATGACTGACGCTGACGTGGACGGAAGTCACATTCGTACTTTGCTTTTAACCTTCTTGTTCCGTTATATGCCAGCCCTCATCGAGAAGGGGCATCTGTACATCGCTCAGCCGCCGCTCTACGCCAACAAAGTGGGTAAAGAGTTGAGCTACACGTACAACGAGGCCGAGCAGAAAGAGTTTTTGGACTCGGTACAAGGCAAGAAAGTTGGCATCCAACGCTATAAAGGATTGGGTGAAATGAACCCGGATCAGCTGTGGGAAACAACGATGGATCCAAGCCAGCGGACGCTGTTACAAGTGACGATGGAGGATGCTGTTTTGACCGATCAGACTTTTGATATGTTGATGGGTGCTGAAGTTGCCCCACGGCGTAGATTCATTACGACGCATGCGAATGAGGTTAGAAATTTGGATGTATAGAGTGACTCTTCGCGTAGTCATCGATCTGATTGCGCGAACCCTCTTATAAAAAT
>JAHDGV010000655.1 GCA_020631655.1 Chloroflexota bacterium | reverse complement strand
AGCGCGATTCCGGCCTGCGTAATCAGAGCCAGACCGGCGAACCGGCCGAATTTCTCGGACTCACCTGCAAAGCGGCTACCAACCCATCCGCCCACATAAATGCCGATAAACCGCACGGCAAACAGGGCCACAGCGATCGGCCATGTCTGGGCCAAAATATCGAGCTTGATCCCCACACCGGTCAGGGTGAAGAATGCTACATAAACGACCGGGCTAATGTCGTGTAGTAAATGTTCAAATGGATTACGCAGATTCGTAAAGTTAGTGATGTAGAAACCACCGATTAGGGCAACCAACAGCGCTTCAACGTGTAGTTCAAGCGTCATCCCTTTGGTAAACACGGTCAACCAGTGGGATGTGGCAAATACCCCCCACCCTAACGCTACGATCAAACCGATCCGTGCCATATCAGGCATACGAACGCGCAAGATCGCTTCAAGCAATTTTCCAACAATGATGCCAGCGACAACGGCCGCACCCAAGTCGATGGCCAAGACGGCAACAAACATCAGGCTAAAGCCAAGGCCGGTTAAGATCGCCCCTGCCACAGCTACTGCTACCGCAAACAGGACAATAATCAGCACGTCCATCGAGATCGTGACACCTAGCAGTGTGCGGGTAAAGTCACCTTTGGCCCGTAGCTCTTTGATTACCGCAATGGTCGAAGGTGGTGAAAGTGCTAACAGGATGGTTGAACCTAAAATCGCAACCGCCACACGCTCGGTCACCAACATGTCCTGCGTAAATGGAATAAATTGGGTTAAAAAGAATAAGGCGATTCCACCCAGCGGCGCCGCAATTAGGATGACGCTACCGGAGATCCAACTAATGGTGTTCAGTCGGCTCCTGATTTCTTTATAGTAGAGCTCGCTACCGGCCACAAATGCGATGATGGCTAGTGAAATATCATCAATAAAGCGCAGGTCTGATGTCGCCTCTTTCGGCAACAGCGCAAAAACAAACGGCCCCGCAATCACTCCGACAAGCAAGTAGCCGGTGATGTAAGGCAGACCAACGGCCGAAAACCATTGCCCCACCTTCTTCGCCGAAATAGCTACTAAAACAAAAATTCCTAATGTGATCCAAATTGACATACTTTTCTCCATATGTATAGAAAGTGATCCAACCCTCTCCCAACCTTCCCCCCGTCGGGAGAAGGCGGTCCGTATAAAACGGAAGGGAGAAAAGGTACAAATCCACTTTCCGAAATCAAAAAGGGACCAGCAAAAACGTTATTCATCACATTTATAAACAGACGAATAACACATTTACTGGTCCCCATTGCAGCCCGTCAGAATCTGACTCTCTGCTGTGTCTACCAAGATAGGATAGTGGGTATATTTCGGCTTGCGAGGCTAAAAATAAAAAAGGCCGACTCAAAAAACTTGGACAAACGTCCAAGACTTCTAAGTCAGCCTATCTAGCAACATTCCGTTTTTGCGAAACGCATTTTGCCAAACCCGCCAAGTTATAATTTTGCTTCTCTTCGCAAATTGTAGCTTGCCAAGCCCAGCACACCGATTAATTGAAATCGACATCGTGAAATATAGCACAAGTGCCTTTAGATTGATTGTAAGGTCTTATACAGCTCTTATAGGTATCCCACAAATGTCCCAATCGGATTAAAAGTATAACTATTCGAGGAAGATAGGAAATTATTTTTTCTCCCACCTTCTAGGTTAGACTTCTTTCATTAGAGCAGTACCCACCGACCTCTAGGAGAATCATGACACGATCAATCGGGCAAATTGAAGCAGAGTTAACGAAGGCAATTATCAAATTCGAAAAGGAATACATCGGCCGCGGTCCAAGTGACGCACGCTCGTTTTTCATCCAAGATATGATTTTGATTCGGTTACAGGGTGTGCTTACACCGGCCGAGCGAAAATTAGCGGAATCAAGCGACGGGAAAAACTTGGTCAAAGAGACCCGCCGACAGCTTTTTGAATCTTCTCGTAGCCTGATTGAAGATATGGTTGATGAAATTGTAGGGGTCAAAGTGATTAGTCTGCATACTGACATGAGTAGCCGCACGGGTGAGCGGGTGGTTGTGTTAACGATGGAAGAAAATCTGCAAGAAAAATTTGGCGGGTAGCTAAAAACACCGTCTCCAAGGTAATCAAGGAGCTACCATTTAATGCGACCTCGGCTTCGACAAGCTCAGCCTACCCTTTAACGGCGGAGCCCTGAGCTTGTCGAAGGGTGTCCTATCTCTGAAAAACTTCTTGGACAATAGACTAAAAACCGAAAAGCGGCCGGTGCGATGATACACACTCGGCCGCCTTCCGAAATCACACGTGGTTGGCAAACCACATCCTGCAACTATTTTGATAGCAAGACCTACGAGGTTTTAAAAACCTCGTAGGTCTTTTTAATTTGGTCGAAGGGATCAAAATCTAGATGGATTTGAAAAGACGAAATGGTTCTGACCCCTTCGCCCCCTACCTTCGTGAAACCACACTTAAATCAAATTCACGACTACCGAGCAAGCCCGCC
>JAHDGV010000654.1 GCA_020631655.1 Chloroflexota bacterium | reverse complement strand
TGGCGGTGAGCAGATGGTTTGTTTTGGCGGCAAGGGAGACGATTTCGAGGAACTCAGCGTACTCGGGATCGGTCATACCGGCCGCGCGGGCCTGCAATGTGTGAGAGTGGATGCAATATTCGCACGAGTTGGCAATAGACACAGCCGCGTAAATCATCTCTTTGTATTTTGATGGGATGTGGTTTTCAGTCCCCATCACCGTTTTCAGGCCGTACCATGTGTTCTCAAGCAGAGCGGGATCGAAGGCGAGATATTTCCAGACGTTGCCGATGAAGTCGGTGTTGCGGGTGGCTCGGATGTCGTCGAAGACGGCTTTGACGCGTGGGTCTGATTCAGGATTTTCGGGTGGTTTAATTGTGCTCATATTCTATATCTTCTGCCGACTGGATAAATCCAGCGGCTTAAAGCAACGCCCTGCGGGCTTTAATCGCCACTAGCCGGGATCGCTTCTTGTGCGTACCCCTCGCGCATTTGGTCAACTTGCCTTTGAATGCGGCGCATGAAAATTTGATAGTTAGCCTCAATTTCAACCGGCCGTACGCCCACATCCTCACGATCAAACACCATCCAATACGGAGCAACATCGGTAAACTCGGACCAATTGGGCAGGTTTTCTCCGTTTGGATTACCCGTTTTAGCAAAGTTGGTCCAATACCCCTGCATGATCTCGGCCAGCTCTTCATCTTTTTGGTTGGATGGGAACATGGGTGATTTCAAGGCACCAAAGACAAACGGGAGTTCGGCCGCATGAAAGGCCCCGGCCGATTCTTTCTTGAGTGGGGATTTTCGGCGGAATTGATAGAAGAAAACCGGTTCAGGCGCGGCCACCATCTCGCCCGCGTAAAAGCGGGTTGGTGCTCCAAAAAATATATCACCTTGAAATTCTTCCACCGCTTTTGTATCCCGTTTTTCTAAATTTGGATAGAGTTTGCACAGCTCGGGCAAATCGTCTCCAAATTCAGCCTGCATATATTCGGGGAGCTTTCCTGGCTCGTGATCCTCATCCAAATATTCGATGAGAACGGTGTCAAAGATGGGATGAAACAGGGTGTATTCGTGCTCGTTAGACCCGATCATCAACGGAACATCGATCTGATCGCCATCTTGAAAGCTGTTGGCGATTGATTTGGGCAAGTAGTGGCCATCGATCACAGGGAAGAAATTTCCGTTTATCCCATCATTGGCCCGCACGATTTTCATCAGCTCATCGGCCGGCATGTTGCGCATTTCAGCAACAGAACTGGCTCCGGTTAATCGGGCAAACCCGATCCCCTGCTCTTCGGCCGATGGGTAGCTTGAAAATGGTTTTCTCAGGTGAGAAAGTTGGCCGCCTGTCCCAGCGCTTTGTGAGATGGCTTTGTGGAACAATCCCTCTGCTTGTGGAGAGCACATGAGGTGCAACACGCTCTCACCCCCAGCTGATTCACCAAAAATTGTGACATTTTCTGGGTCGCCTCCAAACTGGGCGATATTTTCTTGTACCCATTCAAGCCCCAAGATTTGATCCAGCATCCCATAATTGCCAGAAACATCATGCTCAGATTCTGCGCTGAGATCAGGGTGCGCAAAATTACCAAACAGACCCAATCGATAATTAATCAAGACGAGCACAACGTCTTTTTTGGAGAGTGCATTGCTTTCGTACAAGATGTCGGCCGCACTCCCTTCTTGATGGCCTCCCCCATGGATGAAGACCATAACGGGGAGTTTGTCGGCCGGTGAAAGGCTGGGTGTACGCACAATTAGTTTTAAGCAGTCTTCAGACTGTTTGGGGCGTGGTCCATATTTGGCCAACCCAAGAAGGGCTTTTTCTTTTAACCAACCCATCCCCTGCTTTTTGATTAGGTTATAAACAAACTCGATCAGCTCCCCACCCCGTTGATAGGCGACGGGGCCAAACTTATCCGCTTTCAGAGTCCCTTCCCACGGCTCGGCCGGTTGTGGCGGCCGCCAGCGCAAATCACCTACCGGCGGTTTGGCGTATGGGATGCCTTTAAAGACTGAGATTGAACCTTTTTGTATCCCCTCGATACGGCCGGTTTTGATTGTGACAGTTGGGTTTGACATGGGTGCCTCCTGCAAGTGGTTTACTAATCAAGCGATAAGTAGATTTTGATCTAATTTTGGGAAAATCGCAAATTTTTTAGCGTTTGTTATCCTACGGTAAATCTAGGAGCGATTGGGAGGGCGCTTTACATCTGCGCAATTAAAGAGTGAGCGATACAATCGGCCCCATCGATTGACAACTTAATAAAAAGGAAGAATAGCATGGCCAATAATATTGATGTTAAAGGGACAGTTGCCGCTGGGTTTGAGAATGTAAAGCGGGAATTTGAACGAAATTTTAGGGAGCGTGGGGATCAAGGTGCGGCCGTGGCTGTTTATCACAAAGGAGAAAAGGTTGTCGATTTATGGGGCGGGGTTGCAGATCACACAACGGGTAACCTGTGGCAAGAGGGAACGATGGTGACGCTGTTTTCAACCACGAAAGGGGTCG
>JAHDGV010000653.1 GCA_020631655.1 Chloroflexota bacterium | reverse complement strand
GGAGAGACTTATGCACATTTTAATAACCTCATCAGGTCCCATGTTTCTTGTTCGGAACATGACCACGTACAAAGAGAGACGGCTTAAGCCAAAGGGGTGACCAAGATGGAAGATAAAGAATTTTTGGTAACTCTGACTGATTTAGAAAATGCTTTTTGCGAGTGGGATAGGAGATATTCCGAAGAGACCGATCGATTTGATCGGGAAATGGAAGAACTGATAGATGTCGCACCGGAGCGACGTTCGTTGGTGTGTGCGCTCTACCTGCTAAAGCTGGTAGATGAAAACCGCAAACAAGAAGCAAATGGCCATTTAGGTATTTGATCCAACATAGCATGTAAGGAAGGATCAAATCATTCTCCATGTGAGGGTCCAGATTGACTTGTCGATCTGGACCCACCCTTTTTATGTGGAGAAAAGCCCGGAAATTAATATGAACCGTTTAACTATCTTATCCCTACTGTCACTTTTCTTGATCTCTTGTAACGCAAGCACAGGGGTCCCGTCCCCGGCCGTCAATTCTGATGGAACAGTTGAGTTAGACCCGCACAGTGAACTCACCATCCCACCCATCCTCGATTACACCATTGAAGATGGTCAAAAGATTTTTGATCTAGTATTGCAAGAGGGTGAGGTTGAGTTTGTCGAAGGTATTCCTTCAGCCACGATGGGGTTTAATGGAGATTTCCTTGGCCCAACCATTCGGGTTGATGCTGGTGACGATGTCCTGCTCAACGTCAAAAATGATCTCGATCAAGCTACAACCGTTCACTGGCACGGGCTACACGTCCCGGCCGAAATGGATGGCACACCTCACCAGCTGATCGGTGCGGGTGAAACATGGCAATCCTACTACCCGATCCTCAACGAGGCCTCTACCATGTGGTATCACCCACACGCCCACGGCACGACGGCCCAGCAGGTTACCAACGGATTGGCCGGCCTTTACATCATCGAAGATGAGAACAGCAAAAGCCTAGACATCCCCCAAACTTATGGGGTCGATGACATCCCCGTGATTGTGCAGGACAAAATTTTTGATGACGGGGTGATGAGTACGTCGATTCAAGGCGGTGTCTTTTACGGAGACACGATGCTGACCAACGGAACGTTGAACGCCTGGGTTCAAGTCCCTGCCAAGCAGGTTCGACTGCGCATTTTAAACGGATCGCTGGCTAGAATTTACAGCTTTGGCTTTGCCGACGGCCGAGAATTTTATCAAATCGCAACAGACGGTGGCTTGCTAGAAACACCCGCACCGATGACCAGCTTACTAATGGCAACGGGTGAGCGGGCCGAAATTGTTGTGGATCTTTCAGACGGTGAGGAAGCGGTCTTGATGACACTGGACGACGACCGCTTGCCGGGAACCAGCGGGGGAGAGTACAACATCCTCCGGTTGGTCCCTGACACCGGCCATGACCTAGCTGATGCGGATCCATCCCCCCTACCGGAGGTGCTCAACGTCATCGAACGCTGGACAGAGGACGAAGCGGACGTTGTCCGGCCGTTGGTTTTAGCCGGTGGCGTCTCTGAAGAACCGGACCCAACCGATCTCTACATCGAAATGGACCACGATGATCAGGAGAACGCAGGCGGCCGGTCAATCCCCATCAACGGAAAAGTGATGGACATGGAGCGGATCGACGAGGTTGTGAATCTGGGTGATATTGAAATCTGGGAGATTTCAAACAACGGTGCTCCCCACCCCATCCACATACACGACATTCAGTTTTTGATCTTAGACCGTAACGGAATCCCACCAGAACCGTATGAATCGGGCTGGAAAGACACCGTGCTGGTCAACAACAACGAAACGGTTCGGGTGATAACCAAGTTTGACACCTATGCCAATCAAGAAATCCCGTACATGTTCCACTGCCACATTTTGCAACATGAAGATGGCGGCATGATGGGGCAGTTCATCGTGGTAGACCCTGAAGCGGTAGCAAACGGTGAACCGAGCATTTTGGATCACACCTATGCCCTAGCGTCACTGCCGTTTTTACCGCCAGACTTTGGTAGCAACAGCGAACCTTTTGTTTGTGAACTCCCGGCTTCTTAGTCGTCCTCTTTGGGGATGGCGGGATCATACGCCACAAGTTCAACCGTATTCCCATCGGGGTCAGTCACATACAAACTGCGCCACTGTACCCATGCGTGCGTCGTCTCACGCGTGGGTACACCCAGCCCCTCTAGCCGATCCCTTTCGCTGTAAAAATCTGCCATATCGATCGTGAACGCCAAATGATCAAGCGTGGTACGAGGCTGGCTGGGTGTTTGGTCATTGGGGTTCCCCGAACGGTCAAACAGTGCCAAGATCACCGTATGCCCTGCAAACCCATCCGCAATTTTGAAAAAAGCAGATGAGTCAAAGCGACGCATCAATTCCAAGCCGATTTTTTCTTCATAAAATTTTTGGGATGCCTCTAAATCGGCCACTTTGAGAGCCACTTCTCCCAACCCGCCTATTTTTTCGTTTCCAGCCATAACTGAATCTC
>JAHDGV010000107.1:1778-15829 GCA_020631655.1 Chloroflexota bacterium | reverse complement strand
ATTGGCATGCAAATAATTATCTCACCTTTACTAAACATACAAGGCAGGAATCCAGCGCTGGGCATTGCTGGATACCGTTCCCGTCCGAACAAAGAGAACATGGGCATGACGGAGCTGTGACGAGCCGGATAACCTGAGTTTCGGATTAGAAATCGACGGACATGAATCCCTGTCAATGGCCGAACCAATTGCTGGCTAGAAGATTAGAACTGGTCATTGACTGGGATTTTAAGTGAAATCAACTTTGTTAAGTTTTTAAATCCCAGTCACACGGCCTGTTCTGGTTGCCTCGAGTAAATTTTCTCGGCCGTGTGACAGGGATTACAAGCCACTTCCCCTTATTCGAAACTGAGGTTAATTAATAGGTGCTTATGAGTTAGAACCCTAATCCCCTTAGTTCCCCGCTGTTGTCATTCCTGCGTAGGCAGGAAGCTTGCGCTAGGCATTGCAATTTTGGAACCCCGATTTCGACAAGCTCAATCTACCCTGTTTTGTAGACTGGGTGACGACACCTAACCAGTTTGTTCATGTCGCGACACCCCTCAAAGACCGGTCTATTCCAAAATGTTGATAATCGTATTTTTCAACGACTGCAGATCATAGGGCTTTTGCAAATAGTCGATCCGACCTTCACCATCTCCCAAATTCTTGCGGGTTTTGTCCGGGGCAAAGCCGGATGAGAACACACACCGAACAGTTGGGTTCAGTTTTTGGATGTAGCTGAAGGTCTCTTCACCATCCATACCCGGCATGTGAAAATCCATCAGCACCAGATCGATGGCTTCAAGGTTGTCTTTGTACTGCTGAATCCCATCAAGCCCATCAACGGCGCTGATGACGTTGCACCCCAAAAATTCTAGAGCGGAGTCCAGCGTTTCTCGCACGTTAGAGTCATCATCCACAATCAAGATAGTTGGTTCGCCGGGGATAATATCCTCGACCACTTGGATCGGCTGGCTTGGCTCTACCCGATACCCATCATCAACCAAGGGCATAAAAACAGAGAATTTGGTGCCAACTTTCGGCCGACTTTCTACCTGTATTGTTCCGTTATGGGTCCGAATGACACCTAAAGCGGCCGCTAAGCCCAGCCCGTGCCCCATCTCTTTTGTTGTGAAAAACGGATCATAAATGCGCGAAATCGTATCTTCATCCATGCCGCACCCGTCATCTTCAACTTCGATCAGCGCGTAAACCTTGCGCGGGTCCAACTGGCCCGACACTTCTCCATTTTGGATCATCCGCTGGTTTTGTTTGTTGGGGCTAACCCGATATTTCTGTGATCGGATCGAGATAAGGCCGCGCGGGCTGATCGCCTCGGCCGCATTCATGATCAAATTGAGCAGAATCTGCTGGACTTGCCCCGCATCCGCTTCGATAACGAGCGGGGTTTCAACCAAGTCGGTTTCGATTGTGATGTCAGACGGAATAGAGCTGGATACCAGCTGGTGGGTTTCGGGGATCACGGTGTTGAGATCAAGTTTTTCAACTTCGAAGTTGCCCCGGCCGGCGTACGACAGCAGCTGGCGGGTTAAGTCGGCCGCCCGTTGGGTCGCCTGCGATGCCTTTTTGACGTGCGATCGGGCTGAGTGGTCTTCTTCCAGTCGTTTTAAGGCGAGCGTTGACTGCACCATGATCCCCTGCAAAATATTGTTGAAATCGTGGGCGATACCACCAGCCAGCACCCCGATCGAGTCGAGCCGCTGCGCCTGCAAAATCGCCTGATCCGTTTTACGCTTTTCGGTGATGTCACGAATCACGCTCACATAGTGGGTCACCATCCCTTTATCATCGGTTAATGGATACAGGGTGACTTCACAATGGAACGGGGTCCCATCTTTGCGAATATTGCGCACGGTGGTTCGGCACTCACGGCCGAGACTGAGCGCTTCACGCATCATCGAGCGGGCTTCTTCATCCGGCTCTTCTTCATACAGCATGCGCCAGTTGCCACCTTCTAGCTCGTCTACCGAATAGCCGGAAATCTCTTGCAGTTTGGGGCTGGCATAGATGATCGGGTTGTCCAACAACCGCATATCGCTGATCGAAATTCCATCAGTGCTGTATTCAACCGCTGCTTGCAACAGCCGTTGCCGCTCTTCTAGTTTTTTGCGTTCTTCAATGTCTTGGATTACCAGCCTGCACAGCCGGTTGCCCGTTTGTAGTTCTAAGCGTAGGGCGGCCGTGAGCGCCACGTAGTTCTGTGCGTTCGATGCTTTGCGGATGCGAATCTCGGCCGTGGCTGATTCTCCGATGGGGACTTCGTTAAAAATCCCGTTTAAAAAGTCAAAGTATTGATCGGTATCGATGCGGGCAACGTAGGTTGAGAACGGCCGGTTAATCAGCATCGACGACTCTAACCCCAACAGGCCACAAGCGGTTTTGTTAACTTCAATAATGCGCCCTTGTCCATCAAGCGTCATATAGCCGACCGGTGCTTCATGGTAAAGCTCCGCATATTGATCTCTCGATTGTTCTAGACTTTGTTGTGCGTTGCGCAGTTCCTCATTTTGTAGTTCTAGCTCCACTTGGTAAACCTGTAGCTCCTCTATCAGCCGCTGGGCCATTTTTAAGTTTAACGATTTTGGGTCAATCTCGTTTTGTTTTAGCGTGTTAAACGGTGTTTGCTTCCCCTCTCCAATTTTCTTCAACGCATTTTCTCTAAGCGAATCTAAGAAAACCTCTTCATAGTCTTGTTCAAGATTTGAGTTTGGATTGTTATTCATGACATTTGACCGTAGCCAATGGCCTTTTGCATTTGTTTTATGAGTTCTTAGCTATTTAATCACGTGAGCATAGATGGATTAGATGTTCAAACGGGTAAAACGAAATACGCTTGTTTTGATATCGGTTTAAAGGTGATGATGAAAGGGGTGAGAAATTTTATGTAAACTTCTTTAATATCCCTAGTGTCTCTGTTGCAAAAAGTCTAGCAATAAAAATTACGATTGGTGAGAGAAAAAAGTACCAACCGGTTAGGTTGGTTAGTACCATGCAACAGGAAAAGAGTCTTATTGAAAATCGAAAAATTTGAGACAAAATTGAGGCTAGAAGTATCCCGCACACCGTAGGGGAATCAGCGAAAGCTCGAACTAAATTACACATCATGCAAGATCGTCAGAATACTGTGCTCTGATCAAGAGCAAGTGACTTTTTGTGCGTATTTTAGATTGCTGAGTAGATAGGCTGGTGACACAACTTCAGGTTCTGTCAAAAACGTGAGAACCGTAAATATCAATCATCTTGTCAAAGATCCATAGTTTATTCCAAAATATGATTAATAAATACACCACCCTAACGTTTAAAAATGCAAAACGGGCAAAAGCGCCAGTGGCTGATGCACAACGTGCTATCAAAAGGTCCCGAGAGCTTCTGCAACAGGCTGAAGATGCGGTCTCCCGTTCATATGCGGTTGTGGAGCTCAGCAAAATTTTTGTCAGCTCGGCCGGCAAACCCTTAGAATCTGAATCGTAAGAGCCTTGCGTTCAAATTAAATTTTTGTGATGGACAGCCTGCAGAAATCCAGTCCCAAATGTCCCCATTAAAGTTTGATCACTGGCCGGGATCGGGTCCTACATCCAGTTTTGGCTACAACAAAAAACAGGATGATTTAAACATTTAAATCATCCTGCCTTTTGATTGTCTATTTAGTTGAAATTATAGACTCTAGAATTATCAACTAAGGTTGTACTACAACGACTGAAGTTTGCTCATTTGCACCTGAGTCATAAGTCAAACCTGTTCCGCTTACATTTGTGACCGTAAAGGTCACAGAGCTTACGTTCCCTTTTAGATTTGATTTCGAAACGGTACATTGTCCACTTCCGTTGGTGGTACAGCTTGCGCCACCAGTTGTGCCGTTGCTCCAAGAACCACTAACTGTAGCACCAGAAACTGGGCTTTCTGTATCATCAAAAATGGTGATGGTAACATTGGCCGTCCAGCGGTTTTTGCTACCGGCTGTGCCTACGCCGCTTAAGGCGTGAGAATGAACATTGGTTGATGGGCTAGGCGTTGCGGTTGGCCCGGCCGTCGGGGTTGCGGTTGGTGGGCCGCCACCCGGATTTACCGTGGTTCCGTCTTTGTTGATCTGGATCGCAAAACCGTTGCTACTACCATCTGGATCATGATTGTCCCCGCTATCGTAGACCAAACTGGCATGTGTTACGTTCGCAACTGTAAAGATCATGCTGTTTGATCCACGTTTGCGAATCGAGCCTGAATCGATTTGACACGTACCCGACCCGTCGGTTGTACAACTACCAGATCCAGAATAATCACCGGTCCAGTTGCCACTAACCGTTGCACCAGAGATAGGGCTTTCGTTGGAGTCATGAACCGTAATGGTGACACGACCAGACCAGTCACGCCCGGAGCTAATTGCCGTACCGTCAATGTCACCCACATGCATGGTTGATGCTGGTGGTGGGGTATTGGTTGGTAGCGGGGTATTGGTTGGCACGGGAGTGTTGGTTGGAACAGGCGTATTTGTTGGAACGCTGGTGTTAGTTGGGGTTGCGGTTGGACCGGCCGGGCCGAATGTGCCGTCTACCACAATTGCAAATGGTTGTGGCCCATTTGGCACGTTGAATCCATTTACTTGAACAGTCCAAGTCCCGGCCGCGGCCGATTGGACGTAAACGTTCTCTACATTGTTCACTCGATCCAAACTACCGCCAGTTTGTGACCATCCGTTGCTAAACACGTTGCCGCGATATTGGGCACCACCGGGAGCGGTTACCACAAGGTCAAGGTCGTTGACCAAGTTTTGTGCCGCTGATTCGGTTGATGGGAAGTCGCTCCAAACTAGAGAGACTTTAAAGACATCTCCGGCCGTGCTGACGTTGTACTGATAGGTTGCATTGGCACCGGTGTTTAATCCCGCTCCGTTGTCATCAAACAGCAATGATCCATCGGTTGCTTTTGCCACATCAATGCGTCCCCAGCCTTCGTGTACATTTGGAATTGGGTAGTCATTATCGTTTGAACCATCATTGTTCTCATCCATCAGGTCAACGGCTGAGTTGATTAGCTGCGCTTTTACAAGTGCAGCACTTGCGTTGTGGCTGTGTGCTTTTTGATAGTAGTCACGGACAACGGTTGCACCACCGGCCGCAATCGGGTTCGACATCGAGGTACCGCCCATGTATTTGTAGAACGCGTTGTACGGCATTCCCCAGCCATCATACTGTGGTGCACCATTTTGAGGGTTGGTTTGGTTATCGTATTCCTGCTGATAGAGATCAGAGAAAGTCGATAAAATCCAAGTTCCGGGGGCAACGATATCCGGTTTAATCCGGCCGTCATCAGTTGGACCACGGCTCGAGAATGGGGCCATTTGCTCCATATTCCCGGCCGATGGATCGTTGTTTAACGGTGCAGCATTAAAGCCCCAACGTTGCCCGGCCGTTCCTAGCGTATTCGTGCCACCCATGCTGTTACACGTTTGGCCTGCCTGATACGCATCGCTTGAGGTGTAGCTAAGACCGGTATCACATGCAAAATTATCTGGGCGCTCGTTTTCGCTGGCACCCACAGTAATTGTGTTTTTAGCGGTAGCAGGCGATCCGATCGAGTCATTATCAACAACTCCATTGCTGTTGGCATCCTCACCCGCATTACCGGCCGAGAATGTGATTGTCATATCCGGATTATTCCAGATAAATTCATCTGTTTGGGCGCTGTTGGCTGTATAAACACCAGCTTGACTGCTACCCCATGAATTTGCATGGATGCGCGCTCCATCGTTGTATGCCTGTTGATATAGGTTGTTTAAATCGTCTGGCAAACCGGTTAAGAAATAACCATTGGGTGGGAAGCCACCAAGCACTTGGCAGTAATTAGAGATCAACGCGAAGTTTTCTGTTGCTTGGAAAACGAGCTTGGCGGCCGGGGCTGTCCCCTTGCCAATTCCATTTGTTCCACCATCACTAAGAACAGAACCAGAAACATGGGTTCCATGCGCACTATCAACATCAATTGCCCCATCATCAATGATGGTTTGGAAGCAAACGTCAGTGACACCGGGCCAGTTGTAAACTGAAACAACTCGATTAGCCGGAATGTCGCGATGAGCTCCAGATGTGGTTCCATCACCGATTCCGGTGTCAGCTACAGCCGCAGTTTGAGTCGATCCATCGTACCCATTGGCGTTGGCAACGTTTCCGCCAACAATGACACCAGCCCCTTGATCATTGTGAAGCTCCTTCAGATCAAAGTTTTCAATCCAAGCCACATCGGTCACATTTGCAATCGCTTCTATTTGAGCTGCATCTGCACCCACGGTGATGTACTGACCATCACGACCTAAAACGGTGGCACCACTTTGTGCAATGGCGGCTCGAGCTTGGCCAGTGTTAGCGCCCCGCTCAACTCGGATCTGGAAAATTCCGGCTCCATCTTTTAGATCTGGACTGATTTTAAATGCTGGCTGATAGATTCCGGTGTAGCTGACCATATTTAGGTTGGCCACTCTTGCTGCTTGAGCCGGATTCATCCGCACTTTGAATGCGAAGTTAGGGATATATTCTAAAATTTCTCCCCCTTCAGCTTCTACGGCCGTTTTCCAGCTAGCTTGTACTGGGCCACCAAACTGAACAATGTAGTAACCGTGTCCGCTTTGAGCAAACTGAGAAACGGTTAATCCGGGTGGGATCGAGGGGGATTCTCCTTTTGAAGGATCAAATCGATGACCTTTCAAGCGGATTTCTAAACTTTCTCCTTGGGCCGAAATGGTGTTTGATCCTCCGGTAGAGAAAAACATCAAAAAGCCAAGGAGGGCGATGAGTGTTACTGCGACTGATTTTTTCAACATGTACTAGTTCCTTGAATTGGTTGATAGAAATATGCAAAAAGAGGGCTAGACAATAGATGCCTAACCCTCTTACTTGAAACAGAACAAGCAGGGTGAGGTGAGCACCCTGCTTGCCCGTAAGACTAATTCACTGTGATAACGACAGGGATTTGGAAGAGACCCGGAGCATCAGCCGGACCCATCAGGATCAACCCTTGATAGGTTCCCGGAGCAAATCCGGTTGTATCCCAATTGATCGTAATATCGGCCGAATCGCCAGCATTAATTGCCGCTGGTAAATCGGTGACTGACAGATCAAATCCTTGAACCGCGTTAACGGTAAACTCAAAGTTGTCGCTTCCGGCTGGAACACTCCAACCTTGAACCGCAACCGTGTAATCTCCATCTTCTGGGAAGAGGATCGAGACGGATTCTGCATCGGTTGGGGTGGTTGATGAGCCAACTAGGTTGCCGCTTGGATCATAAACAAACAGGTCTAAGTCAGACCCATTAGTTGAGTTGCCCGTACTAACTTCTAGCAAGGCACCATTGTTAATGGTGACGGTGCGGACAAATGAAGCGGTTGAAGGGTCATTCGGATCGTCTTGGAAGACCAAACCGATTTCGGTTTCAGGAGCGCCCAAGCCATACCCTTCTGCGACGAAGTTGGTTAGATCAAGGCTACTGCTGATCGAAACGGTGGCTGAACCGGCTCCGGCTGAACCGCTCGCAACGATGCTGTTTGGATCAAGCGAAACTAAGCCGGTTTCACCGCCGAATGAATCGTCTAGAGAGCCACCATCGACGCGCACTTGATGCAAGAAGATGCCGTGCAAGCCTTCACCAATTTCGGCCGCGACCAACTCACGTGGTCCACCGGTTGAGGTTTGTGGCACCCACCGGCCGCTACCGATGTATGTGTTGGCACTGCCACCAAGCAGACCCATCGTGTATGGACCGTATACCGGTTCAAAACCAGGGAAACCTGCAAATAGGGCTGGGCAATCTGCACCGTTGCTGAAGCAGTCGGCCGTTGGTCCGTAGATCAAGGTATCGATATCGGTTCCAGCGTTGTCCCAAGAGTTGTCTACAACAAGGTATGAGCTACCTGAAGCTGAAAGATCACTGCTTTGAACGTCGGTCCAGTAGAAGCGCCAGTCGCCTGACTCTGCACGCCAACCGTAGTCGGTGTAGCCAAACATATTCTCGTTGTCATACAGCGGGGTTTGGCCGTTCTTGTAATTGGTGTCACCAAAGGCAAAAGAGGTGCCATCAGCCGCAACCGCAACTGTAATTGGGATGATGACTTCGCTGTTGCCACCACTTGCCACAATTTGACCTTCGTACATGCCAACTGGGGTGTTGGGTGGAATCTTGATCCTTGCATTAAACGAAGCACTACCATTTGCTGGAACGGTTAGTTTCTTCTTGCTGGTGGAGACCCAACTCCAGTTGGTCCATTGCCAGAATGAAGCTTCGATGTTGAGATCGGTTGTGTCGACCCCTTCAACTTGGTCACGATGACGTAGCGTCAACAAGATACCGTCTGTCATCCGATCAAGCGGCTTGGCTACACGTGCTTGTTGGGTTGGCCCGGTGTTGTAGCCATAGGTAAAGCGAACATGCTCTCCCGTTTGCATTTCACCGGTAGCACTAACTTTGCCGTCTCCGTCAGCATCGATCCAGAACTCGCCGTCACCGTTGAGGTCGGTCCAGTCTTGGATATGCACGCGCCAGTTGCTAAACGGTTCACCCAAATCTTGATTTGGATCAAATTGATCGTGCGGTTTGGTAACCCGAACCTGCATCAAATCAGTTGCATTTGGAATATCTTTATCGATCTGGAATGCATAATCTGGAGTGGTAAATCCACCATGATCAAGTGAGCGATCAAGAGAAGTGAACGAATAATCTTTGGTACGGATCAGCTTGAGATTGAGCGTTTCGATATCAACTTTCAGCTTTGAATTTCCGGTATTAACCAAAGTAATTGTCTGGTTATCTTGTTCACCCGCTTTGATGATGTGCGAGAAGACTTCGTATTCAGAACCACGATAATCACCAACGGCCCATTGAGATGGAGAGGCGTAAACGCCACCAAGTCCGGCCGCTACGCTGACACCTTCGTCTGCGTCAACTAAACCACCACCTTGTGACCATACGTCATGATTGGTGTTCTTGGCCGTACCCATGATGAGCTCACGGGCCTGTTCAAATGTTGGCCATTCACCCGTCCGGTCGTACCAAGCTTGATACATGAGTGACAAGTTACCGGCCGCAACAGGACCTGCCATTGAGGTTCCACCAAAGTTGTCGGTTGCGATTGCACCCCATAAAACTTGGTTCAGCGGTACGTCACCAGGGCCAAATGCACCGGTTGCCACCACGTCTGCACCAACTTTGTTGGTCGTTTTCGGTCCACGGTTCGACCAAGAGATCACGTCACCACCGACAATCTGGTCTGCGCCAGCAATCGGTTCGAACAGGCCGATAGAACCAAAGAGAGTAGAAGCACCAACACCGATGCCACTATCTGGCTGTTGCCCAGCCACAGTGCCGTATCCGGCCGCGCCGTTACCGGTTGAGAAGATTAGCGCGGTATTTGGCGCATAAACTCGGTTGATCAGGTCGATCAGACGTGATTCATAATCCCAACCCTCGTTATCGATACCACTGTTACCCCAAGAGTTGCTGACGATTTGAATATCGTCACCATTTCCAGGAACGCCGTCGTATCCTAAACCGGCGTAGATATAAGCATCTTCAATAAATGGGGTGATGTAGAAGTTTCCGTTCTGGGTTGTTTTTGTATCTTTACCCGGCCCTACAACCAACCCTTGGAAGTCAGCTACAGGTGAGCCGCCGGGGCCCCAGTTCAAAGAACCGGCTGTGCGACCCTGTCCAACTGCAACAGATGTACAACCCATCCCGTGATCGCCACCACCCTCGAGGTAGTCAACCAAGTGGAAGGCAACGAGGTCTCCGGGGCCATAAGCAGCACCAGGAATTCCCCAATACCAGTCAAGGGTTGGTACAGCGTCAACACCATTAGAGATGAAGTAAGCCAATCCACCAGAAACATCGTTTAGACCGTCAAAGTCGTAGTCTAAACAGGCGGTTTCTTGACCGCTGAAGTTACCCAAACGAGCCGGGGTATCATCTGTAAAGTCATAGTTGTAGTTGATGTCAACATAGACGGTGTCATACACACCCGGGGTGTTTTCGTCTACAACCAAAATCGCGGCCCGTTCTCCGCGTGCGGCTGAACCATCACCAAAGAAGCTGCTGAGCAAATCTGCATTATCAGCGAGCGCTTTATCTGGATGGGAACCATAGTGATATTCACCACTTAAACTGGTTCCTGGAACCGTATAGGCATGGGCCGCATCTGCACCAAGGGGCGCGTAGCTAAAGTTTCCAGCAGCCGTAGCCGAGGTGTCTGCATAGTCTGACAAACCACCAGCGATGAAGCTGGTACCTAAATAAAAGTCAAACGAAGCAACATAGCTTGACCATGAGTCAAACATTTGTGGTAAACCGTGATATGGGCTAGAAGGATCATCGATGTAGGCCCAAGTGCCAAGAAGGTCGGTATGACAGTAGTCAGCACCAGAGTCATTGACCATGTGTTTTACACCCTGACCCGTATACCCTTTGTCCCAAGCATCTTGAGAGCCATGTACAGCGCCGGTTGTTCCGTACCAACCTTCAGGTGCAATCCCCGGGCTGGCATCAGCATTCACATTTAGCTGAGGAACGCGTCGGCTTTCGTTTAGGCTAGCTACTTCTGGATCTTGCGAGATTGGGGCCGCAATAATCGATTCGCTTTTTTGTAATGCGATCACATCGGGATCGGCCGCCATTTTTAGTAATGCATTTGGGCTAGCAAATCCAGACGCTACAGTTGCACCAGCGGGATCAACAAACGGCCGGGCGAACCAATCTGAGCTATAAGCATCTAGGTTTGCACCAGCTTCAATTCGTGCCACAAATTGAATAGAGGCATTTGGTGCGCTCCCTTCTATCTCTGTCATCAAACTGGCATGGATTTTTTCGTAGGCAACGTTTGAAGCAAATGTCATATCAGACAGGCTTGCTGTAGGCACCGCACCACTTGCGTTCTCCCCGACTAATAAAAACGATAAACAAAAAACTGCAAAGGTTCCTCCAAACTTAAACATTTTGCTGAGTCGAAACATCGAATATTATTCTCCTGTATAAGCAACGTTTAGATTGAAAAGTGACTAAGCTACAGTAGTTTCCGGCCGATAATTCAAATAGTTATGAGCTCACTTTCATAACCACTGGAATTTCGATCACAGGTGCTTTCTGTATCATCACAAATACGAATCTAACAGAACTCCGCAAAATCAAGTATCTAAAAAGATATAGGATTAGAGGGCTATTTTCTTTGAAAAAGAGGTTGTCAAAAAATGTTTTTGGCGTGAATAGGCGGTGAATCCGGTTTTATTGACGCGATTGCTATTCGCGCCATACACAGGGTGGCGCAGATAAACTGTTTTTGCAGTTGTTTACCCCTGTTAAACACAATACAGCTGTGTATTTAATCGGATTAGAGGGCTTGCTGGTCGTTGGGTTTGTTCAAGATAAACATGTAAAAACCACATGCAGACTTAAAAATTACTAGGCTGTTGGTTTACGTTTTTGATTGCAGGGGGTTGAGTAGACACCTCGAGACTAGCTCATCAAATTAAAGTTTTTCTCACCCGCACGTATCGGGACCTGCATCCAGTTTTCCCGTGGAGGAAGCGGGCAACTGAACGAATCGTTGTAGGCGCAATAGGGGTTATAGCAAAAGTTAAAATCGAGCTGTAGCTTCTTGTCGTGGGTCAGCGTGATTCCCGGCCGTTCACTGTCTAAATACCGGCCGGCCCCATAGGTTTCAGGGCCGTTGGTTGCATCTTTAAACGGCACAAACAGCGATTCTCCCCACGGATCACTGTAAATTACAAGTGACGTTTCTTCCCCATCTACTTCAAAGACCGCCTTGGCCCATTTGCGATAGTGGCGCGTCTCACCCGTTGATGTCTCCATTTCGATATGAGGTTCATCTTCTGGGAAGCCTTCTAGCACAGGAATGACAATCAGAGACTCATTTTCGTCGTAGTAGTCTAACCCTTCAAATTCATCTTTAGCCGTGGCTGAGAGAGGAGACTGAGGATGTAAACGCATGAATTGATTGACTTCATTGCGTAACTGAGCTAATTCTTGATTCATTGGATTACGGAGTGGGGCCTAATCCTCTTCTATGATCAAATCTTTCCAATCGTAGGGCAGATTGTTGGGGTCGATGCCGGGGCCATACTCATACACATTGCCCCACGGGATATAGTTGCTCACAATTGGATCTTGATCCCGAACATCCCCTTCAGAGTTGTAAACGACCCGCTCGATATAGACCTGCGCACCTTCAGCCGCGTATTCAACCTGTTTAATCTCAAAATCACCAAGCTCATCGCTGAAAACCCAGCGATCTTCAGGCGGCTCTTGCACATTGTTGAAAACCGGTTCCGATTTGATCACGGTTCGGCCGATGTTGGTGCTGTACATTTTGAATGTCAGCGACTCATCGACTTGATTGTAGTAATTTTCGATCAGCAGATAGTGGCGGGTATTGTTGGTAAACGTAAAGTCAACCTGTACTTCGTCTCCGTTGTAAACGGTGGCATCCATACCAGGCCCTTCGCCGTCGTCGTAATAGCCCACCCGATAGCCGTGTTCAAGTCGTTGCCCAATGTCTAATCCGGCCCAGAATACGGTTTGGAAGAGGGTTGTGCTGACTTGGCACACACCACCGCCAACACCTTCAATCGTTTGTCCACCTAAAATGATGAGGCCGGTTTCATACCCTTCCTCTTCGCTGATGTCACCCAAATACCGGTTAAACGAAAACTCTTCGCCGGGGGCAACAACCAATCCATAAAAGTTAGAGGCGGCCCGGGCGATGTTGTGTTTACGATTGCTGGTTGAGCCGTAGAAAAAGGTTGTACGCTCGCCTACAAGTTCGGTAATGCCGAGCTCGGCCGCAGTTGCGTCAGAATGCACCGCAGGCACAATGTCATTTACCGCTAGGGGGATTGATCGATTGCCGGTTAAAATTTGCTCGCTGAACCGCTCAATCGTGGTGGCGATATCAAGCTCACGGCCGTTGATGTGTGATTCGACTAGGACCAATTCTTGGGTAGGGTCGTCGAAGTAGAAGCGTGCGTTTTCTGGTTGCCGTTCAATCGACGGGGCCAATTCTTGGAGCCAACCTCTTAGGGCAACTTCGTCTACAAACACCTCATACTCTGCACTGCCAGATGCCCCTTCAACCAGTTGGATGCGAATCCACTCACGCAATTGTTTGGTAGAAAGAGACAGCCGAATCAAGTCAGTGCTATCCACAGGGTTTTGTAAATAAAATTCGATGGGATTGCTGATGATCGCATTTAGATCGGCCGAAGCTTGGCTGGTATCTAAAATGTCCGGAAGCGTTTCGTGGACCAATAGCTCAATTCTGGCCGATTGCATCGAATTGATCGCCATGGTCATTCTTTCGTATGCGTCAGCCCCATCCAATAACCGGCCGAGCTGGCTGGTTACAATGCCGGGTTCAGCTTGTGTGGTGATAATCTCAGCATTCCGCGGGATCTGATTGATTTCGGCGGCGACGGCTTGAATTTGACCAAATAAAACTGACTCATCCAGTTGGTAGACGGGCATAATATCGACCCCGTAATACCATGCGTTTAGGCGAGCCAAGGCTTGTTCGGTCGAGGTACCAGACCGGCCGGTAGTGAAGGCCATGTTAGCCGTTTCGGCCGCGTCGATGTGGAGCCCCAATTCGTTATGGGTCCAAACCCATTCTTCACCCGTTCCGGGATCTACAAGCGTAATTGTTGTGCTATCAGTTAGTCCCAAAGCATTAATTTTGGCAGTCGTTTCTTCTAGCGTTAGCTCGCTCAGATCATGCCCTGCAAGGTAAACACCGGTAAATACTTTATTGGCGTGCTTTTGAGAATAACTGCTGGATGTCAGCAGTAAAATCGTAGCTAAAATGATCGCACCGGTTAGCGGGCCGATGCTGAACCATCCGATTTTGGATAACCAATTCGATTGTGGGTAATTAACAGTTGCTTGCAATGGATACCTTCTAAAAAAAGTTTGATTCGCGCTAGCAGACCTCCGAGGTCTTTGTTTGCGTCTGGTTGCTCTGATGCATGCCAGACGAAGCATCTTACTTTTTTAAATCTAG
>JAHDGV010000107.1:0-1678 GCA_020631655.1 Chloroflexota bacterium | reverse complement strand
GCGTCTGGTTGCTCTGATGCATGCCAGACGAAGCATCTTACTTTTTTAAATCTAGATTAATCTTAGGGGATTTTTCGGGTAAGACAAAGCGGTTAAGCAAAGACTTCGATTTTCGTTATGAATGTGTAATTTAAAAACAAAAAAGCCCAGCGGCTTAACCGTTGGGCCAATGGCTAGATCTGTGTAGAGGAATTAATTCCTCTGTTAAAATAGTAAACATGATAAATCATGTTGAGGATTTAATTAGGTGCTGATCTTTTTAACCTGCTTCAGCAGGTTTTTTATCTTAACCGAGGGATTAATCCCTCGGTATTGTGGTGATCAGATCAACCAGTCACCGTTGCCTGCCAATCTGGATACCGATCCCCATTATCTGGCGATACAACCACCAAATTCGGAGCCTCACTTTTAATCGCCTGGGTCATAATTGCGGCCGTGGTTGTCCCCAACAAAAAGCCGTCGTTATTTTCGTACACCCAGCGAGCCAGCTCGATCAGCGGCTCAGGATCGGTGTCATACATATTTTCTGGGCCGATGGCGTCCAGATCAGCAATCGGTGGCTTTGAAATCCAAGCCAGATTCCGCATCCCTTCAACCCGTTTTGCCCGCTCCAGCGTGTTTTGCACGACGCGTAAATCAATGCCGGTGTTGTGCAGGGCGTGTGCAAAGCCTGTCGAGGTGCCACCCGAGCCAAATGCAACCCACACTTCATCTGCATCCGGCACTTGGCGCATCAGTTCAGGGGCCGTATTTTCTAGATGAGCCTTCCAATTGTTTTCGTTGGTAAATTGGCTCGCCCAAAAATACATGCCAGGGTTTGCATCGATGCGTGATTTGAGCAACTTCGTCGCTTCGTCAGTCCCGCCATCAGAAAAGAACAGTTTGGCACCATAGCCGCGCAGAATCGACTGTTTCCGTTCGCTCAGCGTCATCGGGCTGTAGTTGTGATATTCAAGACCCAATTCGCTACACACCCACGCCATCCCGATACCGGTATTCCCAGATGTGGATTCAGCCACAACGGTGTCTGGGGTTACAAGGCCAGCTTCGATCGCCCGCAACATCATATTTAGTGCCGGCCGATCTTTAATGCTTCCGGCCGGATTTTGGCCTTCTTCCTTTAAATAGATCGATTTTTGATCATTAACTCTCAATGTGCGGACCGGTGTATTGCCGACCAGCGACGCCAAATGAGTTACCTTGTCAACAAGGCTAGAGCTTTTCGCGATTGGTGTTGTCTTTAACATAAAAATTTATCAAGTGTGGGGGACTTGAACTGTACCATCAAAACTAACAGAAAACCGTTAGTACAATTACTGATCGCAGAACGAGTCAGATGCTTACTCAAGACCCATCGGTTTTGATGATATGTTAACTTTTAGGCTATGCTGGTGCTTCGTCAAATTTCTTTTACACGGTAGCTTTTTCCATACGACGAAGCCTAAAGCGTTTTGTCTTGGTTTCAATCTAGTACTGTTGTTTTACAAAACACTGGTGGTTGAAATCGGCCGCTGGCCTGTGGTAAACTAATAGATATACGACTGATATATCAGAGCCTTCTATTTTTATAATTGTGGTGCTTAATCGCGATTTTGACGTAATACGTAGTACGTATCACGCTCGACGCACCACGACTTTGCAGAGAGACAATGGCAGAAAAAAGAACAGCATTACACGA
>JAHDGV010000652.1 GCA_020631655.1 Chloroflexota bacterium | reverse complement strand
CTTAACGAGCCATCGGCCGGGTCGATGGCATATGCACTCAGGCCGTTGGGTTCAGAGATATCGATTTCGCTGGCAACGAGAAGGGTATTACCATTTGGACTTACCGTCACAAATGATGGGTTTTCTAGCCCGCCAACCTCACTGTGGTAGCTGAGTTCTCCGTTTTTATGATCAAGTTTGTACACATAAACGCCTTTCCCATTGGCACTCACAAGATGAGGAAGTTTGTGGGTGTAGGTTCCAACATAAATAAGAGTTGATGGTGTCATAGAAATCCTGTTGAGATAGGAGAGCTCCTGATTAAAGATCGAATGAGTTTAACAAACACTGGCTGTGATCAAGAAACTTCTTAAAACTGTAATTTAAAAGAGTGCTTTGAAATTAGCCCTTGACAGTTTAGAGTAAAAACTCTAATATTAGAGCAATTACTCTAAAGGAGGGTGGATGGCGTCTAAACGAAAAGACGAGATATTAAAAACCGCACTCGACCTCTTTAACGAAAAAGGGGCATCTGAAGTCACAACCAATCATATCGCAAAGGCAATGCAGATTAGCCCGGGTAATCTCTACTACCATTTTGGTAGTAAAGAAGAAATTATTGCCGCAATTCTAGAGCAGATGGTTGAAGCTTGGGATCCGATTTATGAAATCGATGTATCCCAATCATTTGGTCTAGAAGGATTAGAAGCTTCGATCCGTCACAGCTTTCAATTGATTTGGAAATATCGTTTTTTCTACCGAGAAGTGCCGCTTTTGCTAAGCCGAGACTCAAATCTGAAAGAACGGTACTTTGCCATTCGGGATCAGCGCTTAGAACAACAGGTTGCTTTTGCTAGAAAACTCGCCGCGGCCGGTGCTCTGCAACTGCCTGAGGATGATAACGAAGTACGCCAGATTTTTACGATTGCATGGCTTATTGCTGATTCGTGGCTCGCTTATCAAGAACTTGAAAATGTTGAGATCGATAAAGCTATTGAGTCAGGCGTTCAATTGACGATTACCCTATATCGTCCGTATCTCAGCTCACAATAATCAACCGATAAAATCAAAATAACAGAGAACAACGTTTCTCTCTTGCCGGATCACGTCTAATCTAGGTCTCTTCACGCATCCTAAAATCCAAATTTTTTAGGGCAAGTCTACTCATTTGGCTCGAATCAATTGATTCATTTTAAGCCGGACTGGTTTGCCCTGCCTATTAACCGATTCAAATATCAACTTTTAAAACAGATTTACTCAGGAGGTAAATGACAATGAACAGAAGACAATTTTTACAAGGTGTTGGCGCATTTAGCGTTTTAGTTGCTGGTGGTGGCGTTTATCGCGCCGTAAATCAGGGGGTGTTTTCCAGCGGAACCGGCCCAGCATTTGATGCTTGGTCAGATTGGCAATCCTCGTCTGAAAAAGGGCCAATTCGAATGATTCAGGCCGGTATCCTTGCCTCAAATCCACATAACACACAACCTTGGCTTTTTGAAGTTGCAGGAAACAGAATCGACCTTTTTGCCGATACGAGCCGCCATCTAGGCTCGATGGACCCTTATTTACGCGAGATGCATATTGGATTGGGCTGTGCGATCGAGAATATGATGTTGACGGCCGCGGCAGACGGCCACAAAGTTGAATTAACACTGGCCAATGGCATCTTAAGCCCACCGGCCGCTAACCCACAAATGACCAAGGTTGCTAGTTTTACGCTGTCCCCGGCTGCTAAAGTGCAAAGCCCTTTGTACGATGCCATTCCAAAACGGCATACCAATCGTTTTAATTATGACGCGAATCGAACCATCTCCGACAATGCGCTGGCTGAGTTGCTAGCACTGGCAAAAGACGAACCTGAAATCAAGATATTTTTGTATCAAAAAGGGAGTAGTGATTATCAGACCTTTGCACAAGTTACGGTAACCAGTACAGAAACAATTATTTCAGATCATACGATGGCCCATGATAGTTTTGCGTGGGTTGACCAAAATTGGCAAGAAATGCAGAACGATAAAGATGGACCATACATTGATACCTCTGGCTCTTCACCCGCTCTGCGAACGTTGGTAAAAATGCTTCCTGCTACAAGCCAAGAGCAATTTGATGCGGGATGGCTAAGCAACACAAAGGATCACATGGAAAGCACGGCCGTAGTTGGGTTTATCGCTGTGCCCGATTTGTATGATAGGGCAATGGCGATGCAGGCCGGCCGCATGTGGCAGCGGGTTCATTTATGGGCAACAAGTCAAAATTTAGCCATGCAACCGATCAATCAAATGCCTGAAGTTGTTGATCGTGATCGACAGCTTGGTCGTGCATCAACTGTTCCGGGCGTGATGGATTCGCTAACGGGTGAACCACAGTGGCGGCCGACGTTTGCTTTTCGTATGGGGCATCCGATTAATGAGACGTTGCCGAGTGCTCGCCGGCCGGTTGAGGAGGTTCTGATTTAAAGATGGATTGCTTATTTCTCCCGGCCGGCCATCCGCTCCTTCCAATTTAAATAAACAGTCGCCCCAATCGTTG
>JAHDGV010000106.1 GCA_020631655.1 Chloroflexota bacterium | reverse complement strand
TCGAGTAATAGAATTTGTGAGAGGCTTACGTGCGGCCGGTGTTCGCGTTTCTCTAGCTGAGAGCCGCGAGGCGATGCAGGCTGTTCAGATTTTGGGGATTAAAAACCGGGACACGTTCCGTGAAACCCTGCGCGCAACAATGATCAAAGAGGTTGCCAGCTATCGTGTCTTCGACGAACTGTTTCCGCTCTACTTTTCGGCCGACGATCCTCCCCTGCAAAATGTTTACGATGATCTAGATATGGACGATCAAGAGATGCTCCGCGGTGCGCTCCAGGCGATGAGCGGTCAGCTTGATGATCTGCTAGATTGGCTTACTAGTGGCGAAGGGCCAACCAAAGAAGAGCTTGAGCGCATGGCTGAAAATGCAGGCAAACGATATGCCCGTGATCACCGTGATGCGGTTTACGTGACCCGTGAAATGTTGCGCGAGATGGGTTTTGATAAGCTTCAAGAAAAGATGGCCCAGCTGGTTGAAAAACTGCTCGAAATGGGGATGAGCGAAGAAGCGATCATGAAAATTTTGGGGGTGATGGAAGCCAACCAAGAAATGCTGGTTGAAAATATGGCCCGCCAAGTCGGCCGCCAAATTGCGCAAGATCGCGCAGAACGGCCCGACGATTTGCATGATACTGACCTGATGGGTAAAGCGTTCAACTCTCTTTCTGCCCCTGAAAAAATTGAATTAAGGCAAGAACTCGGCCGGATGGTCAACCAGCTAAAAACACGGGCCGCCCTGCGCCGCAAACGGGGTGACCGTGGCAAGTTCGATGCAAAAGGGACGATACGGGCTAGCCAACGGACCGGTGGCGCCCCCTTTGAACTAAAGTACAAACGGAACCGGCAAAAACCATCCCTTGTTTTATTGCTAGATGTCTCTGGATCACTCCGTGACACGGTTGATTTTGCGCTCCGTCTCATTTATGAATTACAGGATCAGGTATCAAAAGTTCGTACGTTTGCGTTCTATCGCACGCTGAGCGAAGTCACCCACATCATGACAAAAATTGATCCAAAAAATGATGATGAGATTTACCAGCCAGTTCGTCGTGCGGTAGACGGTGGCCCCTATCAAACTGACCTTGGGGCGTGCTTGCAAACGTTCCACGATAAGCACCTCTCGGCCGTGAGTAACCGCTCCACGATTATTGTCGTCGGTGATGGGTGTAACAGCTATAATGATCCTAGAGGCGATTTGTTACAAGAACTAAGTCGCCGAGCAAAAAAACTAATTTGGTTCAATACAGAAGATCCCTATCAAATTCAAGATGATAGCGATATGCACGTCTATGAACCCCACTGTGACGCCATCTACCCTGTGCGCAACCTACGCCAGCTTTCGGCCGCAGTCGATAAAATCCTTATCGATTAACGATTTTAAACCCAACTCATGCAAGACAGAATTCTAGAATTTGTGCGTGGCCTGCGAGCGGCCGGAGTCCCAGTTTCAACGGCCGAAGGGCTTGATGCTTTTGAAGCTATCGGCTTCATGGGGACCGACGATAAAGAATTGTTCCGCCAATCTTTGCGCACAACCCTGATCAAAGACAAACCATCCTTCGAGGTGTTTGACGAGCTTTTCCCCCTCTACTTCTCAAGTTCAGATGCTCCATTGCTCAACGCGTTTGAAGATTTAACCGCTGGCGAGCAAGATATGCTTGAGCAAGCTCTGCAGTCGTTTGATGGTCAGCTCGATCAACTGCTTGATTGGTTAACCAGTGGCGAAGGGCCATCAGAAGAAGAGCTACAGCAGATGATGGACCAGTCTGGCATTCGTTGGGCGCAGAACCCCAGCGCCGCATTTTGGGTCACGAGACGCATGATGCAACAGATGGGATTTGGTCAGTTAGAAGAAAAACTTCAGCAATTGGCCCAACGCTTGCGCGAGCTCGGCATGACAGAAGAGTCGATCATGCGTGTTATGGGTGTTGTGGAAGTTAACCGTGATGAACTGGCTGAAAATATCGCACAACAGGTTCAGTTTAGGATTGCGCAACAGCGGGCTGAACGGCCGGAGGGAATTCAGGGACCCGACCTCATGAACAAATCGTTTGGGGCTCTGTCAAACGATGAGATGGCTCAGCTACGCCGTGAGATTCAGCGCATCGTTAATCAGCTAAAAACGCGGGCGGCGTTACGGCGCAAGAAAAAACAAAAAGGGGACTTTGACTCACGCAAAACGATTCGTGCCAGCATGAAATACGGTGGCACCCCGATGGAGATTAAGCACAAACACAAAAAGCTCAAACCTCAAATTGTGCTCATTTTCGACGTTTCCCGCTCAATGGAAACGATGCTCCAGTTCTTGCTCTATTTTGTTATGACGATGGAAGATCAAGTGTCAAAATTGCGCTGTTTTGCCTTTTACGACAATTTGGGAGAGGTAACCGATGTGGTAAATCGGGCCCACATCAGTGAGGTGGGCAAGCTGTTCAACAAAATTCAGCAGGCGATCCCCGGCTATCTATTCCGCACCAATTTGGGCTTCAGCCTAGACACCTTTTTTACCAATCACCTCGATTCGGTTACCGGCCGGTCAACCGTCATTATCATCGGCGACGGCCGGAACAACTACAGCGATCCCCGCACCGATTTGGTCAAAGAACTAGAACGGCGAGCTAAAAAGCTGGTCTGGTTTACCCCAGAAAACAAACAGCTTTGGGGATCAGGTGATAGCGATATGGACCAGTACGCTCCAATTTGCGATGAAGTTTATTTGGTACGCAATTTGGCTCAGCTTTCAAACGCTATTGACCGTGTTTTTGTTGATTAAGTACTAAAGAAAATTCCCAAATACAATTTCACACATTATCGTGGTGCGTGATCCGTAGGCAATTGTTACCAAAGCCTACGAATTACGCACCACGTTTTTTTATTTACCGCCACTCAGCTAAACTCGCACCTTATGGCCAACGCATCCGCTCCCCAAAATCCACTCCTGACAGCACCGATACCGCTTATGATTCGCAAAATCGGTATTCCGGTATCGATCGGTGCCTTTTTCAACACAATGTTTAACGTGGTGGATACGATTTACGGTGGCCTCATTTCCGATCAGGCATTGGCCGCCTTATCGCTAGCATTCCCGATCACATTCATTGTTTTAGCCTTGGGATTTGGATTTTCGTTAGGCGTTACCGCCCTAATCGGAAATTCTTTAGGAGAGGGAGAAACTGAAGTTGCTCAAAAACAGGGCATTCAGGCCTTGATTCTAGCCACCTTTGTCAGTCTGATCACAACCTTTTTGGTTATTCGAACCGCCCCATTTTTGTTAGAAGTGCTAGGAGCAACCGAGCCATCTTATAAACAGCTGGGGCTAGACTATATCAATCCGCTTTTTTATGGCTCATTTTTCTTCCTGATTGTTCAGGTCTTGATCGGCATTTTAAATGCGCAGGGGAATTCACTACCCGGCCGTAATTTTTTAATTGGTGGCTTTGTGCTCAACCTCGCTTTAAACCCATGGTTTATTTTTGGCGGATTAGGCCTACCAGCCCTTGGGATCGCCGGAATTGCTTGGGCCACCGTAATTGTTCAGGCGCTGGGCTGTATATACACGGGTTACGAGGTAATTAAGAGTCAACTTCTGACACGTCAGAGCATCGCGCGAGATTGGGTGCCACATCTGCCCAGCTTTAGCCAAATTTCGGCCCAAGGGTTGCCTAACACCATCGATATTTTAGGCGTATCAATTGGTTTCTTTATCCTCAACTATTACGTCAGTCCATTTGGGCAAAATGCCATTGCGGCGTTGGGTTCAGCATCTCGCATTGAGCAGGTGGCGCTGTTGCCCGTTTTGGGTGTCAATACCGCCATTTTAGCGCTGATCGCTCAAAACAACGGGGCCGGCAACATCGACCGAATGTATGAAACCCTGAGGATTGGTTTGATTTACGGCATCGGCCTGATGTTGATTACTATGGCGTTAAGCATGATTTTTGCCCGGCCGCTAATGCGCCTGTTTACGTCTGATCCAGAAATTATTGAAATTGGGGTGCAGTATGTCCGCATTCGTGGCTGGGGACTGGCTCCCAACGCCATCTTTTTTGCGGCCGCCAATGTGTTTAGGGGACTCAAGCGGCCGTATCTGCCATTAGGCTGGAACATGCTCCGCTTTGTCTTGCTACCATGGCTTTTTATATACATTTACATCGTCCGCTTAGGCTACGGACTAAATACGATCTGGATCGTTTCACTCGTTCCCTTTATCATTGTAGGGACATTGAGCCTGCTCCATGTTTGGTGGTTTTTGCCACCTAATCCAGCAAAATCATAAAGACTAAAGGTTGAGAAAAATGAGGATTTACGATTTAACGTTACCGATCAGCGGGGAAGAAGAAAATGCACAAATCGAGCCAGATCGCAGTTTTATAAAAAATGGAATTACGATGAGCACGCTAAACCTACACAGCCACAGCGGGACCCACATGGATGCTCCGCTTCACTTTTTATTAGATGGGAAACCCCTTGACACAATGCCGCTGGAGAAATGTGTAGGACCAGCAATTGTGTGTGATCTGAGCCATAAGGAGCCGGACAGCTTCATAACAGTTAAAGATTTGGAACCGTGGGCAGATAAAATTGGCCACAAAAGTCGGGTGCTCATCCGCACAGATTGGAGCCAGCATCACGGTAAGCTTTTCTTTCAAACGTCGTTTCCGCGCATCCATGTCGAATGTGCCCAGTGGTTGGCAGACCGTGGTATTTGGCTCGTTGGCATCGAGCATCAGTCGGTTGCCAAATTAACCGATATGCAAGAGCTGACAGAAGTACATCATGCATTTTTAAAGTCGGAAGTGGTTATTGTTGAAGGATTAGCCAATCTGAAAGATTTGCCCCAAGAAGATGTGATGTTTTCAGCTCTGCCGCTAAAAATTATGGGTGGAGATGGGGTCCCTTGCCGTGCAGTCGCTTGGATTGGAGAATAAGCGGGTGAATCACAATCTAAATCAGCGTCTCCAAAATAAGGAAGTTCTAATCGGCCAGTGGATATCGCTAAACGATCCGGCCGTGGTTGAGGCGCTTGCCAACACCGGTTACGACTTTTTGCTGGTAGACGGTGAGCATGCGCCACTGGGCGAGTCTGAGCTGGCTAACATATTACGCGGCGCCAAGGGTGGACAATCGGCCGTTGTTTATCGCGTCCGCGAAAACAGTGAAAGCTTGATCAAAATGGCGCTGGATCTAGGTGCAGATGGGGTGATGGTGCCGCAAATCAATAGTGCGGCCGACGCTCAAAACGCAGTCAATGCGGCTAAATATCCCCCCCTTGGCAAACGCGGTGTCGGGCCGTGGCGTGCGTCTGACTACTTTCAAAATTTCGACGAGTATGTCAGCCAAGCCAACGAAATTACATCGCTCATGTTACAGATTGAAAGCGTTGAAGCAGTAAACAATCTAGATCAAATTTTAGGGATTAAGGGGTTTGATGCCGCCTACATTGGCCCGGCTGACCTGAGTGCTGCGCTGGGCGTTTTTGGCCAGTTTGATCATCCTGATTTTGTTACGGCGGTTGAAACGATCGTGGAGAAATGCTTGGCGGCCGAGATTCCGCTAGGCTTTGATACGAGCGGTGTGGCTCATTTAGCCGGTCTTGCCAATCGAGGGTTTCAAATCTTAACCCTTGGCAGTGATATTCAATTTTTGATCGACGGGGCGAAGGGGCTTTCGGCCGAAATTAGACAAGCTCTGCAAAAATAGGCAAAAAAAATGCGGCCGTCTTTGATACAAGATCAGCCGCGCCGCATATCTCCAAAAACTAAGACTTATACCCATTGGTCGGGTTTTCCCGTTTCACCAAAGCCAGCGCGGGGATTCTCCGGCCGGATGTATAAATCTCGTTTTATACTACTTTATTAAATAGGCTCCCAAATTATTCGTCAATTGGATTTAGCTCCTATTGGCCGCGATCTGGCGGTATCCGGCTAACAGAGCAACTGCACCTGCTACACCTAAAACGATGCTCATAACAAGCCCATCACCAAAACCGATGAAACCAGATACTAAGCTACCGATCCAAGAACCAGCAACACCTAGCAAAATGGTAATAATAATTCCACCGGGATCGTCACCCGGCATAACAAATTTTGCCAAAGCACCAATAACAAGCCCCGAAAGTAATGTCCAAATTAAGCCCATAACTTAAATCTCCTATTTTCTATTCATCGTAAGTCTTACAAAACAACTCACAACTTCCATTATCAAAACTGCAGTCCCAAAACTCAATACGTAGAAACAAGTATTTTGATTTACTTTTTCTGTAGATGGGCAAACTTCGATCTAAATTTGCTGAGTTTAGGTGAGATGACAACCATGCAATAAGGTTGATATTGGTTACGTGAGTAGTAGTCTTGGTGATACTGCTCGGCCGGATAGAAAGTGACAGCCGGAGTCAGCTCGGTGACAAGCGGATTTGGGTAAAGTCCTTCAGCCGCAACCTCCTGCATCACTTTTTCAGCAACAGCTTTTTGTTCTTCAGAATGGTAGAAGATGGCTGAACGATATTGGGTCCCCACATCGTTCCCCTGCCGATTTAACGTTGTGGGGTCATGAACGGTAAAAAACACGCTTAAAATTTGTTCCAAACTAACGACGTCTGGATCAAAATCGAGCTCGATTACTTCTGCATGTCCGGTGCGGCCGGTGCATATTTGTTCATAGGTTGGATTATCGATTTGCCCACCCATATACCCCGACACCACACTGTTAATTCCCATCATTTCAAGATAGACCGCTTCAACACACCAGAAACAGCCACCGCCTATTGTTATTTTCTCACTCATAATTTTGAACCTTTTGTACTCTTCCTTCGTAAAATAGAATGATTAGGATTGATTATGCCCAAACTTGTGATTGGCACAGCCAAATCCAAGAAGAAAAAGTGATATTTGCTATAAAAATTCGATAGAATCGCTTATATCATAGACAACATTATGGTAAATTATCTTAGCTCGTTTGTTTCTGCATAGGATTCAAACAGATTATTATTACAACCAATCGCGAACGCTTGGGCAGTGGCAACATTGCTCGAGAGGCCGTTTTTAATATCAGGAGGCTCGAATTGATAAAATTCAGCGATGACGATAATACAGAAGAAGGTGCTGAAAAAGAAGCCGCACCAAAAGGGTTAATGCAGCGCATGCTCGAAACCCGTACGATTTTGCTTTTTGGTGAAATCAACCAAAAGGTTGCCAAAGAGGTTACACAAAGCCTCATGATGTTGGCGGCCGAGAATGATGACCCTATTAAGCTATTTATCAACTCACAAGGTGGCCATGTTGAATCTGGAGACACGATTTTCGACATGATCCGTTTTGTTAAACCAACCGTCAAAATTATCGGGACAGGTTGGGTAGCTAGCGCAGGCGCTTTGATCTATGCGGCAACTGAAAAAGAAAACCGCTACTCATTGCCAAACACACGCTACATGATCCATCAGCCGATGGGTGGTGTTCGGGGGCAAGCCTCTGACATCGCTATTGAGGCAGAAGAGATCATGAAAATGCGTGAGCGCTTGAACCAAACTTTTGCTGATCAAACTGGTCAAACAATTGATCAGGTTCGTAAAGACACCCTACGTAATTACTGGATGTCATCGACCGAAGCGCAAGAGTATGGGTTGGTGAATAAAATCATCAATTCAGTAAATGAGCTAGACTAAAACTCAGCTTTTTTTGAACACCAAAAGGTGGATGTCGCAGACGCGGCGTCCACCTTTTTTGTTTTCCGGTTTTTCTAGTATCATCCCAAAAACAGATCGGCAAAAAACTTGGAGCAAATATGGATAAAGAATTTCCGGAGCTAACAACAGAGAGACTTACCCTTCGTGAACCGTCAATTAGCGATGCCCCTAGATTTCACGAAATACTTTCTCTTCCAGAGGTGTCAAAATTTTCTAATATCCCAGACTCTCCCACGCTGAAAAGAAGCGAAGGTTTTGTAGGTTGGATGACCAAGCTTTTCGCTAAAGGAAATGGATGTGGCTGGCTAATTGCAGAAAAAGGAAGCAGTAAAATTATCGGAGCAATCCGCATCAATGCGATGCATAAAAAGCCGAGTTTTGGGCAAATCGGATACGAGCTTGACCCAAGCTATTGGAATCAAGGGTTGATGAGTGAGGCTGTGCGCGCCGTAACCGATTTTGGTCACACGGGGTTTGGGCTAAACAGGATGGAAGCGTGGGTGATTCCCGGAAATATTGGATCTGAGCTTGTGCTAAAAAAGAACGGCTATCAGTTCGAGGGGACGTTGCGCCAACGTTTGAATTTGCGCGGTGAATTAACTGATATCAATATGTATAGCCATCTTATTTCCGACCGTTAAACGTGCTGGTCAATTAAAATCGTATTTCCGTCGGGGTCCATCAGCATAAAGCTTGCGGGGCCGCTGGTTGTTTCATCTGCTTCGGTCATCAGCCCTACTCCGGCCGACTTTAGCTCCTTCTGCAAATCACGAACATCTGTAAACGAATCTAATGGCTGATTTTCTTGATCCCAGCCGGGGTTAAACGTCATGATGTTGTTTTCGAACATCCCCTGAAACAGACCGATCGTATGCCCCTGATTACGTAAGATCAACCAGCCCTGCTCTTGATCTCCCCCAATCACATCAAACCCAAGTTTGGCATAAAAATCTTTTGAAGCCTGAATATCCTTCACTGCCAAGCTCACTGAAAAAGCACCTAATTGCATCTCTTTAATCCTTGCTCCCCAAAACAGTAATAAGTATGAACCAAGCCAATCGAAAGTTAAACCGATTGACATGTAAACACAGTAGCTATTTTAGATCATTTGTTCCCCATTAACAATATGTTTTTTCCTCGCCTTCTTCATAAACAAAGATACAATCCCGCAGAATGAGACTTTTACTGCAAAATCGGCAGTTTTTCATTCTGTGGCTGGTCAATGTGCTCACTACACTAGGCTTGGAACTGTACACGATTACGATCCTAGTCAGCGTGTTTGAGCAGACCGGTTCAACCCTGCAAACGGCCGGGACAATGGTGGCGCGTATGCTTCCTGCTTTTTTACTGGGGCCGATTGCGGGAGTGCTGGTTGACCGTTTTAGACGCAAAAATGTGCTTATTAGCATGGATGTATTGCGACTACTTTTGGTAGCGGGAAGCTTTGTTTTGCTCCAGCAAAATGGCTCGTTTTCTGTGATCGCCAGTTATATTATTTTAGCCGGTCTATCAGCCGCAGATGTGTTCCATCGGCCAGCGGCGCTGTCACTTATTCCATCCATTGTCACACAAGAAACACTGGTCCAAGCGAATAGCGCCATCTTTGCCGCCCGCCAAGTGATTATGGCGGCCGCCTTTGCACTGGGGGGATGGCTGTTACAGCTAGCCACGCTCAATCAAATTGCAGTTGGGATCATGGTGCTCTTTGCGATCGCCATCGCCACCGGGTTGCTTATCCGCGTTGATCGACGAACGGACAAGGGTGAGGATGAAGCAGATGAAACGGTATGGCAGGCATTTGTTGCTGGCTGGAACTATCTCAAGGCTCACGCCATCGCCCGGCCGCTGACCATAATGGAAACAATTGAACATGTGCCGCACGGCATTTGGACCGGTGCGCTTATGCTGGTGTTTGTGTTTGATGCACTGGGTGGAGACACAATTGAATGGGGCTATTCTGTAACAGGATACTTCACCGGCATGATTGTTGGCTCTGTAATGGCGATGTGGATGGGAGATGCGCTCAGTAAAATTCCCGGCCGGATAATCGTGGGCACGGCCGTGCTTGTCGGCTTTTTGACCTTTGGCTTCGCGGCCAGCCCAAACATCATTGTGGCAACGATAGTAGCGTTTATTTTTGGCCCCCCATTCGCAGTACGAGATGTGGCTCAAGATGCCCTGCTACAAAGCACAGTGGATGAAAATCAGCTCGGCCGGGTTTATGCGACCAGAGATATGTTGCGCAACGCGGTCTTCATCTTCTCTGGCCTATTTTTTGCATGGTTATCCGATTTCCTCCCAATCCGAACCATCTATTATTTGGGTGGATTCTTGTATTTGGTTACCGCCATTTATGCTGTCAGCAATAAAGCCCTGCGCGAAAGCAGAATAGATTCCCAAGTTGCCTAACGTTAAACCTCATGCTTAACCGAAACCCCTTTTCCTCCCGTTCGTGGGTAGGCAAAATTCGAAATAGCCAATCCCAAACTACAAAAAGCATTGTCTTATTACTAACCGCCTTTTTTATTTTTTCGATTGCAGATGCAATTGTTAAATTGATGAGTAGTGACTATGCCGTGCTCGAAATCGTGACGATAAGAAGCGCCTTCGCATTGCCGATTGTCATTCTCATTTTGCTTCGAAGTAAATTGACCTTTGAGCATGTGAAGAATGCAACTCAGCCAACTCAATTTTGGCGTGGCTTTGCGATGTTTTCGGCCTATCTATTCTTCTTTCTTGCGCTTGCGGCTCTTCCATACAGTTTAATGATCGGCATCTTTTTTGCTGGCCCGCTTTTTATCACGATGCTGTCTGTGCCAATGTTGGGTGAGGAAGTCGGCTGGCGTAGATGGACGGCCGTTTTAGTTGGTTTTTTAGGGGTTTTAATTATCATCAATCCGAGAGGGAGTACATTTGAGCCCGCTACCCTTTTGGCGATTGCGGCCGCATTTTCGTATGCGATTTCGATCATCTTGACCCGAAAGATGGAAGATACAGCTCAAGTGACGGCCGTGTGGACCAATCTGGTCTATTTGTTGTTCGCTTTAATTTTAAGCCCCCTGTTCGCAAGTTTGAGCTTTGAAAGCGTGCATCCCAGTATTGAATTTTTGACTAAGGCTTGGACCATGCCTCCATTGCTAGATATCGGCCTCATCGCTCTACTGGCAATTGGCTGGGGGGGCGGAATGGTTTTGCTCTCAAGCGCCTATCGTGATGCGCCTGTTGCGAGTTTGGCTCCATTTGAATACTTTTCAATGGTTTATGCCTTGCTTCTGGGCTATCTGTTTTGGAATGAAATCCCCACTCTGCAAATGATTGCTGGCGTTGTTCTAATTATTGGGAGCGGGCTGTTTATTGTTTATCGCGAACAGCAGCTAGAGGATTAAGGAACAGCATGACAGACTCAACAAATATCGAAAGCAAAACGATTGATTTAGACGGGCTTACTCTGCATTATCTAGAAGCTGGAGAAGGAGAGCCGGTCCTTCTTTTACACGGCTGGCCAACATCATCCTATTTATGGCGCAACGTGATGCCGCCGATGGCTAAAACAAATCGTGTCATCGCCTTGGACCTGCCTGCTTTTGGGAAATCGAGCAAAAATATTGCTGACTCCTACAGCTTTTTTTACTACGAAAGGATAATCAATGGCCTGCTCGACACCCTAAACATTGAAAAAATCGGCCTTGCAGTTCATGATCTTGGCGGCCCGATTGGTATTTTTTGGGCCTTACGCCATCCTGAGAAAATTAGCCATTTGGCCTTGCTCAATACGCTTGTTTACCCTGAAGTATCTTGGATGGTTAAGCTGTTTGTTTTTGCTAGCATCGCCCCCGGCCTGCGCTGGTGGCTCTCTAGCCCGGCCGGTTTAACGTGGGCGATGCGGTTTGGGGTTGAGAATAAACAAAACATCACGGCCGAAGTTGCTAAGCGCTACTACGAGCCGTATGTCAGCAAAGATGATCGAAATGCATTGCTCAAAACAGCCAGCGGATTAAGCCCAAAAGGGTTCAAAGAGATAGAAGAAAAACTCCCGAACTTAACGATTCCCGTACGCATTATCTACGGAGAGAATGACCGGATTCTGCCGCATGTTGGCAAAACAATGGCTAAGGTTAAAAAAGATCTACCTCATGCAGAAGTAACTGCGTTGCCCAACTGCGGTCACTTTTTACAAGAAGATGAGCCGCTCATGATTGGCGAAATGCTGGGAGACTTTTTCTCTCAACGTTAAACAGAGTTTTCTATGAAACACACTTTAAAAACGGCCGTGATCGGTGCAGGCGCCTCGGTGTTTAATATGCATCGCCCTGCTTTGGAACAAGACTTCATCGATGTGGTTGCCCTCTCTGACATTAATCTAGAAACGATTAAAGAGCGCGGTGAAGGATTTGACTGTGCCATCTACACAGATCATAAAAAAATGATTGCTGAGACAAAGCCGGATCTTGTCGTCATTTTGACCCCACATCCGTTCCATGCGGATCAAACGGTTGATTGTTTTGAAGCAGGTTGCCACGTTTTGGTTGAAAAGCCGATGGCGATTGAAGTGGCTGAAGCTGATTTGATGAATCAAGCCGCAGAACGTGCGGATCGCTTGCTGGCTATCAATTTTCAACAGCGTTTCCGGCCGGAAGTTGAAGCGGCCAAAAAATTAATCCAAGACGAAGTTATCGGACAGATTCAACACGTTGACATGGCACTGTCTTGGCCGCGAACAGCAACCTACTACGCCAACGGAGGCTGGCGGGCAACATGGAAAGGAGAAGGAGGTGGCGTGCTGATGAACCAAGCGCCACACGATCTCGATTTAATTTGCCATCTTTTAGGTCAGCCTCAAAAAGTGTATGCATGGACCCGCACCATTCTGCAAAAAATAGAGGTGGAAGATACGATCCAGGGGATGATGGCTTGGGACAATGGAGCGATGGGATCAATTCACATCAGCACGGCCGAGGGCGCCAGACCCTACCGGCTTGAAATTATCGGCACCAAAGGAACATTAAATATCGCTCAAGGTTCAATCGAATGTCATTTGTATGATGAAGATATTCGAGAAACGATCCTGCATAGCCCAGAAGGATTCCCCGAGATACAAGCGCATCCCCATGAGATTAAGTTGCAAGAAGGTGAAGGAGATCACGTTGCTGTCTATAAAAATCTGTTTACGGCTATTAATAAGCAAGCACCACTAAGGGCGAACGGACAAGCTGGAATCTTATCCCTTGAATTAGCCAACGCTATGATTCTGAGCAGCCATCGTCAAAAGGAAGTTTCGCTACCAATCAATCGAGCGGAATATAAAACTTTGCTGGACGAGCTAAAAGGGGCATCAAAAAATGAATAAGCAAGATGGAATGAATTACGCGCCTGAAGGAAAACCACGCCCTGTTGTGGAAAAGAGAGAATTCCGCTTTGCCGCGATGCATTTGGATCATGGCCACATTTACGGGATGTGCAACGGGCTTTTGGAAGCTGGTGCAGAACTGACATCTGTTTATGATCCAGACCCTTTAAAAGTGGCTCAATTTAAGAAAAGCTTTCCAGATGTGGAGGTAGCAAATACGGCCGAACAAATTCTAGATGACCCATCGATCCAGATGGTGGCCGCGGCCGCAATTCCCAACCAACGGGGGCCGTTGGGATGTCGTGTGATGGAAGCGGGCAAAGATTACTTCACCGACAAAACCCCATTTACAACGCTGGATCAGCTTGAAGACGCAAAATCAGTGGTTAGCAAAACGGGCAGAAAGTATATGGTCTACTACAGCGAACGGCTCCATGTTGAGTGCGCCATCCATGCGGGCAATCTTGTGCATGGGGGCGCTATCGGCCGAGTTATTCAAGTATTGGGGCTTGGTCCCCATCGATTAAATGCACCCAATCGTCCCAGCTGGTTTTTTGATCACGAGCAATATGGTGGCATTTTGTGCGACATTGGAAGCCACCAAATTGAGCAGTTTTTGTACTACAGCGGTGCAAATGATGCGACGGTTACGCATGCTCGAGTTGCCAATATGTATCATGCAGAAACGCCTGAACTTGAAGATTTCGGAGAAGCAAATCTGGTTGCTGATAACGGGTGCGCCAACTACTTCCGTGTCGATTGGTTTACCCCCGACGGGTTAGGCACTTGGGGGGACGGCCGGACGATTATTTTAGGGACGGACGGCTATATCGAACTTCGAAAATATATCGATGTTGGGCGCGATTCAGCGGGAGATCAGTTGTACTTAGTCAATCAAGATGGGGAACAGCACCTGTCATTAGCAGGCAAAGTTGGCTACCCTTTTTTTGGCGATCTTATCCTCGATTGTCTGAATCGAACCGAAAATGCGATGACGCAAAAACATGCGTTCAAAGCGGCCGAGCTGTGTCTAAAGGCTCAGCAGGTTGCCCTAAACGGATAGTCGCTAAAATTAATTGCTGTTCTCGGAACGGGCTACAAAGTCGATGTAAAGCTCAACTTCGTCTTCGATATTTTGAACGTGAGGTGGGATACGGGGTATTTCTAGCTCGTAGCTCTCTCGTGTCACAACTGTGCTGGCGGACCCAACAATCTCATCGGCCGAGTTAAGCATGGCAGTTACTTCAAAAGTCTGGGGAAGCGAAATTTCTCGAATCGTTAGGTCTCCATCAATTTGAAAAGTCACCTCTTCTCCAACCTCCACATCAGCCGGCATGTTTCGCAATTCGGTGGGATCAAACGTAATAAACGGATAGGTTCCAGTTTCAAGGATGTCATTTTGAATGGCTCGCTTGCGCCAAAACTCAACGGTATAAAACGTATCCGCATTGATCCGAATGCTATCGAACCGAGCATTGGCGAGGTCACCAGCATCAAAAACAATGTCACCAAACACCTGATCGGTGTCTCCTTTTACGGTGATGTGTGACCACGCTCCCCATCCAGTGTTTGCACTCAAAATTTCTTCGTCCAACTCAAATCGGGCAACCGATTCTTCGGGGATAATGGTGTAAACGGATGCAAGTTTTATCGAGCTGTTTTCATTCGATTCTGATTCAACAATTATTTCTGCCTGTTCGGGTTCGCCTACAGATCCGGGATCGGCCGAGTTGTTGCAAGCAACCATTAATCCCATAAAAAGAAGTGGTGCTAAAAATAGTTTGAGTCGTGACATCAAATTCCTCATCAAATTGAACGGTATACCTGCAAGTCTAGCCAACCGAGATAGAATACACGTTGGATTCTTCAACAAGGCATTCTGAAACCATCTGATTAACAACGCGTATTTGTCTATAGGGTTTTCTGATTGTGTGATGCGGTTTAAAACAGAGAAGAGCAAGAGGATGTATGAGCGAGTTTTTGAGCGGACCTGATTTTTACGACAATCCCGACATTTTTGACGTCTACATGAACCATCGGCTCAACAGGCCGGAAACCCCAAACGACACAATGGAAGGGCCGGTTATTCATGACCTTATGGGGGATGTTCGAGGAAAAAGCATACTTGATTTAGGGTGCGGCGACGGGATGTTTGGCCAAATGCTGCTGGCCATGGGGTGCAAAAGCTACTTTGGGGTTGATGGCTCTGCCAACATGATCGCCAAAGCCAAGATAAACCTAGCAACATCGGCCGCGCAGATTGAACACGCCACACTTGAAGATTGGAGTTACCCCGTATCTGAGTTTGATATGGTATTTGCACGACTCGTATTGCACTATATCGACGACGTTGAGGCGTTGTTTAATCGCATCAGCGACAGCATGACAACGGGAGGGACATTAATTTTCTCCGTGGAGCATCCGGTCATCACGTCGAGCGAAAAACGATGGCAAGGGAAAGGACAAAGACAGGATTGGCTGGTAGATGATTATTTCAGGGGCGGCCGACGAGAAAATAGCTGGCTTGGCGGAAAAGTGGTGAAATATCATCGCACAATCGAGCAATATTTTAGTGCCTTGCAGCGAACTGGATTTGAAGTTAATGCACTGCGAGAAGCGACTCCAATCCGAGAAAATTTTAAAAGCAGAGAGAGATTTCTGCGCAGGCAACGGATACCTTTATTCTTGATCATGTCAGCATCAAAAACTGATCGCAGATAATTTTGGGAGAATTAAATGAAAGAGCAGACTACTGGGGAAAGAGTTGAAGTAACAACCCGCATATCAAAAGAGGAATTTATCGCGGGCCGG
>JAHDGV010000105.1 GCA_020631655.1 Chloroflexota bacterium | reverse complement strand
TAATTTCGTCTGAAAGACACTGTTATTAATTAACAATTTGATTTGAGGCGAACCCGAAACGGTTCGCCTTTTCTATGAAAAAACGATTGATGAGAATTTGCTCTTGGTGCAAAAAGGCTCATCTCATGTAAATTCCCAAGTTTGGGAACCTTAATTGGTACGATTTAGGAGAATATAAACAATGGCAAAGATAACTGCCCAAATGGTAAAAGAGCTACGTGAAGCAACTAGCGCCGGTATCCTTGAGACAAAAAAAGCACTTGAAGCAGCTGAAGGCAACTTCGAAAAAGCTGTAGACTTGTTGCGTGAGAAAGGTGCAGCACGCGCCGCAAAACGGTCAGGCCGTGATGCAAACGAAGGGATGATCAAAATGTATTCACATCCCGGCGGCCGAATTGGCGTTATGCTAGAACTAAATTGTGAAACAGACTTTGTAGCTAAAAACGATAAGTTCCAAGAGCTGGCTCACGACATCGCACTACAAATTGCGGCGATGGCACCAAAATATGTTAACACTGACGATGTAGACCAAGCTGAACTTGATCGCGAAATGGACGTTTTGCGCAATCAGGCACTAGGCGAAGGCAAGCCAGAACACATCGTTGAAAAAATCGTTTCAGGCCGCTTGGCAAAATACTACGAAGAAGTATGTTTGCTCGAACAGGCTTTCATTAAAGACGATAGCAAAAAGATTAAAGATCTGATAACAGACACAATCAGCACGACGGGTGAAAATATCCGAGTCGGCCGATTCTCACGATTCGCGATTGGCGAATCACAAGATTAAGCACACGGGGCGTAGATCAAATCTACGCCCTTTTTTTTGCCTGCCGTAATTATTGGGCAAATACGCACCTGTGCTTTTTAAAAAATAATGTGTGATATTTCAATCGAAGCCAAATCACGCATCAATGGTTTTTAACCCAAATTAAAATAAACGTTTGATATTCCCAAAAAGGAGATAGATGAAAAATGGCTGATCTTAAATACAAAAGAATTCTTCTTAAACTTAGTGGTGAAGCAATGGCGACCGATAAGGGATTTGGTATTGATCCAAATCGAGCAGCCTATGTAGCCAAAGTTGTTAAATCTGTTCATGCTTTAGGGACCCAAGTTGCAGTCGTAATTGGTGCTGGTAACTTGTGGCGCGGAACAATCGGCATGGAGATGGGAATGGATCGGACAACGGCCGATCATATGGGGATGATTGCAACTGTAATGAACAGCTTGGCCTTACGCGACGCGTTAGAGCAGGCCGGAACGCCAACACGGGTTCAAACCGCAATCGAGATGCGGGCAATCGCCGAGCCATACATCCGCTTACGCGCCATCCGCCATATGGAAAAAGGGCGGGTGGTTATTTTTGGAGCAGGTACGGGGAACCCATATTTCACCACAGACTCGGCCGGGGCCTTACGCTCGAACGAGATCAATGCAGAGGTTCTAATCAAAGGCACCAAGGTCAACGGTGTGTATGACTCTGACCCGATGAAAAACCCAGATGCGGTTAAATACGATCAGCTCAGCTACATCGACGCACTAAACTCTCGTTTGAAAGTGATGGACTCAACAGCAATCTCTCTGTGCATGGACAATGAAATGCCGATTGTGGTTCTCGATTTGTGGGAAGAAGACTCGATCAACAAGTTTGTTCAAGGCGAAAACATCGGAACGCTGATAACAAATTAATTTGTATCTATACAGGTGCGGTTGGTTTCCCCCCTCATAGAAGGGGGGCGCAAACCAAAGCACCTGTACAGTTACATTAATTCTTTCCATTTTCTCGAGAATCTGAAACTTTTACACGCTGATTTTTCGTAGAGAATGTGACATTGTAATTAGTCGATTTTGCTGATAAGCAAATTCTTCTTGGGTGGTATTGAAAATCTTAAAGCCTATGGTACTATCATCCTTGATAAATAAAGAAACTTTGGTACTCTGAAAGCTGGGTAACACGGTTTCAAACACAAGAGAGAAAAAACATGATAGATGATCTGTTGCAAGATGCAGAGAGCCGCATGGATGGAGCGATTAACGCCTTACAAGCTGACCTAGACTCTTTTCGGACCGGCCGAGCCTCTCCAGCACTTTTGGACCGCTTGGTAGTTGAAATGTATGGGTCTAACCTAAAACTTAACCAGCTAGCCGGGGTCTCTGTTCCAGAACCACAACAATTATTGATCAAGCCCTACGATGAATCTTCAGTTTCAGCCATCGAGCGAGCCATCATGAAGTCTGATTTGGGCTTGACACCAAACAGCGATGGAAAAATTATCCGCCTGAACATTCCACCTCTTACAGAAGAGCGGCGTAAAGAACTCGCCAAGCAGGTGGGTAAACGGGTTGAAGAATCTCGCATTTCAATCCGCAACGTGCGGCGTGATGTCCAAAATGATTTCAGAGACATGAAATCTGAAAAAATGATTTCCGAAGATGAAGAGAAAGGGGCTCATGAAAGTCTGCAAAAGCTAACAGACAAATTTGTTGGCAACGCAGAAGAAATAGGCAAGAAAAAAGAGTCAGAGCTGTTACAACTGTAGATCGCTCTTGACTGTTGCGTCACAAATTTAACCGAAAAGAAAAGCACCTGAGTGTTAGGTGCTTTTCTGGGTTTGTACTAAATTTATTTCTCAATCATTTTTAAATCAAGAGTCAATCAACATGGTTTTAAACAAAGAAAATCTCGATTTAGAAGGGCTTAAAATTCCTAGACATGTCGCTGTAATTATGGATGGAAACGGCCGCTGGGCGAAGAAGCGCATGCTTCCACGGCAGGCCGGCCACCGTGCTGGGGTTGAAAACCTTCGAGAAATTATTGATGCATGCATCGAATTTAATATCGAGATTTTGACGATCTACGCATTTTCGACAGAGAACTGGACTCGTCCCGAATCTGAAGTTCGTGGGTTGATGCGTATTTTCGCCCGCGTACTTGATCAAGAAATCTACGATCTACATGAGCAAGGTGTTTGTGTACAGCATATTGGGGATCTAAATGGGGTGGCACCTGCACTGCAAGAAAAAGTACAGCGTGCAATTGATTTAACCAAAGACAACAATCGGCTTTTGCTCAATGTTGCATTTAATTACGGCGGCCGAGCCGAAATCGTGCATGCTACACGGCAAATTTTGGCAGATGGGTTGTCTCCCGAAGAACTAGACGAAGAGACGTTTGGCAAGTATTTGTTCACGGCCGGCGTTCCCGATCCAGATCTGTTAATCCGGACCAGTGGTGAATACCGAATCAGTAATTTTTTGATTTGGCAGGCGGCCTATTCAGAATACTATCTGACACCGGTCTACTGGCCCGATTTTGGCCGAGCAGAGCTGTACGAAGCCCTGATCTCATACACCGGCCGAGATAGACGTTTTGGCGCGCTTTCTACGTAACCATATGCACGCTTTTATTGATCAATAAGATTTTTCTGAACAGTCGTCCCAATTTGATTTTGGAGACGGCTGTTTTATTTTAAAAAGAGGTCGCCTTATTTCACTATGTTCTGGCAACGTTTTTTTGTAGTAATCATCGGAGTTCCGCTCTGCTACTTTTTAATCTTTTTTGGCGGATGGTTGTTCACAATCATTCTTTTTTTGCTGTTGGCCTTGGGTAGCTTTGAATATGCCCGTATGGCGTTTGGAGACCGGCACACCCTGCACACGGCCGGATTGATGGGAGCTGTCAGCTTGATTTTTGTCGCCGAAATTTTTGGCTGGGGACCCGACAACGATTTTTACATCTATCTCAGCCTGTTCGGCATGCTCTTGCTCTCCTTATGGGGATACGAGTTCAGACAAGCCACGTTCCCAACCAATCACTTTATGAAGATGGTTTTGGGCGTCATCATCATCGGATGGATGGGAAGATACTTATTCAGAGTGCGGGCTTTAGACGTTGAGGGCGACGTCTTTCTGCTCCTTATGTTTGCCATTTGGTCGGCCGACGTTGGTGCATATGTGTTTGGCAGTCTGCTCGGCCGGACAAAAATCGCTCCCAATACAAGCCCTGGCAAAAGTCTAGAAGGGTATGTTTTAGGCATTGTATCGAGCTGTGTGATTACCCCTCTGTTTGGATGGGTCGTCTATCCTCAGTTTGATACAGCCACAGTTTTGTTGATTGCACTCATACTTTCAATCGGTGTTCCGCTTGGAGATTTGTGTATGTCGATGCTAAAACGCCAGGCAGGAGTGAAAGATTACGGTGGTATTATTCCCGGGCATGGTGGAATAATGGACAGGCTTGACACCATTTTATGGGGAATCGTACCCGGCTATTTTTTAGTTATATTCTTTAATTTGGTAACTATCTAATCAATTTTCACAATAGATTTCTAAGTTGTATCTTGAACCGGTATAATAAGCTAGAGTTGTGATAACAGTTTCCCCAAAAGCACACTATCCCCCCAGTTAACTTTTTAATTATTCAAAAATATATAAACCATCCATTCAGAGGTTAGTTCATGTCAAATAATATGAAATTTAAAAGAAAGATCGTCACGATTGAGCGATATATTCTTGAAAATCAGCCCGACTATGCTCGTGGTGACTTCACCAATCTATTGTATGACATTGCTATGGCCGCAAAGCTGATCGCAAACAAAACAACGCGAGCTGGACTAGCAGACATATTGGGTTCTGCTGGTGAGGTAAATGTACAAGGGGAAGAGCAGCAACAGTTAGATGTGTATGCTGACCGGACAATATTCCGTTTGTGTGACCATACCGGCCGGGTTTGTGCGATGGCTTCTGAAGAACATGAAGACATTTTGGAGATCCCAAGTGAATTCCAAAAAGGTCGTTATGTGTTGGTTTATGATCCGTTAGATGGATCGTCAAATATCGATGTTAATGTATCTATCGGAACAATCTTTGGGATTTACCGCTGTGTTGACTGGGCCAATCGCGGCCGAGTCGAGGACTGTTTGCAACCGGGGCGGAAGTTATTGGCGGCCGGATACGTATTGTACGGCGCTAGCACCATGTTGGTTTACAGCACAGGTCAAGGCGTGCACGGCTTTACGTTAGATCCACACATCGGTGAATTTTTACTTTCTCATCCTGATTTACGCTTTCCTGATCCTACCTATTACAGCGCCAACCACGGGTATTACCAACGTTGGTCTGAAGGTGTGCAGGCGTACACAAGCTGGTTACAAGGAAATCAACAAGAAGAAAAAGATGCCCCTCAAGGACTGTCAGAGAGATATATCGGCTCTTTGGTGGCAGATTTTCATCGTAACCTGTTAAAAGGCGGCGTATTTATGTATCCGGGAGAGAAAAATAAGCCAAACGGTAAAATCCGATTGCTTTATGAAGCAGCTCCTTTGGCGTACTTAGCACATCACGCTGGAGGATATGCATCAAATGGGCAACAATCTATTCTAGATTTAACCCCGGCTGATTTACATGATCGGACTCCGTTTTTTATTGGGAACACCAGACTGGTGCAAAAAGCCGAAGACTTCATTAAAAGATTAGACTAAATAAAATTGGTATTTCGATTGACCTGGTGCTTGTATCACGTTATACTATGATCGTGGTTTTACAAACCATCCCCAGCTTAAACCGTTTTGCAACCATATAAGTAACGCAACCGATTGACGGCCAGCCCTATACAGTTATGTTTGGGTAACAACTGGGAAAAATCTACCAGAGCTTATTAAATCTAATTGTTCCTGATACGAATATTATTTTTAAAATAAATTGACGGATAGCAGATAACTGCATCTTATCTTTTATATAGCCAATGATTACCGATTTGGCGCCTTTGCGAGAGTTGAAAAGGTAAATGTTTTACTTAGTTTTAAAGCCTTTATGGACTGTGCGTTCCTACTTTAGTTAAAACTTTCCAATTTGATTTAATTAAAAAAACTTAACTATTCAAAAACAATTTGTATATAACTCAGAGGATTGGACAAACATATTTGTCCCTGTGTTGAACTGATTTCACACCCTCAATTGTCTGGAGATAGACATGGATTACAATATTTTAGAGCAAAAAACACTTAGCGAATTACGAATGCTAGCTAAGGAAATCGGCGTAAGCGGTTTCAGCACAATGAAAAAAGGCCCTTTGGTCATGGAAATTATGCGTACGGAAGCACGCGCCAAAGGACATGATTTTCGGGGTGGGGTTCTTGAGACCATAACCGAAGATAAACAGCCTATGGGCTTTTTGCGAGCGGGAGCAAATTATTCACCAAGTGATCGTGATATTTATGTTTCTCACTCTCAAATCCGCCGTTTAGGATTGCGCCATGGCGACATGGTGATTGGTCAAGTTCGCGGACCAAAAGACAACGAAAAATATCATAGCCTTATCCGGGTTGAATCTGTAAATGGGTTTGATCCAGAACATGCAAAAGGGCGCCCGCGTTTTGAAGAATTGACCCCGATCTTTCCAGAGCAAAAGCTAAAGCTTGAGACAACTCCTAATATCTTGTCTACCCGTCTGATTGACCTTATTTCGCCAATCGGCCGTGGGCAACGTGGATTGATTGTTTCTCCTCCTAAAGCGGGTAAAACAACTGTTTTAAAAGATGTTGCTAACGGTATTTCGGCCAACTTCCCAGAAGTTCACCTTATGATCGCACTGATCGGTGAGCGGCCGGAAGAGGTAACCGACATGGATCGTTCGGTAGAGGGTGAGGTAATTAGCTCAACCTTTGATGAGCCAGTAAAAAATCACTGCCGTGTGGCTGAAATGGCTCTCGAACGTGCAAAACGGATGGTTGAATCCGGCCGTGACGTTGTGATCTTGCTTGACTCGATTACACGTTTGGCCCGGGCATACAATCTAACATTGTCGCCAAGTGGCCGTACATTGTCCGGTGGTCTAGATCCCACAGCATTGTATCCGCCAAAACGATTCTTTGGTGCTGCTCGTAACCTTGAAGAAGGTGGTAGCTTGACCATTATCGGAACAACCCTAGTAGATACCGGAAGCCGTATGGACGACGTAATCTACGAAGAGTTCAAAGGTACCGGTAACATGGAATTGATGCTCAGCCGTCGGATGCAAGAACGCCGTATCTTCCCAGCATTTGATATCGAGCGTTCAAGCACACGTCGTGAAGAGCTATTGCTCTCTGGTGACGAATTAGCGCGCGTTTACACCATGCGCCGTATGTTGGGTCACTTGATCGATACACCGGGTTACGACTTGGCATCTGCTACTGAAGCGATGATCCAACGCGTACGTGAGACAAACGACAACTACGAGTTCTTGGAAGCATTAACCGCGAACATGTAGACAGCATTTAATCTGAAAAATAAAAGGCCGCTTGGAACTAAATCCAAGCGGCCTTTTTTGTTTTGGGTTCGAGCCAGTTTAATAGCTGTAATACAGACACCCTTGTCTGTGAGTTTCTAAAATTCTGATTGATGGATTAGCATCGCATCACCCAGTGAAAAGAAACGATATTTTTCTGCTACTGCCACATCATAAGCATGCATGACGTTTTTGTGTCCGGCCAAGGCTGAAATCATCATGATGAGGGAAGACTTGGGCAAATGGAAGTTGGTAAGCATGGCGTCTACGGCTCTAAATTGATAACCAGGATAAATAAAAAGATCAGTGGAGCCTTCAAACGCGATGACCGGTTTCCACGGGCACATCTCTGTTGTTTCGCCGTTTTTATCCCGCTGGCTAATGGTTTGCAGGCTTCCATCGATACCGGCCGAGCGTAATGCAGCCGTTTCGAGCGTGCGGCAACTTGTGGTGCCAACCGCAATAATTCGGCCGCCCGCAAGCTTCGCATCGTTAATCCGTTTTGCTGTGTCTGGGGCAATACTGGCCCATTCGCTGTGGATAGTGTGATCGCTAATCGCGTCGGCCGTGACCGGCTTAAATGTGTCTAACCCGATGTGTAGGGTGACTGTTTCAAATATTACCCCTTTGTCCCGCAGTGTGAGCAATAGCTCAGGGGTGAAATGCAATCCGGCCGTTGGTGCGGCGGCCGATCCTTCGGATCGAGAATAAATTGTTTGGTAGCGCTCCGTGTCATCAAGTGTTTGGTTGATGTACGGGGGGAGGGGGATATGGCCGTAATCATCCAGCCAAAGCTGTGTGTTGGGCTCGGAGAAGCTGATTTCCCGGCCAGGGCCGTCTAGCACCGCTTCCACGGTGACAGTAATTTCTCCGGGGGTGCCATCCTTTTTGTCTAAAGTGACTTCTGTTCCCTCGCGCAGACGTTTGCCACCACCCATAGCGATCCATGTTCCCCGCTCGGTTGCTTTTAACAACAAAAATTCTGCCTTGCCACCGCTTGATTTACGGCCGAAAAGGCGAGCGGCGATCACTCGACTGTTGTTTGCGACCAAAACGTCTCCCGGCCGGAAATAATCGACAATCTCTGCGAATTTGCGGTGCCCAATTGCCCCAGATTCACGATGAAGCGTCATTAATCGGCTGGCCGATCGCTCTTTCAAAGCAGTTTGTGCAATCAACTCTTCGGGTAGATGGTAGTCAAAATCAGATAAGTTCAAATCTTAGAGTCCTCTATTTCGGTTTGGCAGAAGTATAGCTTTACTCAAGAATTGTGGTCAAAAGCCATTGAGTTTAAGTGCTTTGCAGTGTTTTGAAATTAAACCTTTAAGCTTGGTACTAAAGAGGTCTTTGTAAGCAGATTCGTAATTAGAATGAACAAATAATCAAGCAATATGGGATCATTTAATTGGCACGATGAAGAGACCGGGTGGGATGTAGTTGAAGAAACTGCTACTGATGAGCCATCCAACAATAACAATACGAACCAACCTAGATCATTTCGAGCGTGGATGCTGATTGCCCTCGTTTTGGCGGCCGGTATTTTTGCATGGGTGGCATTTTGGCGCGTTAATTCGGTCGAGGAAGAGCTGAGAGATAAAGTGCTTGAAAGCTGGTCGATCATCGTTGCTAGCGAATCGAATCAAGATATTGAGCTATTAACCAATCAGCTATCCGGCCGCGATACAAATTGGGTCAATGTTCAGCAACTTTTGGCCCAAGACCAAAAATTAACCGCACGGGCGGCAATTTTGCCCGGCTTACAGAAAACGGGAGAGCTTGATCCTGACCCTGACGTGGTGTTTTCCCCCGAACTGACTGAGGCGACCTTGAGTCATGAGGTCACTTACACTGATAGTTGGGGACGACAGCTTACCCTGACTCAGGAAGAAATATTCCGTTTGGGTGAAGATCGATGGCTTTTATCCCCACCTGATCCCGCAAGTTGGGCTATGCCTGACTCTGGCGAAGAGATTGAGCTGGAAAGATTTTCCAGTCGGTTTGCCTATTTTGCCGTTGCCGCAGATATAGAACTGGCTGTTGAAATTGTGACGTGGTTTGAAAACCGGCTGGACACATTGTGTCTAGAAGGCTTTTTTGACGCTTGCAAAACGGAGCAAACACCCCAAATAGAAATTGATTTTACGCCAAATATTACGCGACAAATGCTTGACGATGCATCTGCGATGCAGGCTGATGAGCTTTCTGTCCGGTTTCCGACGCCAGCTATCATCGGCCGGCCGGTTGATGATGAAGATGTTCAGCTTTTGGCTGAAGCGTACGGACAAATATTTTTTGAGCGATATCTGATCTCGCTACTTGAATATTCTGGTAGAGAATCTGGTCCAGCGGCCGTGGCGATCAATAACTTTGCTTTGACACAAGTTGGGGGGATCCCGCCGTTAACTCCGGCCGATTATCAGCGGGTATGGCTCGAGATTGAAGATGTCCAAATTGCCTTTAACCAAAATAGAGTTGTAGGTGAGGGAACGGGTAACATACGTCAGTTCATGGATATTCCGGTACGATCTACATTTAGGCTAATGGTGGAGTATCAGATGCAAAAAGGGCAGATGACTGCGCAAGGTCTGTCAGAGCAACTTCAATCAGCTGAAAATGGACCATTTTTTCCAGAGAGTTTGCTGACTGTTGGGGAGTGGGACGAGTTCAGCCGTTTTATAGAAACCCGAGCCGCACTAGCCATAACACCTAATCGTGGGAATACAGCGGCTGTAGACTAATGGCTAAAAGTTGAGAGCCCTTTTTAAAATCACAATTAAAATTGACCGCTTTTGGGTAATTGCTGGGGTCATTTGAGTGGCAAGGGGTGGCCGGTTAAAAAATCATCCTTAAAAATCTTTTCCCGCCAAGATCATCTTCATATAATCAGCCCGCTCCAAAACCAAAGGTGAATTAAAATGAGTAGATTTGAAATTGAAGGTGGTATCCGGCTGAATGGAACCATCACTGCTAGCGGCAATAAAAACGCCGCCCTAAAAGTTTTACCCGCCTGCATCCTGACGGATCAGCCTATGATTTTGCACAACATTCCAGATATTGTGGATGTGCGAGATATGATCGAGATTATGCAGGACTTAGGGGTCCAGTTTGAGCCTCTGGGTCCAAACAGTTGGCGCATTCATGCGGCCGAGATTCGTAAAACGGAACTAGATATGAAGCTAGCGGCTCGTATTCGAGCCTCTATTGTGCTCTCTGGGCCGATGTTGGCTCGCATGGGTGCCATCACCCTGCCATTGCCCGGTGGGGACCGAATCGGCGGTCGGCCGCTTGATACCCACATGCAGGGGTTAAATGCATTGGGGGCAAATACAGAATTTATCAGTAATTCAAAATTTCATATCAATGCTGACCCGCTATTAGGCGCCGGTTATTTGCTCCAAGCTCAGGCGAGTGTGACGGCGACTGAAAATACGCTGATGGCGGCCGTGATGGCCAAGGGTGAAACGACCATCGACAACGCGGCTAGCGAGCCGCATGTTCAAGACTTGTGTAATATGCTTGTCCAAATGGGTGCCAAAATCGATGGGATTGGGAGTAGCCGACTAAAAATTACCGGCGTCGAAAAACTGAGCGGTACAGAATTTAGGATTGGTGCTGACTTCATGGAAGTTGGTAGCTTTATCGGTGCGGCGGCCGTCACCGGTGGCTCTGTGCGGATTGAAAAAGCAAGCCCGAATCAAATGGTTATGGCGAAGCAGGTGTTTAACAAGCTGGGGGTTGATTGGGACGTTGATGGGGATGCGATTGTTGTACCACCTGACCAAAAGATGGAAATCGCCAGTACGCTGTCCGGCCGCATATTGGAAATTAAGCCGCACCCATGGCCCGGCTTCCCGGCCGACCTGATGTCTGTTGCCGTTTTAATTTCAACGCAATCAGAAGGTTCAGTTTTATTGCACGATTGGATGTATGAAAGCCGCTTCTTTTTTACCGATAGTTTGGTGTTTATGGGAGCACGAGTAACCTTGTGTGATCCGCATCGGGTAATTATTCAGGGCAAATCGCAACTTTATGCAAACCCTGGCGGTGTTCCTAGCCCCGATATTCGGGCCGGTATGGCGATGGTTTTGGCCGCATTGTGTGCCAAGGGAACCAGCACCATTCACAATATTTATCAGATTGAACGGGGCTATGAAAATGTGCTTAACAAACTTCGGGCACTTGGGGCAAAAATTGAGAAGAAAGACGATTAAAGCGGGGTGATTTTGCCTCTTTTTAATCAAGCTTTTGTTTTTAATAATTAGTAAGGGTCCATTGCGACAGTTAGGAGAATGTTTTATACTTCCTGTTCGCAAAAATCGGGTCCAAAAGCCCGCCTTTTAACTTTAGATTTATCAGAAAAGAGCATTGGGCTCTTTTTTTTTGGAGAATTGGACAATGACCAAAAGGACATATCAACCGAAAATTCGCAGACGTCTGCGTGTGCACGGCTTCCGTAAACGGATGTCTACCAGCAAAGGTCGCAACGTTTTAAAAAATCGTCGTAAAAAAGGACGTAAATCTTTAAGCGTTTCAATGAACAACCACGTTAAAAAAGTGAACTGGAATGGTTCACGTGCAGTTGCATATCGTGCCGTTCGCGACTCTCAAGGTAAAAACAAAACCAAAGACATGCGCAAAGTCTAGGGCGATTTTTAATTGCCCTTTTGCGCATCGTCTCGCCTACATTCGTCTGTCTATCATCGTTTAAAATTGAAGGTGGCAATCGGCGGCAACAATGCTTCCTGATGAGAATCGGTTAAGAAATGCATCTGATTTCAGCCGATTGCGTAAAAGTAATCAGAAGTTAGTGCATCCGCTTGTAATCTTGATCCGCTGTCCAAATCAGCTTCAAGTCTCAAGGTTTGCATTCCCCGCATCGAAAAAGGTTGGTAACGCTGTTCAACGGAATCGTGGACGTCGGTTAATCCGCGAAGCAATTCGGTTGCAGTTGCCAAACATTGAACCCGGCTGGGACTGTTTGTTGATTGTTCGTAGCAGAACAACTAGATCAAACTTTCATGAAGTTGAAAGTGCCATTAATAAGCTTTTGAAAAAAGCCGAATTAATAAGCTAGACGTTTGCATGAAGACCATTGTTTTAGCCATCATTCGATTTTACCGCCGATTTATATCACCGATGTTTCCACCAAGTTGCCGGTTTCAACCAACATGCTCAGCCTATGCGCTGGAAGCTGTTGAAACCTATGGCGTTTTGAAAGGTGGCTGGATGGGGATTAAACGAATTGGACGATGCCATCCATTTACAGAAGGTGGGTACGATCCTGTCCCTTTGCCAGATCACGATCACGGGTAGGCTTTGACGATGGAGCAAAAGCAACAAATTTGGAGATTCCAGATTTTGAAAAATTTTTCTTTTTTAAAGAATAGCAATTTAAACAGGCCTTTTTTCACCATCATGTTGTTCGGGATGGTGATTTTGCTTTCTGCCTGTGGCGGTGCCCGCCAAGCTGGCAGCTGGCCTTCGATATCAGCCACCGACTCCCACGTGTATGTCACATTTTCTACCGACGTTGTTTCTTTAGACGTTGATAATCAAGATGAAGCATGGCGATTTGCTGGGGAAGGACGGGTTGAGTTTTATGCACCACCTCTCGTTGTACCAGAAGAAGAAACGGTATATCTAGCCGACTTCGGCCGTACCGGCAGTCTTTTGAGCGGTGGTGGACTGATTGTGAGCATGTACGCACTAGACGACAGTGGGTCTAATCCCCCTGAAGTGCGTTGGTTGAAGGAAGACGTTACAGACGGCCGAATCGTGGCCGGTTTGCATCTAGATGGCGACGTAATCTTTACCGGCTCTAGCAACAACCGCATTATCGCTGTTAGTCGCTCAACCGGAGATCTGATTTGGGAAGCTACAACAGAAAATGCGATTTGGTCTGCGCCCGCGAAACAAGGGGACATCGTTTTTGTCACATCGATCGACCGTAACATTTATGCGTTAAATGCGGCTGATGGGACCGAAAAATGGACCCATGTCTTAAATGGCGCTGGGGCTGGATCGGCCGTACTCAGCGCTGATGGTGATCTTGTGTACGCCGGAAGCTTCGGCAATGAGATTATTGCGCTAAACGCGGCTGATGGTAGCGACGTATGGCAAGCCACTGCCAATGACTGGATTTGGGGCGCACCTGTCGAAATTAACGGTATACTTGTCTACGGTGATATTTCTGGAAACGTGTTTGCAGTAGATGCTGGAACGGGTGAAAACATCTGGCAGGCATCTGTAAATGAATCGATTGTTGGAGATATCGTTGTATCAGGTGATACGATTTTAGTTGCATCAGGCAACGTAGAGACACAAGTTGGACACATAACCGCCTTCTCAACAGACGGTGTAGAGCTTTGGGATACGCAAACAACCGCGCATATCCAAACCTCACCGGCCGTGTTGGGAAATAGTGATCGTGTTGCATTGGTTTATGGTGACATCGACAACGACATCCCATTGGGTGTTGACATTGTTGATACAACCAATGGGTCCATCGTATGGAAATGGACCTTGGCCGACCTCGCAGAATAGCGGTTAGAGAGTTAAAGCAATTATGGGTATATGGCAAGAATTCCTTAATCTGATGCTCAACATTATGGTTGGGCTATACCAGTTTTTGGGCGGCAATTTTATTGTGGCGTTGGTGACGTTCACCGTTTTGATGCGGATTTTGATGTTGCCCATCAACCTCCGACAGCAGCGCTCTAGCATTAAAATGCAGCAGATGCAGCCGCAGGTTCAAGCCATCCAGAAAAAATACAAAAACGATCAGCAGAAAATGATGGAGGAGTTCAACAAGATCGGCTATAACCCGGCCGACTCGCTGTTGGGCTGTTTGCCATTATTGATCCAAATGCCGATCTTCTTTGGCCTGTATCGGGTCATCAACATTATGTTGCAGGGGACCCCACTGGCTTTGTTAGACATGAAGTTCCGCTTGTGGGAAGTTTTTGACTTAGCAAGCTTATTGCCCATCGACAACACTTTCTTGTGGGTGAACTTGGCTCAACCTGATCCATTTTTAGTTTTACCCATTTTGGTTGCGGGCACCATGTTCTTGCAACAAAAGCTGATGATGCCGGCCAAAGATGACACAAAGACGCCTAAAAAAGGGGCAGAAGATGACAACCCGGCCGCGCAAATGCAACAGTCGATGTTGTATACTATGCCGCTCATGTTCGGCTTTTTTGCGATGAGCTTTGGTAGCGGATTGGCAATCTATTTTATTATTTCAAACATTATCGGTATCGGACAGGGGTACATTGTGCGCCGAAACTTAGCCGAAGAGCGGGCTTTGGCCGATATCAAACGGGAAGAGAGCAAACGGCTCGCTTCTAAGTACGAGAACGATGACGAAGGTGACAGCACTGATCCAGCACAGGAAACCAAAGCACTGAAAGCCAGTGAGAATGGATCAGGCAATCATCAGAAGAACGGTTCGAAATCGCAATCAAAATCTAAATCAAAAAAGAAAAAGAAGAAAGGCAGAAAATAAACGGCCGCATTAGACAATAAATATTTATTGCTTTGCTATGGGCAAAGCCGAGATTGCTAGGAAATATTTAGTTCGCATGTGTCAGCCGTGCAAGGTACCGCCTTTAAAGCACACTTATGACAGAAAATAACAGATCTTACGAGTTCGCGGGTGAGTCGTCTGAAGTAGCGATTCAAAAAGGATTGGAAGAATTAGGATTAACACGCACAGCTGTGAGTGTTGAAGTTCTTGAAGAAAGCCAAGACTCATTTCTAGGGATGGGCGGCCGAGAAGCCAAAGTTCGCCTAACCGTATTGTCCGGTGATTCGGCCGAAGAAAGTTCAGAATCTGCTGTAGAAGCTGAAGCTAGCGAGCCAGAAGCGGCCGATGTCGAAGCCGATGACAATGGCTCAGATGAAGAAGAGGTTGCTGACGAGTTTGATGAATTTGACGACTTGGAAGCTCTACCTGACCCCGAGTTGATGGATGAGATGGATTTGGCCGAAGACATTTTGCTAAACATCATCGATGGCCTGGCTTTAGACGTTGAGGTTGAATCAAAATTCTCAGAAGAAGATGATCTGGGTAAACAGGTGATCGAGTTCAACCTTGTGGGTGATGATGCCAGCAAGTTGCTTGGACCTCGTGGCGACATCATGGCCAACTTGCAGTTTTTGGTTCGTTTGATGATTAGCCAAAAGGTTCACCGCCGCGCAAACGTGACAATCGACATCGACGGACATCGTAGCTCGAAACGTGAAGGGTTGACTCGTTTGGCCGAACGTATGGCTCAAAAAGTGATTGATCGCAATCGTGCAGTTACACTTGAGCCGATGAATCCATATGAGCGTCGTTTGGTTCATATTGCACTACGGGATAACAGCACGGTTGAAACTGAATCTGTTGGGGAAGGGACCCAGCGTCGCGTTCGGATTTTGCCGGTTGAATAGATTTTAGAAATCTAAAAACTTTTAGAGGCCAGCTGGTTAAAACCGGCTGGCCTTTTTTATTTCAATCTGTAGGGATTGGCGTAGGCGAGCTTGAGGGCTTTTTCTACGATGTCGGGTGAGCCTAACTCATAATTGGCATGAAATTCGGCCGC
>JAHDGV010000651.1 GCA_020631655.1 Chloroflexota bacterium | reverse complement strand
AGAGATATGAGTGTTTTGGTTGGACTAACCGATCAACAAGTTAAACTGCAACAGGCGGCCGGAAAGAAAAACGTGGAGCTACAAGCGTCCGGCCGAACCTACTGGGAGATCGTTCACCACAACCTGTTTTCGTTTTTTAGCCTCGTCCTCTTTTCGGTATGCATCATCCTAATTATTTTGGGGCAGTGGCAAGATGCCCAGATTACCTTTAGCGTGGGGCTTGTAAATGCGCTGATCGGTACGATTCAAGAGATAAGGGCCAAGCATCAGTTAGATAAAATATCGATCTTTGCACTGCCACGGGTCGTGGTTTTACGCAATCAATCTGAACAAGAAATCGCCACCACAGAACTTGTCGAAGGGGATGTGATCCGTCTACGAGCAGGGGATCAGGCGGTGGTGGATGGGAAGCTGTTGAACTCTAACCTGTTGGAAATGGATGAATCATTAATCACGGGAGAGGCAGATCACATCCATAAAGTGGTTGGTGATGAAATTTTATCCGGTAGCTTTTGTATTTCGGGGGATGGGTATTATCGGGCTGATAAAGTTGGCGAAGATTGTTTTGCCAATCAGCTGACGATGGCGGCCCGCACGTTTGAGCCGATGCAGACGCCGCTCCAAAAACAGGTGAATTATATTGTCCGGCTGATCATGGTGATTGCCTTGATTATGGGGGCTATTTTTTATATCGCTGGATTGGTGCAGGGGTTTACGCTCCTCGAAAATATTAAAGCCACGGCCGTAATTACCGGCCTAGTCCCGTACGGCCTATTCTTAACGGTGGCTGTCACATATGCTTTGGGTAGCGCCAAAATCGCCCAACAAGGTGCTTTGGTCCAGCAGAGTAACGCGGTTGAGTCACTGCATCATGTTGATGTGTTGTGCATGGACAAAACGGGAACACTGACGGCCAACAGAATGCTGTTGGATGAGATCATCCCAATCGGCCAAGAATCCCAAGCACGCGTGGCAGAGCTAATCGGCCGATATTCGCGTAGTGCTTCGTTGAGCAACTCGACAAACAAAGCGATTATTGACGGGACAAAAGGAGTAGAGCTCCAACCTGCAAGCGAAATCACATTTTCATCCACCCGCGGCTGGAGCGCCATGGCATTTGACCATGCAGATATGAGCGGCACGTTTGCTATGGGGGCGGTTGGCTCTTTGTGGGACTATCTTGACCCGGTTCAAGAAGAATTGATCGATGAGTTGAAGGAGACCGCTACTGGCTTGGTCAAGCAAGGATATAGGGTGTTGCTGTTTGCTGGGAACGATGCGGTCTCTGGGTTGGGCGGTAATGAAGATGGGGCAAAGCTACCTCCCTTGACTCCGTTGGGCCTAATCAGCTTACAAAATGAACTCCGGCCGCACGCGGCTGAAACCTTGGCCGAATTTGCTGAATTAGGCATCAAGCTCAAAATTTTGTCGGGAGACAATCCAGACACGGTTGCCGCTTTGGCCAAACAGGCTGGGTTTGAAAATCCCAAAGCGATTTCTGGATCTAGACTAGTTGGCATGGGCCCTGAGGAATTGTTTGAAACGATTGAAGAAACCGCCATTTTCGGCCGGATGAACCCGGAGCAAAAACAGCTAGTCGTCTCAACTCTGGTTGAAAATGATCACTATGTGGCCATGATTGGGGATGGGGTGAATGATGTTCTGTCTCTTAAAAAAGCCAACTTAGGCATCGCCATGCAAAGCGGGAGCAACGCAACCCGCAATGTGGCCGATATGGTTCTGCTCGATGATTCATATGCGGCCCTGATCCCAGCTTTAACCCAGGGTAAAAAGATGGTCAATGGGATTCGTGATGCGACCTATCTGCTTGCGGCCCGGGGCATGTGTTACGCCCTCGTCATTATTGCCGTGATGATGATTGGGCTCACGTTTCCGTTTGAGCCATCGCAGTTGGGGCTGACCGCATTTAGTGTTGGTATTCCGGCCTTTTTGCTGACCCTGTTTGCTCCGGCCAAAGATCGGGACGAGTCCCTATTAAAATCGATTTTGACGTTTGTTTTGCCATTTGCGGTGTTTACGATGCTGGTGGCGGTTGGGTTCTACGTTTACTACGATTTTGAAATTACTGATGAGCTTGCCGATGGGTTGCCGGAAAACATGGTGCAGCGCTTTGAGGAAACAACCGGCCTAGTTTACGGGGTTGATGCTGAGTTTGATCAGCTTGTGATCACTTTTATCAGCCAGACCAATCTGTCTAACTTTTTGTCGTTAGCCACGATGTTGATGATTCTGTTTCTCTATCCGCCGTTACAGTTTTTTGCGGTATGGCGGCCGGTAACGCCGGACAAGCGGCCGGCGCTGATGACCGTCGGCCTGATAATCCTCTATGTACTGGTTCAAGAAATCGGCGCGGTGCAGGATCGATTTGGGATTATTGGAACCCCGCAGTGGGCTTGGGGGGTCGTTGCAGGGGTGCTGGCCGTTTGGTTCCTTGGGTTCCGCTTTATTTTGAAATACAAACTGGCCGAACGAATTTTGATTGCAGAAGATTAATT
>JAHDGV010000650.1 GCA_020631655.1 Chloroflexota bacterium | reverse complement strand
TATAGAATCGATTCAGGGGACAGTTTTAGGGCAAGAAAGTGGCATTTTGTGACGAAGGGTTTTTTCTTCAAAATCCTTACATTTTGAGACCATCTCCAGAGGAAAACGGGCAACAAAAAAGGCTAGGCAGAAAAAATCCACCTAGCCTGTCCAAATTGATTCGGGTTTAAAAACTTCGTAGGTTTTAAAAACCTGTGAGGTTTAAAATATCTGCTAGATACCGTAGATCAAAGTGTCTGGGAAGAAATCCTTCCATCCAAACCAGAATGAAGTGGTGTTCTTGATACGATCAAGCTGAGAACCGGCCAGCTCACCCTCTAGTGCCGTCCCGCTAATGCCATCCCAGATCGACCCTGTCTCAGCATCGACCAGTCTAAATGGCTCGTCGGTCTGGCTAAAGGTCAGCGTTTGTCCATTCACCGTACGGTTGTGTACCACGGCCGATGTGCTGGCTTCATCATAGACAACCAAAACGGCCGTCTCGCCCACTGTATCGTTTACAACCGGCTCACCGTTCAGCACACTAAATGGATAGGCAACAGCCTGATCATCTAGCTCAACACCCACAATGAACTCTTTTGTATACAAACGATCATCGTTTAGAGTTTCACCAATCACCCCCGCATCAGGAGAGTTGTAATACCCAAACTCATAAGGGTCCTGCGCACCAGCATACCCTTTATTCAATGCCAGCGAGTCAGGGTGCATTTCTTTCCACTGTTCCCACGTTGTAAACCACGACGGGACAAATTCAAGTTTGGTCCCAACCAGTTCACCTTCAATCGATTCACCAAGGAGCTGGCTCCAAAACGAGTTTGTTTGTCGATCGTACATCACCAATACATTGCGAATCAGCTTGCCTGAAACGCCAAAAGAATATTCTTGACCATTGATTTCTCGAGCATACACGATGCCCGTAAAGCAAAGAGGTCACCAAGTGACGGCGATTTTAACGCCGCCCACTTCGTCATTGACGATCTCGTGTCTACTTAGATGGGGAACCGAATAGGCCCGAGCGTCTCCATTAAACACAACGCCCATCACCAGTTCATCTGGTTCGTAATAGTCATCCGCTTCTTCTGGCGAATGGAAGATAGGATTATCGATGGCCGGAATCGCATCCTGCGGAAGCAGTGTGATGATTTCAAATTCATCGTAGCGACTTGTGTCTACAACACGAGCTGGTTCGGGTGCTTCAGCTACTTCATCGCTAGATGAAGCCTCCTCAACCATCTCATCGTCTGATTCCACCTCAATAGCGGTTTCAGCGGCCGGTTCTGGCTCGGATTCAACCTGAGCCACTTCAGGTTCGGGGGGTGATGTACAGGCGGCCAATAATAAAATCAGCACCACGGCCATCAGCCATTTGGTCTTAAAAACTCTCATGCGGGTTATCAAACTCCTTGAATTGGGTGTCTGTGTCAAACATAGCCACGATTACGTGCTATTGGTTTATGGATGCCTGAGAGAAAAAACATCTTACGTCCAATCAAGGAAGGTCCCCCGTCTAGCCATCAACTAAGCCCATCTGCACCGCCTTAACGGCCGCCTGTGTACGGTCAGATACTGTTAGCTTACCCATAATCTCGCTAACATGATTTCGCACCGTCCCTGTTGCCAAATGTAGTTGCTCACCAATTTCCCGGTTGTTCATCCCCTTAACAACAAGTGCCAGCACCTCAAGCTCGCGCGGGGTTAAGGGCTCAACTAATTTTATTGAATGAGTAGCGGTATTTGGAAGGTGGCTCGCCTGTCGCAAAACCTTACCTGCAATCACAGGATCAAGAAAAGTCTCCCCAGCAACAGTCCCTTTGATACCTGCCAGCAGTTGGGCCGGCCGGGTGTCTTTGAGCAAATAGCCGGCCGCTCCAGCTCTTACTGCATCCAAAACCCACTCGTCGGCCGCATACGTGGTTAACACCAAGACAGGTAGCTTTGGATGAGCCTGCTTCAGATTGCGAGTCGCCTGAACCCCGTTCATCATCGGCATCTGCAAATCCATCAAAACCAGATCTGGGGAGAGGGTTTCGACCAATCCAATGGCCTCTTCTCCGTTACTCCCTTGACCCACTACTTCAATGTCTGGATCACTCCCCACAATCGCAGCCAAACCAGCCCGCACCACCGTTTGGTCATCCACAATTAACACACGAATCATGATTAGGACGCCTCCCCATTTGTTAAGGGCACCAGAAGCTGGACTGTCGTGCCTTCACCTGTCGTACTCTCGACTTGCAACGAGCCACCAATGACGAGGGCCCGTTCTTCCATTCCTGTTACACCAAAATGACCAGATACAGTTGATTGTGTTTGGTCAAACCCCTGACCATCATCATTAATTTGTAATTTCAACTGCTCGGCCGAACCCATCAAACTGACCCAGAGATTTTTAGCACTTGCATGGCGCACACAATTTTCAAGCGCCTCTTGGGCTACACGATAGATGCTTTGCTCAATATGAGGCTCAAGCATTGGTAAACCCATTTTTGGCAGATCAAGATGGAGTGTTGCGCCGGTGCGCGCGGC
>JAHDGV010000649.1 GCA_020631655.1 Chloroflexota bacterium | reverse complement strand
TCAAATCGCCTTGTTTTCAAAGGCCTATTGATATTTGTCAGGCTAACTTATGTTATGGGGTCGCTAGTCCTTCTTATTATTGCGACGGTCCCCACCACCGCGACGCTTCCCTTTATTCCGGTTGTTACCCCGGTTTCGATTCCCTTTTTTGTTATCCCGCTTGTTGTCATTGCGTCGGCCGCCGTCGTCTCCACGTTTGCCATCATCGTCTTTCTTCTCAGATGACTCTTTAGCAGGTGCTTGATTTTCCGAGATCGCTCCAGTTAGATAATCATCCAACAGCACAGCTACCAGTTTGGCTGCTTCTTCATCTTGAGCCAAGCCTTGAACAAACGGAACAAAACGAGCAGAGCGTTCAAACGCCAATCGATCCCGCGATTCTTTTAGCCCACTCAATTTTGCAGTCATTTTGCCAGAAAGGGCGGCCGCCACATCTTCTTCAGAAGGGGCATCGTGTTTTTCGAACTCAACTTTGTAGTCACGGCGCAGTTTGTGCATCTGCACTTCATCAAAGCCAGCCACAATCGAATAAGCGGTCCCTTTGGCTCCAGCCCGGCCGGTCCGACCCGCTCGGTGAATATAGACTTCCAAGTCCTCAGGCAACTCAAACTGAATCGAGTGGGTCAGATGAGGGATGTCGATACCGCGTGCAGCCACATCGGTAGCCACAAGAATTTTTAGCTTGCCAGCCCGTACGCGGTCCAGCACTTTTTCTCGCGCATGTTGGGGCAAGTCAGAGGTTAAATAGTCACTGTCAAAGCCCATGCGGCTCAGAACGGTGTTGACGTAGTTCACTCGCTGGCGGGTATTGCAGAAAATGATCGCGGCCTCAGGCTGTTCAATTTCTAGCAGGCGTACCAGCGTTTTATCTTTTTCGTTTGACTCAACCACATAAGCGACGTGGGTCACTTCATCGGCCGAAATTTGATCCGTACTCAGGTTTACAAACGCAGCATCTTTCTGGAACTGGCTAGCGAGTGAGCGTACGGTTGAGGGGAAGGTGGCCGAGAACATGGCCGTTGTCACATCATGCTCGGGCAAATATCCCTTTAGTGAAAGCATATCTTGGTAGAAGCCCATCGACAGCATCCGGTCCGCCTCATCAAAAATGAGAGATGTGAGTAGATCAAGCGATAGATTTCCGCTGGAAAGATGGTCTAAAACTCGGCCGGGGGTGCCAACAACCAAGTGAGCCCCTTCTTTAAATGCTTTAACCTGCTTGCCATATTTGGTTCCCCCATACACGGGTACAACATTAATGAAAAGCCCATCAAGCAACATTTCAGCTTCTTTCACAACCTGAATCGCCAGCTCCCGGGTGGGCACAAGCACAATGGCTTGGCATTCTGGCTCGATAGGATCAATTTTTTCGATGAGGGGTAGGATGAACGCTCCAGTTTTACCGCTCCCTGTTTTGGCCTGCACCATCACATCTTGCCCTTTGATGGCGAACGGTAATGCGGCCGATTGAACGGGGGTTAAGCTAGTCCAGCCCGCGTTCCTGAGTGCCACTTGAATGAACTCAGTTAAATTCTCGATTTGTATTTGTGGGTAGTCAGCAGACTCCGAATTTGTGTCAGTTTCTTGTGTTTCTGTGGTCATAGGGCGTAGTTGTATCAGTTTCTTATGTCATGTTTATATCAGTCTTATGTCGCTCTTACAATGCCTGTGCATAATTCCAATCGTCAATTAGCACTCGCATTTAATGACTGCTAACACTGTTAACACAAATCAAACACTTGATAATTCTTTAGGAGGATTATTTTAAAATGAACACTTTAGTACGCTGGAATCCGGCCCGTACCGGACTTAATCGCAACGTCCGCAGAATGCAATCCGATATGGATCGCTTAATGGAATCTTTTTTTGAAACCCCACAGGTAAGACACACCCACCAATCAAACTTACCCCTTGATGTGGCAGAAACAACTGACAGCTATTTGATCTCGGCCGCAGTGCCTGGCCTCAAGTCAGAGGATATCAACATCACTGTGGAAGATGGCATCCTTTCAATCTCTGGTGAATTTAGCAACAGCTTTGACTCATCTAGCGACGATGCCGAGGGCTCAGATGAAGGGTCAACTGAGCAGGCAGAATCAACCGTACGTTTCCATCTTCGCGAGCGCCGCTATGGCAGCTTTGCCCGCAAACTGCGTTTACCTAAAGATGTAGACGCCGATGGGATCGAAGCCAAACAAGAAGACGGTATTTTGACCATCACTTTGGCAAAAAGTGAAGCGGCCCAGCCCAAGAAAATCACCATCGCTTAATTTTTTCATCTCCTTCCTGTTGACCAACAGGTCTTTTAATTAGCAGGCGGGTCAATGAACCTCGGCCCGTCTGCTGTCTTTAATTTCAGAATAGATTAACAACAAACTGGGTGGGATGGCCCTTTTCCGATAGAGGGTCATCCTAATACCCAAATTGTTAAAATAAAAATATAACCTGCCCGGGGACAGATAATTCCCCGTGAGATTCTTTTCTCAACCATCTAGGATTAGTTGGCCGGTCACGTAGACCGGCCTTTTTT
>JAHDGV010000648.1:1293-2532 GCA_020631655.1 Chloroflexota bacterium | reverse complement strand
CCACCCGGATCACCAATCGGCATTTCATCCAACGGCTGACCAATCCCCAGCTTCCCATTCTTGTCAACACGCACCTCATCAATAATTGCGCGGCCATCAATCCCCAGCCAGTCACTTTTCAGCCGTCGGCCGAATCTCAGCCCATCGCTACCAATGCTACGCACCGACCACACACCCGGCCGAACATCATTCGGGTCAGCTGCGGAATGCATAGAGACATTGGTAATTTTCCCACCATCAAATATCTGCACCGGCTCTGGGGATATGCTGTGATATGCCAGCCGACCAAACGCATCAAACTCATAGGTGGCCGGTTCCCCATTCTGGTTCCCCCACTCCACCAATCCATTCAAATACTCCAGACTGGTCAACCCGGCCTTCCCGGCCGTCAACGCCTTCGTATTATTCTCAATTAGTCCCCGCGTAATGTACGGATGGTCATCCGCAATTGCGCGAATAACACCAGAAACCGTGCCGCCACCATTTGATATTAAATCATCAATATCTGGGTACCTGTGTGTTAGCGTGTATGCGTACCCAGCAACCTCTAACGACAACACATGATCATCCAGATTACTTTGTTGCAGGCCGATAATCTGCGGTGCTGGGTCAGCATACTTCTCCAAATACGCATCCACCAACGCATTGGCTACATCTACCCCATGCTCACCCACATCCAATATTTTTTCTATGACACCATACCGCCGCTGACTCGCAAATGATTCCTGCCAGTCAGTTGTGGCGGTCACACCATAAATTGATTTGTACCGGCAGCGCACCTTATTCGCGCAATCATCCAACGAAATGCGCTGAAATACCCCCCGCCGCTGATAAACCATCCCTTTAATAATGCCACCCTGCCAGACACCATACCCCGGCCGCCAAATGCGATATCCCAAATACTTAGAAAAAATACTTTCCAACGGCTGATTGTTTCCGGGATAGATTTCCACATCAGCATAATAGGAACCACCACGCAAGCGCATCGTAGATGAAATTGTATATGCACCATTTCGGATCGGTTGTACCAGCGTATTGCGCACACGTGTCAACGGATTATTGTCCGTGTCGCTTTGATGCAATGGAGTGATGATATTTAGCGTCATAGGCTGTAAAACCTCGGCATGATTTCCATGTCAAACGTAACCGTGGCTAAATTCGATGAAAATATAGATATTTGCGGGTCACCGTTTACGCTGCTTCGATCATTCAGAACCGCGTTGAATGAATTTACCCCCG
>JAHDGV010000648.1:0-1193 GCA_020631655.1 Chloroflexota bacterium | reverse complement strand
ACATTAACCCTGAAATCACTGCCACCCGTCGCCAATTTTCTATGAGACAGATCAACCGTGCCCAGCGCCACATGCTTTCCAACCGCCAAATTATCGGTGGTCACCTCAACCGTTCGAGTGATATCACCGTCAATCGTGGCGTACAGGCTAATCAGCCCGTCAGCCACCGCGCTGCTCCGCGCCAATGTCAAGATCAGGTTGTATTGACCCGCGTAATACGGATCTAAAACAACGTCCCCCTCAAACACAAGTGAATGTTCGGTTCCAGCTGCAATGCTGTGTCCTACCGGTGCCACCCCGCCCACATCCTCCATAATTAGCGGGAAATATGGATCTGTACCCGAAAACGGTGTACCGCTGTGCTGATATCCGCTGTGATGGAACCCCATCCACCCCCGAGACACCTGTTGACGTTCGCCAGATGTGATGTCATTGGTGATTTTCACCTCTGCGATACGCGCTGGGGCCTCGGTTGGCACAATAAATGATTTGCTATCACCTATTTGAGTGCGGCTGTCAGGTGCGCGGCTAACAAATGCGATTGAGTTGACCGGTGCCCCGCTGCCATCGGCCGTATACGCCGTGTGAAAATCAAAATTAGCACTGACCATATCGGCCGCAACCCCCTCCACCAACGGATGGCGCGTCACTTGCCACTCAACATCCAGCCGAATGCCGTCATATTCCTCCACAGCCTCATCCAGCTCTAAATTAGACAGTTCGCCACCAAAAACCAGCGTACGCCGCACGCTGGCATCCGGCCGGGTCGCCTCTAGCCACACCATTTCACTGGCTTGGCCATCGTCAACCGCCTGCTTGGCCGCCAACATCGCCACAACCAGCCGCTTGTACTGGTCCACAATGTCCAGCCATGCCGCTTCCATGTCGGTCAAATCTGAGTCGATGGCGATAGTCCAGTCCTCAGTCACCGGCAGCGTCGGATCATTGTTTATGTATCGTCTGTGCGGCCGTTCAATCACCTCGATCGGTTCATTTAGCGTACCGCTGTCATTTATCAGTCTGTAACTGTAACTGTTCATTTAATACCCCAATTGACGACGCAATAGCGACCGCTGGCGACGGCCGATCAGGTTTCCGGCCGCAATCGCGTCCCTAACCCCGCCGATATTAATAATTGTGTTTCCAAAATTGTTGGTCCGACTTGTGACCGTGTTGCTCACCCTTCCCTCATA
>JAHDGV010000647.1 GCA_020631655.1 Chloroflexota bacterium | reverse complement strand
CCTGCGCCAAATCCAGCCAGATGTGAATGTCAGTCTCGGCAAAAATTGCGGCCGCGTCAGCCTCCGCATAGGCGGCCGGAAGCCCACTTTCTGTCAGAGCCAGCCAATTCTCTCCATCGTTCCCGATTTTCAGCGTGGTTGCATATTGATCAAACGTCACACCGGCCCGGCCGGCCGCTGCCATCACCCTGCCCCAGTTGGCATCGCTACCGGCCAGCGCCGTTTTTACCAGCGGTGACGTCGCAATCGTATTGGCGATCTGATGCGCTTCCGCTTTACTTTTAGCCCCGCTCACCACGATCTCCGCAAACTTGGTGGCCCCTTCCCCATCCCGCACAATCAGTTGGGCCAATTCGGCACACACCTGAACCAGTGCCTGTTCAAACAGCGCAAAATCTTCTTGGTTGGATCGGTTGATCTCAATCCCACTAGCCCCGTTGGCCAGCAATAAAACGGTGTCATTGGTGCTGGTGTCCCCATCCACTGAAATCCGGTTAAAGCTGACGTCGGCCGCATCTTTCATCAATTGCTTGATCAGATCAGGCGCAATCGCCGCATCAGTCGTCACCACCCCCAGCATCGTTGCCATGTTCGGGTGGATCATCCCGGCCCCTTTGCTCATCCCCCCAATGCGAACCGAGCCACCAGACAGTTGCACCTCAACGGCCGACATTTTGACAAAGGTGTCAGTCGTCATGATTCCTTTCGACGCCCGCAAACCATGTGTGTCGGTGTGCCCGCAATCGTCAAGAGCCTCAACAATCCCCTTTTCGATCTTTTCCATCGGCAATTGAACCCCGATTACACCGGTAGACATCACTAAAAATTGATCCGATTCGAGATTTGAGCAAGTCGCTCCAACCTCTTGCATTCGCTTCGCGTTTTTCAACCCGATCTCACCGGTGGCCGCATTGGCATTGCCCGAATTGGTGATCACGCCCCGAATGGTTGAATTGTTTTTTGCCAGCGTTTCTTGGTCAATCGTCACTGGCGGGGCTACAAACTGACTGGTGGTGAACACCCCGGCCGCCGTGCAGTCACTGTCAGACAGCACAATCGAGACATCAAGCTTCCCATCATCTTTTTGAGCACCTTTTACATTACAGGCGGCCGCCCCACCTTGAAACCCTTGTGGGCTAGTTACCGATCCGTTTTCTAGTTTTTTAATCATGGGGTTTACTACTTAGATTTATCAGGTTTGAAAACCTGACAGGTCTTCTTGGCACATATTTGATTTATTATGAGACCTCGTAGGTTTTAAAAACCTACGAGGTCTTTTGCGAAAGATTTTAAAATTCGAGAGATCTAGACTCAGTATTTAAAACGGCCGATTGCAACTGCACAGCTTCACCACAAAACTGTTGGATGAGGCTTGCCAAGTCGGCCATCGCCCCGTCCAAAGTTGCCCGTTCTACCGGCGGCAAAATTTCCAACACAAGGATCGCGTCAGTCGTCTCAGCCGTGAGCTTCGTTCGATCCGCCTCTTTCCAATTCCAGCGGCGGCAGATCGCTCCCAGATCATCGGTGTAGATGACTTCGTTCACATACGGCGGCCGGGCATCTTTTTCACCCAGCATAACGGCGGCCGGTTCATCCTCACCCGCAATCGTCAGCCGCAAGTCGCCCTGTATTTGAGCCAAATCTTCGCCGCCAACCGGCAACAAATGGCGCAGACTAACAACGTTGTAAAGGTCAACGAGGGGATTAATCGGCCGGAGTTCAGCCCCTTTTTGCACCCGCTTGAGCAAATTCTCAATCGAAGATGGGTACTTTTTCGGCTTGGCTCCAAACTGGCGGTACGCCTCGCGCCACGGGGCGACGTGCGGATGCTGGCTCACGGTGATTCCGGCCAGATTAGTGCGGACCGCTTCTTCCTCGGCCCGTAACAGGGCGGTCAGCTCGGCCGATTCACCACTGTTGTTCAGCCCGCGGGCCACAATCACCCCGATTTGAGTTTCAGGGTATTGTTCAAAAATAACTTCTGTGATTAAAAATTTCATCTTTTAAGCTCCCCTCACAGTTTGAGCTACCAAATGCTTTTCCAAAATCAACGGTGACATAAATTCTTTAAGGTATTTTTCTCGTTCATTCTTATTTGCCTTTTGCCACCAAGGGTCATTATCAATTTTTTTGATAAGAAGTTTAAATTCGCGACGTGACTCGTCTGCTTTTTGCCAATCCAGCCATTCATTAGCAAGGTGAAGATTCCCATCGGAACGACAAGTCTCAACCAACAAATCGAAAACATTAAAAGCTAAAGAACTTGTAAATGGGCTACCTTGCAACTCTGGGATGTAGGGATCCGGATCAAACTTCGCAGACATTAGGGATTTATGTAACGCGACCAGTTCATGATAGCTTTCAATCTGCAATTTCATAAGTCAAGAAGTAGGCCAACAACATATCCTGTGTTGGCCTACTGTTCACTATTCACTAACCACTGGTCACTTTAGTCCAGCCCGTCCGTCGCATACCAACGGGCATTTTCCTCATTCACATCACCCACTTCGCGTGGTTTCTGCTTGAAGCTGGTTA
>JAHDGV010000646.1 GCA_020631655.1 Chloroflexota bacterium | reverse complement strand
TCGGTGTACCACCATTTCAAGAAGTCGATGCACACCCGCATGTGATCTTCATCGTTGAAGTTGTTGATCACCCACGGCTGTCCACCCATGGCGCCCACAACTTTTTTACCGCTTGGGGTGTTAAATTTAGGATGCGGAACCGCAAGCACTTTGTCTTTTAGTTCATCCGGAATCATGAACAAGCCCACGGCCAACCATTGGAATGCCGAAAAGACTTTCTGCTGGGTAAACAGGTCGATCATCGTGCCGATACCAAACTCAGATGCACCAGGCGGTTGATATTTCATGAGCGACACGAAGTACTCGAGTGATTTGGCATTGGCTTCTGTGTTTAGAATCCCGGCTACGTTTCCAGTTTCGGGGTCCCAAATGTCCCCACCGGCCGAATAAATATGCGGGTGATAGGCCATTGAGAATGAGTCATACTCTTTGCCGTACATCATGGCGGTGCCGTAAAAATCTTCGTCCGGCCGGGTAAAGAATTCAAAGACATCTTCGTAATCTTCAATCGTCATGTCCGCATATTCTTCGTAGGTGGTTGGCAAGTCATAGCCGTACTGCTCTTTGAACGCCGCTTGCTCGGCCGGGTCATCCAGCATGTCTTTGCGCAAGAACACACCTTGAGTGTCTGGCATTTGCGGGAATCCCCACCGTTGCCCAGACCCATCTGGATAAACCTGATAGGTGTTGGTTACGAGCGAGCTGTATGGCTTAATGTCCAAATCTGGGTTTAGCTCATACACATCTTCAGCACGCACAATCCAACGAGGCTCTGCCAAGGCCCCCAGCCATTGGCTGTCTGAAATAATCAAGTTGAACTCTTGAGATCCAGCAGCCAATGTTGGAGCTACCTTTTGGAACAGAGAAGAAAAAGGAGCTTCAGTTTTGGTAACAGATACGTCGTATCCAAAATTTTCTTTGGCATAGGCCGCGAACTTAGGAAACAGTTCAATCGGCAGTTGGCTTGGAGGCCATCCGGCTAAAACGGCCAAGCTCAACGTGAGCGTTTTCCCCTGCATATTGCTTGCATCGCTACCCAAAAGCGGGTTTGCAACTTCCGGCTTGGCCGAGGCTTCACCATCGGTGCTTTCAACGGCCGGGGCCGCAGGTGCTTGCGGTTGGCAAGCGGCCAAAATACTGGCGGCACCTGCACCGGCTAACCCTTTTAGCATCGTCCGTCGTGACAGTAGAAACTCTTCTTTTTTCTCATTGTCTTTTGACATAAAAAATCTCTCCTTTTACAAAATTTTCAAGTGGCACAAACTGTTTTTAGACAACTTCCCAGCGATTTCTGTTTGGGTAATCTCAGCAAACAATTTGTTTTTTCTTTGTAGATTGTGACTAACATAAAGGCTCTTTTCGGAGGCTCAAATCGTTTGCTCAAAAATGTTTCACTTCAAAACGACAAAAAACCCAAAATGTTTCAAAATGAAACATTTTGGGTTTTCAACTCCCATCATGAACGGTTCAATTTGGTTGGTTTTTACAAATTCTAATTGATCGGTTGGGCAGTTTTTCTATTTTAGGCTGACAAAAAGGTGAATATCGGCCGGTTATTTGAATTGCTCCGGGTGGATGTCTAGCTCTCTCATTTTGCGCCACAGCGTTGTCCGGCCGATGTCTAATTCAGCCGCCATCTTGCTCACAACCCCTTTACAGGCCATTCCGGCCCGCACAATCGCCTCTCGCTCGGCCGCTTTCATGGTGCGCACAGGCTTTGGATCAGGCCCATCGGCCGTCATGATCCGGCCAGACCGAATCGACTCCGGCAAATCAGACATCACAATCAGCCCTGTTTCAGAATGGGACAGTGCCCGCTCCAGCACATTCTCCAGTTCTCGAATATTTCCGGGCCACGGATACCGCTGGAGCACCTCAACCGCCAGTGGATCGATCTGAATTGTTGTCTTGAGCTTGTCCCCGCGCACCTGCAAATAGCGATGAATAATCTGCGGAATGTCTTCAGCCCGCTGGTTCAGGGCCGGAACAGAAATACGAAACGTGTTCAAACGATAGTAAAGCTGATCCGAGAAACTTTTCTCTTTGACCCGCTGGCTCAAGTCGGCCGTTGTGGTGCAGATCACCCGCACATTTACCGGAATCATCCGTGATCCGCCAAAGCGGCTGATGTGCCGGATATCAAACAGATTAAGCAATACTTCTTGGAGTTCTAGCGGCATATCCTCAATCGCTTCAATCACCAGCGTCCCCCCGTCCGCTAGTTCAAACTTGCTCGGCCGGGCATCGGGCGTTTGCTCACTCTCCGTCCCCAGCACCTCGCTCAGCATCAGCTCACTTGGGATTGCCCGACAGTTGATAATTACAAACGGTTTTTTTGAGCGAGCACCCAAATTATGGATCGCTTGAGCCAGCCGCTTTTTCCCCGATCCTCCTGCCCCCTGCAAAATAATCGGAGCGGTCCCTTTAGCCGCGCTTTGTGCCTGCTGGATCGTCTTACGCATGCTGGCCGATTGGGCCACAAAGTCATCCATGTTGAAAAACGCATTTGCCCCGTACTGTTGCTGTACCAATTTCCGCAC
>JAHDGV010000645.1 GCA_020631655.1 Chloroflexota bacterium | reverse complement strand
CCAAGGTTGCTCACCAACGTGCAACTCCGACTCTTCCCCCCCAGTTTGATCAGTAGACTTGGGCTCCAAAAGCATGATCAACGCTTCACTTTCTGCGACAGGCTTGTGCTCTACACCTTTGGGCACAATAAAGAACTCCCCTTCGTTTATGTGCGCTACCTGATCCCGGAAATGAATATCGATTGCCCCTTGAACAACCAAGAACAGCTCATCTTCATGATCATGTTTGTGCCAAACAAACTCCCCTTCAACTTTGACCAGTTTGACGTACTGCCCGTTTAGCTCCCCTGCGATTTTGGGTGACCATTGATCTGAGAATTTTTGAAATTTCTCATCAAGATTTACTACTTGCATTTCATTAGGGTTCATGGGGTTGTTCTCTGCTTTTTGGCCCTACCTTATTCTGCCTTGCGGCCGAGGGGGTGACTCATTCGCTGAAATTAGATTGCGAACGCAAGGTTCGACATGCGAATGAGGTAACCCCTACCTCAAACTTTCTACTGTTCACTTTCTTTTGGAGCTCCGGCCGACTTTTCGATGTATTGGCCGATGTGTTGCTTCCCTTGTTTGCGGGCCAATTCCACCTGCTTTTGTCGCTCTTCAAACGCCGCCTTTTGGGCCGGAGATACATCGTCGATGCAGTGTTGGCACGACACACCGATGTGGTAGTCGGGATGAGCCAGCTCTTCAGGCGAGAGCGGCCGTTTGCAGGCAAAACACATCTCATGTTCACCCGGCAACAGGTCATGATTGACCGTTACCCGATCATCAAACACAAAACACTCCCCGTCCCACATACTTTCTTCTTTTGGAACCTCTTCCAAATATTTAAGGATGCCGCCGTGCAGATGATAGACCTCTTCAAATCCCTGTTCTAGTAGCAGTGATGTCGCCTTTTCACAGCGAATGCCACCGGTGCAGAACATCGCTACTTTTTTGTCCTTTTTAGGATCAAGATTTTTCTCAACGTATTCTGGGAACTGGCGAAATGCATAGGTGTGCGGATTAATCGCCCCTTCAAATGTGCCAACCCCATATTCATATTCGTTGCGGGTGTCGATCAAAATCACATCTGGGTCTGAAATCAGCTCGTTCCAATCTTTTGGTTCCACATAGGTGCCAACCAATTTTGTTGGATCGATATCCTTCATCCCAATCGTCACAATCTCTTTTTTGATCCGCACTTTTAAGCGATGGAAAGGAATCTCATCCGCAAATGATTCTTTGTGGTCCAAGTCGGCCAACTCGGGATAACTGCGCAAAAACGCTAGCACATTATCCATCCCAGCACGGGTGCCAGCGATGGTGCCGTTAACCCCTTCGGCCGCAAGTAATAACGTGCCACGCACACCTTCCGCTTCCATCTTTTCATGGATGGCGTCTCGCATGGCTTTATAGTCTGGCAAGGCCACAAATTTATATAAGGCTGAAATAACGATTGGATGTTCCATAGGCTCAATTATAGGCAAGGTTGGGTTGTGTGTGAACCTTTTTTACATTCTAGAAAGCAGACAGCTTGATTTCTTGCCAAAGGCCGTTTAGAGAGCCTACAGGGGGCATTTTTGCGATTTCGTTATTTGAAAATCTTTGATTGTGTCTAAATAAGTAGTACCCTATACTCTATTAAAATCCCACTAAGCGATTGGAAAAAAAGAGTTTTCCAAAGATTGATCAAAATCGCTTCACAGCCAACCGGCAGGTAATTTCATCTGGCATCTAGTTTCTTCGGTTGGCCTTATTGCATACGGGTCCGAAAAGGTATGAGGAAAAGCTCAGTATGCTTCCAGATAATCAAACTACGTTTACTTCCCAAAAAATAGAAAAACAGCGGCCGAATGATGTTATCTCTTCGGTTGTGCGTGCTTTTTCAATCATGGAGCTATTGTCTGAGTCCCCCAACGGACTTTTGCCTAAAGAAGTTGCCTATAAGCTGAACATCAATATTAGTACTTGTTATCATCAATTAAACACGATGCTGGCTACCGGCTATGTGAGCCGTAATGCTGAGACCTCGCGCTTTTATTTGACGCCTAAAATTCAGTACCAAAAACCATATTCTGCGTTTCATTCACCGGCCGATGTTGTGGGCTATTTGAATCCCCATCTGAACTCACTACAACAAACCTCAGAGGAATCAGCTTACCTCTCGTTGTGGAATGGGCACGATATTTACATCGCGGACATGGTTTTACATGCTGAAAATGTCTTAGTGGATCAGCTATACGTTGGGTTTAACAGCGGCAATCACTCGATGGCCCTTGGCAAAGTGATTCTTTCACATCTCGAATCGCAGACAATGGAAGACTACATTGATCGCAATCCACTAGTCAGATTTACCCATAAAACGATAACCAACCCCAAATGTTTTGCGGAGCATCTGGATGGGATTTCGTCGGCCGGTTATGGCACTGATGAAGAAGAGAGTTTTGAGGGGGTTTTCTGTTTTGGGATGCCGGTCTACGGAGTCGAAAATCGGATCATCGGGTCGATGGGGATTACGACAACCCAGTCTAAGTTCAGGCAACAAGATGATCTCTATTT
>JAHDGV010000644.1 GCA_020631655.1 Chloroflexota bacterium | reverse complement strand
CCTGTTTCTGGAATCTGATAGCTGTCGACAATGCCATCAGACCGAGTTTGAACGATCATGATCGGATTTTGATTGCTGTCCATTAGTTTTAATCGGGTGATCATTTGATCAGCGATGTGCGCGATGTCGAAGGTGAGTGTTTGCCCGGCCGTGGCCGCAAAGACAAACTGATCTAGCTGCCCGTTTGAATTTGTCCCATCTCGGTAAATCGTGTTTGTTACAGGATCAAAGGTAATCCGTTGCGGGGGCCCTGCTACAGGTTCATCCGGAATCGGTTTTGACGTAACAAATAGCTCAAACTCCATGTTAGGCTCACCTGAAATGATGAGGGTGTAATTCCCGCTCACGAAGAGCTCAGCGTCGCCACTCGGGGTAACCCCATCATTAAAATCGCCGCTGTGGACAGCGCCACTGCTTGATTTTAATACGTATGTCGCACGGTCGGCCGATAGTCCGCTGATCCGTACATAGTTTCCGCTTTCCAAAGCCAATGTATATTTTTTAGTTCCGTTTTGGTCCAGTTGGCCTTCCGTTTTTGCCTTACCATCGGTCAATGGAAGCGCCTCGGCCGGGGCTGGGCTGTTTTCATCAACAATGAAGATTGAAACGTTGTATGGGCCAGCTAGATAATCTTCTGATCCGCCGTGATAGATGTTGAGGATATAGTTCCCGGCCATTGGCAACAGCACGCTGCTATAGGATGGGCCGTACAGATTCAATATCCTGTTTCCTGCTTCATCCTCGATCCAAGCACCAACATTAGCGTCGTCACCGATGGTTAGTTGGACCTCATCACCCGCCGCGGCCGAGAAGCTGAACCGATCCACGGTCCCTTCGGTGTTTTGACCAACAATGTTGGCGCTTTTTGTGCCGGGGATATATTGGAGTGGGGTTGGTTCTGGTAAATTAACAACGGGTGCTGGGGCATCAAAAATCCCAAAATAGATTTCGTATGGCCCAGGCCAAAAGCCGTGCCCGCCGCCATGAAAGACAAACAAATGGTAATCGCCCGATACAGGGAGCAAGAATTGGCTGGTGGCCGGGCTGTAGAGATCCGTGATCCTGTTTCCAGCCATATCTTCGATCCATAGGCCGGTATTGTCATCACTTAAAATCGAGATATCCACAACCTGTCTGGCCGATGCCGTGAAGGTGTACTTGTCTATGCTATTTTCTCCGTTTTCCCCAACCAAGTTAGTGGCTGAAGTTCCTGCGGCGAACTGAATTCGCCCAGCATCGTTCACAACAACCGGATTGCTTTGGGTGAGGATGAGCGAGAAACTGTAATCACCGTAAAGGAAATCGTGGCTACCACCATGGAAAAGATAGAGCGTGTAAAGTCCGGTATCTGGGATCATTAGCTGGCCATTCCTCCCCATGGGTGGGGCTAAAACAACCTGCTCGGCGCTGTTTTCTAGGATCATGACCAAGTTGCTACTTTCTTCTCCAAGTGGTTGAAGGTCTAAAATATCGCCCGCAGTTCCCCAAAATTGATAGGTGTCGTACTCTCCGATGTTATTGGTCCCTTGAACCGGGAATCCGAGTAAGTTATCGGCAGTTAGTTCAACGGGATCACCCAGCTTTGGAAATGTTGGGCCGCCCAATTTAAATTCGAGTCTTAATAGGGCGTTTACATCGCCGGTTGCCATAATGAGATATGTGCCACCACCCGGCAGATCAACGTGTTTGCCGCGCAAATCGGTGTTGACGTAGTGGCGTTCGGTCGTTTTAAACGTATCAATCTGGAGAAGGTCCGATTTACGGGCTACTTGGAAGGAGATTTCTGGGAACTTACCCGTATGGCTAAACACGGTCAGGTCTTCATCCCCATATGCTTCAATTTGGAATGAAAGAGATCCGTTTTCAAGCAGGCCGTTGTACCGGCCGATGCGCCCATATGGCCCCTCTACAAAGCTGATTTCTTCGTGTGCGCCGATGGATCGTTTGGTGGTGTGGATCAAAATCGTCTGCCCCACTTCAATTTGATCGGCGTTCTCGATGCAGTTGGCGGCCGCGACTTCATCCACTGTCATTTGTGGCTTGGCTGCTAATCCGATTTTGAACAGCGTGTCGCCCGGTTGGACCACATAGCTGGCGTACATTAAGTCATCTGGCAAAGGTGGTGCCAAACATCCGTTGTTGACGGTGGCTGGGGTAGGGGTAAAAGTTGGTTGTTCAATCGGTGATTCGTCTGATGGTTGCTCCGTAGCGATGGGGTTCACAATGGCAACCTGAGTTGGTTCAGCCACCGGCTCGGTAATGACCGGTTTGGTTGTGTCTACCTTGCTTCCTGTTGCCACAGTTGGCAACGCTGGAACCGGAGGAGAAGGGGGTTCTGCTAATAGATCACACGCTGAGAATAACATGGCACATGCACCCAAGATGATGATTGATATGAGCTTGAACTGCTTCATTTTCTTTTTCCTTTGGCTCCCCTCTAGCTTTTCTAAAGTTCATCACTTGTGTTGAGCGATAATCAAAGATTAGGTTGGAATTGGCAGGCTGATGACTCAAAAAATACCGGAATGTCTCATTCAGTTTCT
>JAHDGV010000643.1 GCA_020631655.1 Chloroflexota bacterium | reverse complement strand
GGGCGAGGTCCCCTCATTTGTGCGCAACGGCAAGTTGATTACCCAAACCGGGTATCTCGCCCCTACCAATAAATCATGATTGATGAAAGAGATCGCCGCTGGCGACTAATATTAGGCAAAACAGAAGAAGACGAACAGCAGGGGCAAGACGGGGAAGGCGGCCAGCCGGGTGAATCGGGTGATGGCCCACCACCTGAAGGGAGCATGCCAAACCTAGGTGAAGAAGACGGCCGGATGGACCGCGCTTTGGAGCAACTGTATGGAGATGACAGCGAGGACGGCGACCTGAGCGACGCTGATCCTGACATCGCCCGCTGGCTGGGAGACATTCGCGAGTGGTTTTCAGAGCCGGTGGCCCAATTGTTACAGCGAGACATGCTCGAAAAGTCGAATTTGCGTAAATTACTGAATGATCCTGATTTGATGGAGCATATCGAGCCAGATATCCATTTGGTGAGCGATATTTTGGCTCTACGCCGGATTTTGCCGTCAAAAACACGAGAGACGGCCAAACAAGTGGTGCGCAAAATTGTCGATGAACTGCGTGAGCAACTGTCTCGGCCGCTGGAGCAAGCGGTGCGTGGGGCCATTCACCGACCGACGGTGAACCGACGGCCGCGCCACAAAGAGATCAACTGGGGACGCACGGTCTATAAAAACTTAAAACATTACCAGCCCAGCCACAACACAATTGTGCCGGAGCAACTCATCGGTTATGGCCGACAGGATCGCGGCCTGCGGGACATGATTGTGTGCGTAGACACCAGTGGTTCGATGTCCTCATCGATGGTGTACGCCGGGATTTATGCCAGCGTGATGGCATCCCTGCCGACGATTTCAACCAAGCTGGTGATGTTCTCAACGGCCGTGGTTGACCTAACTGAAGAACTCGAAGACCCAGTGGACATGCTGTTTGGCATCCAGCTAAGAGGGGGAACCAACATTGAAAAGGCGGTGGCTTATTGCCAGCAGATTGTGGAGCGGCCGACTGAAACAACGCTGATTTTGATCACAGACTTGTTTGAGGGGGGGGATAAAGAGGTGCTTGTTGAGCGGCTCAATGAGCTCACCCAGCGGGGGGTGCAGGTGATTACGCTTTTGGCCCTAAACGATGAAGGGGCTCCCCGTTTTAGTCGTGAGCTGGCGCAACAGTTGGTCATGCTGGGCATCCCGTCGTTTGCCTGTACACCTCAGCATTTTCCAGGGCTGATGGGAGCGATCCTCGACGGCCGAGATGTGGAACAGTGGGCGGCCGGGCAAGGCATTGTGACCGCGCCAGATAATTAGAAACCGCTACTTCTCCCTTATTCCCCGCCGGTAAACGGGCCGCATTAAAATCGGCAGAATGACGTCTGACGAGAAATAGGTCAGCCACGCAATCGGTACTTTAGGCTGTAGCCGCTTAGGAGCCTGTTTCTTCGTTGAAACGGTTACTTCACCCGTAGTGAATGACTCTCCGGCCGACTGTGGTAGTTCAGAAAGCACACGCCCATCGGAGTCAACCACCTTGCACCCCTGTACAAAATCACATGACAGTTGCATGTTGCGCGCATTCGACAGCTTGCCCAACAAAGACGGAGCCACAGCCAGATACGAAAACAGCGTCATAAAACTGCGCGGCACAGCCGTTTGCAAGCGCCCCGCCCCCACCGTTTGCACAGCCGGAACCCCTAGCCAGCCGGTCTGCTGATTAACCACGTCTCCAAACAGCTTACGACCGGTTCCTTTGATCCGCTTGCGAAACACAGCAAAATCATCAAACGAAATTTGCTCCCCATTGTCGAGCGTAAAAGTTGGATTTGATGTGTCAGGCGGACAGCTACTGATAAGCATGAGATCAACCTCGCCTGCAAACTGCGCCCAAAGCTTACGGTGAGCCGCATCCCAACAAATCAGCAGGCCGATGTCGCCAAGCGCCGTATTAGCAATGACTTTATTGGTCCGGCCGCGAAAATAGGCTCGCTCCCATCCCCACGGATAAGTTTTGTCATAGCGCCACATCTGACCGCTTGGAGCGAACAAGAGCAGACTATTAAAAATCTCCCCTTTTTCAGCCAACAACAGGGTCCCCGCCAGGTGAATGTTGTGCTTGGATGCCGTTTGTTTAAGCCAAGTCCCCGTTTGTCCGTCAATCGGTTCAGCTCGCTGAAAATTCTCGCTAGTGTACCCGTATCCGATGTTAAACAGTTCGGGAAGCAAAACAAGCTCAGCTCCGTCCTCAGCTGAAGCTGAAACTAATTTAGATGCTCGTATTAACCTTTCGGCCGTTGGCGCGACAGTTGCATCCATTTGGATGGCTGAAACTTTGATTGTTTTTTTCAAGGTTATTTCTCTTTTACTACCTCACGCTAAGTTGCCTCAAAACTATGCGTAGGACAGTTTAAAATACGCTCCAAGCAGATTTATATGCTCAATGGTCAGGTTCGGCTACATTAGCCGTTTAGACCTCCAGCGTTTTCCACATATTTTGCCGGTACTTGACGTACCCCATCCGTTCAAAAAAGCGGTGAGCCTGACTATTAAACCCCCACGTCGACAAATCTAAATTGA
>JAHDGV010000642.1 GCA_020631655.1 Chloroflexota bacterium | reverse complement strand
AACCTAATCCCACAAACACAACGAATCTACAAAATCGGCCGAGCCATCCCGCAACCAACCATCAAGCTGAGCAACCTCTTTAATTTGCTGACCACGCTCCCGCCTTGCGACCGCAAAGTTAGATCGTACATTCGGCAGAGCGGTCATATCTCCCCACAACTTTTCCCACTGCGTAACCGGGAAAATGTCTTCTTGTCCTTTCCCCCACCGTTTTTTCACATCTTTCAGCGTGATGTAGGTTGGCATTTTGGCCGCCATCTTGCGCACTTTGTGGGCTACAAGCTTGGCATCCGCTAAGTTATCGCGAGAAAGCTCAAACAGATCCAAAAGGCGGTCAATATTGACCCACGTTGTGCTCGAGTTGTAGTAGCTGAGATCGTACTCAACCTCTTCTCGTGGAAGCGCTAGCCCCTCGATCAGCCTCAGCTGGCCGTCAATGCGGGCCAAACCGCCTCCAGTATCCTCAATGCGGCGATTGATCACCTCTGTGGTGAGTGTCACGTCGCTTTTCAAATGGATGCCAAGCATGGCAGTATCGAGATTTGCACCGACCGTGTCGATGTTGTGGATCATGAGTATTTCGAGTTCCGGCCGGTCATCTAGTAATTTCGCTAGCGTACCGTTTAACAACATATTTGGCACTTCAAACCAGTGCCCCACCGGATGCATACACTGGGAGGCCAAGTTATCGGTGTAATCGCTCCCCTCACCCATGCTTTGCGCCCAGCCAATTAGGGCCGCATGGGCGCTATCCTGCATTTTTTGCGCCTGCTCATCGAGCAACTGCTGAGGCATCTCCTCCCACGCGTAGCGCAGGTCGCGGGCGGTTGGCACCAGTCGTAGACCCACGCTCCGGCCGGGTGAGAGCCGTACATCAACCCCTTGCATCGCCTCTGGCGGGATGGTGGCTACAAAGTCAGCAATCGGCCGCTGGGTTAGGTAGCTGGTGGTGATGATATGGGGGATCGTAACCCCAGACTTATAGGCCGTCATACGGCTTTTCGCCAAATGAATCTCGATAAAATTTCGATGTTTGCCGCCAAGTTTCACAAACGGGTTCAGCGATTTAACAACGCCAGCCCCTTTGGTCCAGCGGCTACCGGCCCCACCTGCCAGAGAGACCACCGCGACAGTGCCACGTTTCAACTCTTTTGACCCTAATAAATAATCGAAACGATCATCTTCAGCGTCTACTGTATGGATGACATCTTCTGGTTCAACGTCTTGAATTTGAGCGTTGACGGGCAGTCGATTTTGGGCGATCCCGATCCGGCCGCTGACCAAATCAGCCCGAATCTGTTCATGCTGTTCACGGTCAAAGCCATTTTCATCTAGCAACGCCTCGAGGGATTGGGATGCCCCATCCTCTTGGTCCGCTTTGGGTAATAGCCGGTCAAACAGACTGTTGGCCAGCCCGTGCATGGCCGGATGGTTGCGAAACGCTTCAAGCTCGGCCCGCCGTCCGGCCGTTAGCTCACGGCTATCCTGCCGAATCAAGTCAGGCAAAACAAGGGCGTAATATTCCGCTGAAAGAAGCGCTTCAGAGCCTTCTTTTAGCCATCCGGCCGTCCCATCTTCATTGATTGAGAAATCGTACACGACCGGGTCCATCGCAAACGGAACCCCATCCTGAAGCTCCGCTTTGGCTTCAAGCATCATTTTTTGCATATCTCGCTGAGCTTGCGGTTTTACGGCCGGATCAAACAAAAAGCCCATGCCGCCCCCGGCCATGCCGCCCAGCATCCAAAAGCCCCAGAACTGCTCACCATACTTGGCCCGCGCTTTCTCGATGACTCGTTCGGTAAATAGATTGGTTGCCCACGGAATAATCGTTGTGATCGGCCGGAAGAAGTTGCGCGTGGTCGCCTCCCCAATCGCTTTGATATCTCCTGTGCCCAAAAGCCCAATCATCTCATCGAGTAGGGCGATTGCTTCTTGGCGTGCGGCCCACTCTTTTTCAGAGCGCAACAGATATTTTTCGGTGACCATCTCCAAAACCGGCCCCACATCCTGCGCCATGCCCCCGTGGACCAAAACCAAGCTATCAGTAAGCTTTTGCCGCGTTTCGGCCGAGACATCTTTGTGGTCAAAAATTTTGTGGGTCGGCATCAACCGGCCGCGACTGATCCCGTATTCCGGATCGTTTTCAGTTGGTTGGGTTGCGGTGATTAGCTTCATACCCGGCCAAACGCCGCCCGAGTCCTGCCATCCACCCCCAGAACCGGCCAGCCACTCACCCAAAATCGCACGGGATGCGACGATGCGCCGTTCGCTTTCTTTTAGCGGGCCTGTCAGGTCGGCCGTCTGTCCGGTAGCCCGCATGCAGACTGAAATCAGGCTGGCGAGCAGATTGGTCGAAACGGCCAGCCGTGATCCTTTGGGGATGCCGTTGACTTGGCTCACCACCTCAAACCCACGGCCGGGGCCAACTAGCTTTGCCAGCAAATCGCTTAGTGGCTGGTGCGCCCCCTCAATTCCGGCCGGAATCACGCCGCTGGCGATGACGGCCCCTTTGAGCAGTCCCAAATAATCTCTCGCATAGTCAAACAT
>JAHDGV010000641.1 GCA_020631655.1 Chloroflexota bacterium | reverse complement strand
AGTGATGAGCAGATGTTTGGCTTAGTGTGTTAAATACCGAGCCATGAGTTGGTGAGGGTGTGGTTTATCACCCTGCTCTTTAACCATTCGCCGACAGTTTAAGCTGGGAGTTGGTGGGGGTCAATGTGTCAAATTGACCGATTTTTATAGGCCAAAATTATCGAAAAATGGCAAAGAAAAAGGCTTCTAACAATTTGTCAGAAGCCTGTCCAAATAAGCGGTTTAAATTTTGGTTGATCTATCCAAGGACCAAGGTGTTATTGTGGCCCATTGGCATTAAATTGTGGATTGGGCTGAGCCAATGTGCGGGCAATCGGCCGCAGATCGAGCCACCACTGCACCTTCGGCCGTCTAAAGTTTTTCTCCATCAAACGGGTAATGCCCTCAAGCTGAGTAAAGCGATATTTGCCGTTGATCATCCCAACACAGGCGCTTTCAGGTTCAGTCTCATCGATTTGTTGCTCTAAGAACCCGATCGCCTTTGCCGCAAAGCGGGTGGCGTAAATCCGGTCAAACGGCGTTGGGTGACCACCTTGCTGAATATGGCCTAAAATCGCCCGCCTTACTTCAAATGTGTCACGCCCTTCCTCTTCGTACAGGCGCGAAACAAAGCTGGTTGTATAGGTCGGATTGGTATTCTCGTTGCTCAGAACTACCCCTAGCCGTTTGCCCTGCCTAAAGCCGGACACCAGCATGTCAACGTCTTTGCGCAAGTCGCGCAAATTCATCCCTTCTTCTGGCAGATACACCCGTTCTGATCCGGTGGCGAGGGCGCCCATCAAAGCCAAGTAGCCGCAGTCAGACCCCATCACTTCAACCACAAACACCCGGCGGCTGGCAACGGCCGATTGTTTGATGCGATCCACCGCTTCCACAATCACGTTCAAAGCGGTGTCAGCTCCTACGGTGAGTTCGGCACCCGGCATATTGTTGTCAATGGTGGCCGGAACACAGATGATGGGAAGCTCAAATGCGGGGAAATTTTGCCGCTGGTTGTGGAGCGTCACGGCCGCTTCGTAGCCAGACCAGCCACCAACAACAATCAAAGCATCAAGCTCACGTTCTTCAATTGTGCGAGCTACCGCATACAGGTCACGCCCTTCAATTTTGTGGCGACAAGTGCCCAAATTTGAACCGCCAGTCGTGGCCCAACCGTTTACCGACATCCATTCAAGCCATTCCCCCTGATTCTCAACCATCCCCCTAAAGCCGTTGTAAAAGCCAAAAATGGTGTGTCCCCGGTCCACGCCCAAACGCACGGCCGCACGCACGGCCGTGTTCATGCCCGGGGCCGGGGCACCTGCGTTTAGGATCCCGATTTTAAGATTTTTAGAATCTTTGGGATGTTCATGAGGCGTTGCCCGCACAAGGGTGCGGAGCGTGGCAAAGGATTCTTTGAAACCAGGGCCGCGAAGTTGCATCGCTTTTTCGTAATCGTTGGCGGTGATGGCGTCGTGGATCTGTTCAGATTTTTCGATGTTGGCCCGTAAGTCAGACCGAACAACTTGGTTTGCCACAAGACCGATGAGCGAGCTTAATCCTGATCCATTGGCTTCGATTAACGCTTCAACCGCGTCGGTTCCCATCATGATGCCCAGGTTGCGGTCAAACGCGCTGGGTGAGCCACCCCGCTGTACGTGCCCCAAAATCGTGACGCGGGCATCTTCCTGCAGTTTGTCTTCGAGCACTTGGCGCACATATTCGGCCGAAATCGGTTTGCCGTACCGGTCTTGCGCCCCTTCAGCCACGATGACGATGCTGTCTCGTTTTCCGATCTCCCGGCCGTGGCGCAGCACCTCGCACATTTTGTTTTCCCACTCATCTAAGTTGGGGGGAGATTCGGGGATGAGAACCCAGTCGGCCGCGGTGGCGATACCGGCCATTAGGGCCAAATAGCCGCAGTTGCGCCCCATCACCTCAACTACAAATGTGCGCTGATGGCTAGCGGCGGTGTCTGTAATTGCGTCGATCGCATCGGTGATCCGGTGCAGGGCGGTGTCTGCTCCTAACGAAATATCAGTCCCGGTCAAGTCGTTGTCGATTGAGCCTGCAATCCCTGCTACGGCCAAATGGGGATGATTGTCGGCCGTTTCGGCCAAGATTGTGCCGTTTTTAACCAGCTCATCTACCAAACCGCTCCACTCATCCTGCAATAAAAGTGCACCGGTTAAACTACCGTTTCCACCAATCACCACTAGTTTGCTGATGCCGTTTTTTAAAAGATTGGTTGCCGCCAGTAGTCTCCCTTCTCGTTGGCGAAACGCCTCGCACCGGGCTGTGCCGATAATCGTGCCACCCCGATGCAAAATGCCTCCAACGTCTGACCAGCCAAATGCTTTAATCTTGTCTCCTCCATCAACCATCCCCTGATACCCGTTGTAGATCGCATAAGCCTGTGCACCACGGTCAAGCGTTGTGCGCACAACGGCCCGCACGGCCGCATTCATCCCCGGTGCATCTCCACCGCTGGTCATTACCCCTATTCTATTCATATAACTATTCCCTATCTCCATAAACAAATAACCCCTTTCGCACATAATAAGATGCGCG
>JAHDGV010000640.1 GCA_020631655.1 Chloroflexota bacterium | reverse complement strand
TTCGGCCGGGTGGGAGATTAGTTGTCATCAGCTTTCACTCACTCGAAGATCGCATTGTAAAAGAAACGTTTCGCTTATATAGCGACCCTTGGTACAAGGTTCCAAAACATGTGATGGAACCGGAAACAGACAGAGTAAAGCTAAAACGGATTACGAAGAAGCCGATTTCACCATCGGCCGAGGAACTTGAGCAGAACCCTCGCAGTCGTAGTTCCAAGCTGAGAGTAGCAGAGAAGGTATAGCTGGTGGCTTTTAGCCGTTAGCTTTTAGCAAAACCGAAAGCTAAAAGCCAATTGCAAATAGCCAAAAGCTTAAAGCAAAAATGACTGTAATAGACAATAGTTTTGAACAACCAGAAGAAGCGCAATCTCGAAGGAGAAGGCGACGCGAAGATTCGGCCCCAAATGGTTGGACTGCCGGATTGCAAAATCTTCGTACGCGCGTGCAGTTGCAAGATCTTTGGACCTTGTCAAAAGCACAAACGGCCATCACTTGGATTATGATCGCCGTGCTGATCGCCATGGCGGCCGTATTTTTGTTGGTGCAAGCCAGCGCCGTTGCCGCCGTCGGCCGCGAGATTCAAACATTGCAATACGAACTCAACACGATTCGTGAAGCCAATTCTGATCTAGAGCGTCAGATTGCAGAAACCCAATCAATCACCCAGATGCGGGCGCGCGCTTCGCAAATCGGCTTTCACCAGGCGCAACCGGCCGATACCATTTACTTGGTTGTTCCCGGCTATCCGCCAGAACCAGCACCATTTGTTCCGTTCCCAGAAACGGAAGCAGAGCGCTTGATCAATGAACCCCAAGGGGTTGAAACAATGCAAGAAGCGGTTCGACTATCGCTTTATCAAACTGTTAGCGGCTTCTTCGAAGGCTCGGCCGATTAGCACAGAAAGTTTTTGGACTGAATACTGAAACATGGATCTCCAACAAAAAACCCGACTCAGCATCATCGTAGGATTCATGGCCCTAATGGCGGCCGTGATTGTTGTGCGTCTGGTGACTTTCCAAATTATCGAAGCCGACGATTGGGGAGAACAGAACTCGCACCAATACACACAACGATCAAATCCACAGCGTGGTGAAATTTTAGACCGGAACGGCAACATCTTGGCCTCGAACGGCTTTGATTACCAAATCAACGTTCAAGTGCCACAGCCGATTGGTGAAAACGGAGCACAGCGTTTGGCCGGACTATCAGGCGAGCTGGCTCTGATTTTGCAGGATGATGGCTTTGATGTATCCGCCTTCGAAATTCGGGAGCGGCTCAATGTAACCCGCACCAATGTGCTGTTGCCGTATCGCATCAGCCATGATCAGGCGGTTCGGATTGATAACCTAACCGAGCGTGAGAACGAGGCTTACTCAGGCATTTACACCACCCAATTGCCCCGCCGCATCTACCCCCAAGGGGATTTGATGTGCCACGTGTTGGGCTACACCAGTTTGGCCAGCCAGTACAGCGAGTATGTGGGGAACAACGGCCTTGAAGCCCGCTACAATGCAGAGCTTGCGGGCCATGGGGATAGCTCACGCGCTCATATTTCGCCACTCATTAAACAAGATACAGTGATTGCGGTGGATGGGTACGATCTTGAGTTGACCATCGACCGAACTATTCAACATACGGTTGAACAACATCTGGCCAACAGCCTGTCGTTCTACGGGGCGCATAGCGGCAACGTGATTGTGATGAATCCCAAAACAGGTGCGATTTTAGCGATGGCCAATCTGCCTTGTTACGATCCGTTTGAATATTATGAGTCGGCCGAAGTGCAACAGCCTGAAAACAAAAAGATGCCGATTTTCTCAAACCCGGCCGTCTCTCTGCCGTACGAACCTGGCTCTGTTATGAAGCTGGTAACCATGGCGATTGCGCTCGATTCAGGCACCGTTTCACCCCAATCAACCTACCAAGATTTTGGATCGTTGGTGATTGATGGTAACTACATTTACAACGCTAGTAGAGGCATTTACGGCACCGTGGGTATGCGTGAAGTGATCAACTTCTCGATTAATACCGCCACGGCATCGCTGGCGCTCGACACCGGTCCAGATTCGTTTTATAGCTACCTACAGCGCTTTGGCTTTGGCCAACGCACTGGGGTAGATCTAGAGCACGAAGCTGTTGGCACCTTGCATCAGCCAGGGGACGAGCTGTGGACAGATGTGGTCTTAGCCACTAACGGATTTGGTCAAGGTTTAACGGTAACCCCGTTGCAAATGATCTCGGCCGTGGCCGCTATCGCCAACGACGGTGTTTTGATGCGGCCGTACATCGTTGAAAAAATCATGGACGGCAAAACGCTTGTCTCAGACCCAGAACCGTTTAAGCAATCGCAAGCGGTTTCGGCCGAGACGGCGCGTGAAGTGCGCCAAATGGCGATTTTTGCTGTGAACCACAATATCGATAAAGCATACATTCCGGGCTACACCGTTGCGGGTAAAACCGGTACGGCGCAGATTCCGGAAGAAGGTGGCTTTTATCACCCCGATGACACAATCGCTTCGTTTATCGGCTGGCTACCGGCCGATGATCCTGAGCTGA
>JAHDGV010000639.1 GCA_020631655.1 Chloroflexota bacterium | reverse complement strand
GCAGGCACGATGTTGGAGTTAGCAATCAAAACTCGAGGGGCGTCCTCATGCGTGCGAAAAACGGCAACCGGTTTTCCGCTTTGGACCATCAGCGTTTCATCTGGCTCTAGGTTCTCGAGCGAGCGCAAAATCGCATCAAACGATTCCCAGTTGCGGGCCGCTTTTCCTCGGCCGCCGTAAACGATTAAGTTTTCAGGGTCACCAGCAACCATCGGATCGAGGTTGTTCTGGATCATTCGGTATGGGGCTTCGATAAGCCAGTTTTTGCAATTAAGTTTTGTTCCAGTTGGGGCTTTTACAGTTCTAGTCATAAGAGAATTTACGATTTATTGGATGGCTCAACACAGTTGGGTTTAAGCTCAATGCAATTGAGCCATTTTTGATTGGGGTAGAACACCAGCTTGCTGATGTTTAGAATAGATAACATAACCTAAATAGCCATTTTGCCAATTTGTACACATCTTGTATATTTGTATATACAAATTTTTCATCAATCATATCACCCCCACTTTATCTGTCAAAAAAGACAGGTAAAAGGATGTTCCAGACATGATTTCTCTAAACGGAAAAGAGCTCAAAATAGACGACGTTGTTGCCATTGCAAACGGAACAGCCGTTAGCCTTGACCCGGCCGTCATTCCCACCATTCAGCGGTCCCGTGCGGCCGTAGAAAAACTTGTAAGCGAAGGGACAATCGCCTACGGCATCACAACCGGATTCGGCCGGTTTAAAGACAAACTTATCTCACCCGACCAAGTCAAAGAGCTACAACTTAACCTTGTACGTAGCCACTGCGTCGGGGTCGGCCCATTGCTCGATGAGCCAACGGTGCGGGCGATGTTGGCCGTGCGAGCCAACACTTTGGCGATGGGATTTAGCGGGGTTCGGCCGGAAGTTGTCCAGCTCTTGATCGACATGCTGAATGCGGGCGTTCATCCGTGCATTCCTTCTCAAGGATCGCTCGGTGCCAGCGGTGATTTGGCCCCACTGGCCCACTTGGCTCTGGTGCTGATTGGAGAAGGCGAAGCGATCTTGAATGGCACAACGCTACCGGGTGCAAAAGCGTTAGAGCAGGCGGGCCTCATCCCGCTAGAATTGCAGGCCAAAGAAGGCCTAGCCCTGCTAAACGGGACCACTTTTATGGTGGGAGCGGGCGCTTTGCAGGTGCGTCGCGCCATCAATTTGGCCCTTTCGGCCGATGTGGCCGCATGTATGACGCTCGAAGCGCTAAACGGCACCGACCGGGCCTACGACGCTCGGGTCCATGCCGTACGCCCCCATCCGCGCCAAATTGATTGTGCCGCCTTTTTGCGCAAACTGATTGAGAAAAGTGAGCTACTGCGCACCGATGACCCGAATAACGTCCAAGATCCCTACACATTGCGCTGTGTGCCGCAGGTGCACGGCGCGGTGCGGGATTCTGTTGCCTATGCGCAATGGGTCATCGACATCGAGTTAAATTCGGCCAACGACAATCCGCTGATTTTTGTGGACGAGGAGAGCGGTGAGATCGATGTGGTATCGGCCGGAAACTTTCATGGTGAGCCAATCGCCTTGGCGATGGACTATCTAAAATTAGGCATCACCGACATGGGGAACATGAGCGAGCGGCGCATCATGCGCTTGGTTGATGCGGACAGCAATCAAAAAGCGTTGCCGATGTTTTTGACCGCCAACGGTGGGCTTGAGAGCGGTTTGATGATCGCGCAATACACGGCCGCCGCTCTAGCATCTGAAAATAAAGTATTGGCCCACCCAGCCAGCGCAGACAGCATCCCTAGCAGTGCCAATATCGAGGACCATGTGAGTATGGGAGCGACGGCCGTGCGCCATGCGGCCAAGGTTCTGGATCATGTTGAAACGATCGTGGCCATCGAAATGATGTCGGCCGCGCAAGGCATCGACCTGCGTCGTGACTCGCTCGATCATCATCCCAATATGGGGCGTGGCACCCATGTTGCCTATCACCTCATTCGGGAAAAAGTACCGTTTTTGCGGGGAGACACGGTGTTATCGACCCATATGGAATCTGTGCGCCAATTGGTTGCTGACGGGACCATCAAACGAGCCGTTGAAGCTGAATTAGGAATGTAAATTTTGTCATCAAGAGACGGCCCGTTGGGGCGTCTCTACAGGTGAATCATGTCGTAGAGACGTGCCGGTGGCGCGTCTCAAAACTCAAAACCAAAACAATTTTTTAAGGAGTAAAACAAAAAAGAATGTTTCGGAAACGCCTATCCGATTATGAACAAGAATTAAAATGGATCGCTCTAGTCTTGGGGTTTGTGAGCACCATTGCGGCCGTGCAGGATTGGTATCCGTACACGATGTTTATCAGCCTGCCGTTTTGTATCATCTGGATTTACTGCGCGTGGCTCCACACAGAAAAGCAGTTTAAGTGGATCAATATCATGTTTGCCGTTGTCTATGTTTACGGTATCGTTCGGTATTTCATTACAACTCTGTAGGGGTTACCTCATTCGTATGGCAAACTTATATAAAAAATCAAATCTCAACAAATGAGTCACCCCATCATTCACACATTTCAGGGCGAGACAATCG
>JAHDGV010000104.1:3025-16147 GCA_020631655.1 Chloroflexota bacterium | reverse complement strand
CCGTTCGGCCGTTGGAAATCTGGATTTTCTCGTTTGATCCGCTGGGCCACATCGGAATAAGCGTGCCACTCTTCATCTAAAATCAAACTATCGAGCAACGCTTTGCGCGGCAGATTTGGGTCGTTGGTCCAATTGCTCCCCTCGCACCGAAGTGTAGGGACATGACGCAAGCCGTTCCAGCTACAGGTTAGCCAGCCGGTTGCCAACATTTGTAGCTGTTCTTCCCGCCCTTTGTGCAACCAATCCACGGCCGCCTTGGTTGGTCTGTATCCATCAGGCACCCGTTTTAAATACAGCAGATTGATCCCAACCGCGATCAACATATTCAGCCGATTTTCATCGCTGTTTAAAAGATATGGGATCACATTTTGAGTCTGCCCATCTTTTAATTGCTCCATCTGCGCTAACGTCAGGAGTGTCACAAAGTCATCCACCGCATCACTTTCGGCCGGAATCGCATTTGCCCCACCAGCGACTTGTTTGCCAGCCGTTTTCGGCTTGCTCGCTTGGCGCGTTGGTTTTTGAACAGGTTTTTCGATTTCAACTCCCGGCTGCACCTGCACACGTGAGGTTGACTTCTTCTCTTTTGGTGCTGGTGCCGCTTTGGGAATCTCCTGCTGATCGGGCGACATCGGACGAGTGGCCCATTCAGGCTCAGGGTCCGGTTCTTTTTCTTCCAGCGCTACCCGTGGCACTCCGGTCTCTTTCCCCTCTTCAGTCTCCCCCTCATCATATTCAGGAGGCATCTCGCTTTCTTCGTCAACGTAATGCTCACCCTCTTCTTCGGAATCAACCGGTGTTTTCTTGGGGGGCTGTTTTATTTTTGCCGCTTTTTTCTTTACTTTTTTAACCTTTTTCTGCTTTGGTTTGGCTTCGACTTCTACAGGCTCTGCGCTTTCAGCCGCAGGCAAGTTGCCCAGAGTTGCCAACAAATCGGCCGGAATCGACTTACCAATCCCCTTTAAATCTGTCTTTTTCTTTTCAAGCCCATCCGGTGTCGGGACATCTTCATAATCGTTGTCTTCCGGCCCCTCCACATGTTCAATCGGATCATCAGCCGTTTGATCTTCACCCTCTGCCCCTTCTACCTCATCCAATGTGGCCGGATCAAACATCTCGAAGAACTCGTCCGGCATAAACATGTATTCGATCGATGGGTCTTCCCGGTCAATCCCTTTAAAGATTAGACCCCGATACCACAAATCCTCAGCGTGTGATTGCGGATCAAGCCACGGCTCTTCTCGCTCCAGTGCGCCTGGCCCCATCTGCCGAATTTCACCGTACTGCCGGGTAAAGGTCGCGATGGGCATTTTCCCACCGGCGCGCACCAGCGATTTAATCGCCTCAGCTTCCTCAGGAGGCAGGTACATCAGCTCCTGCGGGATTTCTAGGCTGGGCAATTCGGCCGCCAAGGTGGCGATACATTTCTTTTTGTTTTGCCCGGTCAGATCAAGTTCGTACCACTCCCCAATAATACGCAAGACAATTAATTCATGTTCTTGAAGTGCTTTTTTTAACGGCCGCATTTAGTTCATCTTCCATAGTTCAGCGTTCGCATGCATGCGTAGATAGACCAGCCACTGCAATGTAGTCAGGTCACCAAATTCGTTATGGGGCACAGTAAAATCGGCCAGCTCATCGGCCGCAAGTCTTTCTGCCAGCTCGATGGTTTGTACACGAGTCACGTTAAACGCATCTTGCAATTGATTCCAACTTTGCCCGATGGCAGGTCGATGGCGGTCATACTCTTCCATGTTCAATGGTTCCCCCATTGCAACCTTCAAACGACTTTGCCCCCAACGCTCAATCCCAATCAGGTGGCTCAAAATCTCATAATTCTTTTCAGATGGGAGCCGTTCAATCAGTTGCTGGGTTGCTCGTTTCCCGCTTGCCTCAAGCTCGGCCGCCACATCCTCTAACGATGTCCCTTTTGTCAGCCACTTCATCCCTATTGGACCAGCAAAGCGTTTAATATCATCTGCCTGTTTCCACAACTCACGAGCCATCAAGCCAAGGCCCAAACCAAAACCGAAAAAGAAAATTTTTGAGGATCGTTTCATACGCTTATTTCAATCTTCCGCTTAATTACCATCATAACGACTCAGGCCAATGCTTGTTCATTGGCCCATCGTCGGCCAAACGATGACGCGCCATTGCCAGAACAGTGACGTTTCATCTTTTAACCGTTGATTCTAATTATACCTTTTTTGCTAAATTAGGACCCGACAGCACCTACATCCAAATCTTTTTCAAAGAGAAATTCTTGCTAAATAAACGAGATTGGATGGAACTCTTTCAGGTCGGCCGTCGTTTTATATCTACACCGCTTTTAAAAAAGGTCATTAGGACCCAGATCAAACGCTAAATGGAGGCACCATGTCACTAAATTATATGATTTTCTGGTCGATGCTTATGATGTTGTTTATTGGGTTAATGCGTCTGCGTTCATTCTATCAGTTTGGCATTATGGGCTTTTTATCTGGCTCGATGATTTTGCTCTGCTGGCTCCTCGCCAATCAATTGGCCGATGGCACGGGGCTCGACATTGTCATCTTCAATCCACTCGCTAACCCAGAGATTTACATGTCTCAAGGGCCGGTAGGCTGGATGATTTTAATGATTGTTCCGTGTGGTTGGCTGGCTCCACTCTTGGGGGCAAATGTGGCTGAACGTTGGGGACAGCTATAAATTTATCTATAAAAAAAGGGCAGTCGGGTTTTTGAAACCTGACTGCCCTTTTTGCTTGTTTTTATGCGGGAGCTTATAGCGTGATCTCTAAAATATCCTCTGCAAAGTCACGCATCCGATTAACTTCCATTTTGCTAAGCTTCATCGCCATTTGCAAATAAGGTTGATTGATCGGCATCACAACAAACGCGCGCATCTCTTCCGGCATTTCACGAATTTGTTTGAGCAACTTCTGCTCTTGCTCGTGTAGGAACAGAGGGCTGTCGCTGGCACTTTCCTGCAATTCTTTAACGGAGATCGATAGCGCACGCGCAATTTTCTCGGCCATCGAAATGGAAACTGATGTTTCGCCAGATTCAATTTGAACCAGCTCTTCGGTGTCGATTTTCATCGCTTTGGCCAAGTCCTCGACTGACTTTCCGCCGTTTTCGCGCAAGGTTTTGATCTGGTTCCCAATTGATCCACGCCGATTTGCAATTAGCTCTTCAAAGTCCCCCACAGGGTAGCCGCCTAAAGTTTGCTCACCCCAGAATTGTTCAAATGGAACATGAAGGTACATTGATAGCGCTTCTAGAAAAGGCATATCGGGGAATGCTTCCCCTTTTTCAATCTGCTCAAATTCATCGACCGAAAGGCCCAGTGCTTGTGCAATCTCATCAATTGATCGGCCGGCGTGGATTCTGGCATCCTTTATCAATACTCCTAATATCGACGCCCGAATTTGATCTGCATTATCCATAAATACCTGTTTGTCTTTTTTTGCCCCGTATTTGGGGTATTAATTTTTGCTACCTTTGATTGAAGATATTAGCATAAGGCTGATTGAGCCACAACCAAAATAGGCTGAATGGGGCAAAAAATTCTCGATCATTTCTTTGTTAAATTCGATCTTGGTCGGATAATAGAATTATTCACGATATTTTTTACCCTGTTGGATGGTTATTTATTGACCGCAAGACAATTTGAAACTTATTCATGTTAAAATTGCTTCGCAAAAATTGTGCCTTTTGACTCACACCAAAGCCCGAATCACCTTCGATTCACATAAGCTAACGAGCTAAAGCACTTATATTAACAGGGCTAAAACCTGTAACAGACTATGAAACTCTCCGGCCGATCGTTCATCATAACCCTACTCGTCATCGCAGTTCTTTTGATCGCGCTGATAGGCTACCTGATTTACGGCATTATCAGATCAAATTCGGCCGAGGAAGTCCCCACCGCAACCCTGTTTATTATTGACAGTTCACAACGGATGTCTGATCCGATGCAATCCGGGAACCTGTCTAAGTTAGAGGCGGCCAAACAGGTTGTTCAAGACTCAGTCAATCGGCTTCCACAGTCAGAGGTTGTGAGTGTGCATGTATTTGGATCTGGTGCCAAATCCCCGAGCTGTGCTGACACCTTGGGCCTAGTCCCGGCCGGAATTGAAAATTCAAATCAAGTCATCACCCGGGTTAACGGGCTGAACGCCGGTACAGAAGAAGCCGCAATGGTTCAGGCAGCAGTAGAAGCAGTGGAAGAACTAGGCGACACCGGATTTGAAGGAATCGCAAACTTAGTCTTTGTGATTGGTGGTGCGCCGACTTGTGACCTAAACCAAGATTTGATCGCACGAGCGGCCAATCGATATAGAATTGAAATTAAAACCGCCGTGATTAGCCTGCAATCTGAGCGGGATGCGGGTGAAGGATTCACATTTGACCTACCCTTTGGCGGACAAGAAATCGAAATTGGTGATGCAGAAGAAATTGCAGAACTTGTTCCGACTCTCTTCCCAGGAGACTCCCTACCCAACCTTGATCCAGACACCCCTACCCCAACCGAAACACCGATTGCACCGATTTTAGAGCCAGCAACACCGACACCTGACCCGATTGATTCTAGCCCAGGTGGTGGGGGCGAAACAGAGCCGACTGAAGACGCAAATCCGGGCGACTCAGAACCTACCGCAGTCCCCACGGAGACACCTGTCCCGAGTGATACGCCAATCCCATCGCCCACAAACACATCTTCACCACCTGTACTTGGAACTAATACGCCAACGATTGATCCAAATGCACCACCAACAGATACGCCGACGCCGGATGAGGAAGCAACAAGCACCCCATCCCCAACGAATACACCACTGCCTCCAACAAATACGTTCACACCACCTCCTCCAACAGAGACTCCTCGGCCGGGACAACCAACTTCTCCGCCACCAACGGCCGAGCCGGACAGCGTCATCAATGTTTCAGATATTTTTGTAGATGAATCACGGGGATCTGCATTTGTAATTCTTTCTAGGAGCGGCAGGAACAGTAAGCAGGTTCGGGTTGATTATCAAACTGTGAATGGTAGCGCGACGGCCGGATCAGACTATGTTCCCACAAGCGGTCAAGTTGTTTGGGAACCACTTGTAGACGGAGAGCAGACGGTCATCATCGGCATCGTCGACGATCAAGTTCTGGAATCAAACGAGACCTTCTCACTAAATCTTTCCAACGTTGTAAACGCAACCCTTTCGCAAAACTCGGTCAATATCACCATTCAAGACAACGAATCGGGCGATGTGATTATCAATCCAAGTGCGATTACCGTCAGCGAAAGTGCAGGTAGCACAAGCGCCGCAATTACATTAAATGGACCGCCCCAAGCACCAGTTACGGTATCGTTTTCAAGTACAAACGGAAACGTGTGTATTCCGCCTAATCAGGTAACGCTGGATCAATCCAATTGGAATGCTAGCGTTCCAATCGGTATCACAATTGTTGATAATCCGGATATCAACCTAGCTGGGGTTGATCAGTGTACGATCCAAACATCTGCAACCAGTTCGTCAGATCCTAACTTCAATGGGATCAATCCGGCCGACATCAATATTGAAATTTTGGACAATGATGCTACTTATGTAAACGGTGCTTGTTCTGACGTAAACGGAAATGGTATCTGTGACGATGGTATTCGATTCCGCACGATTCAGGCCGCCATTGACAATGGTTTGGCTTTAACCTCACCTACGTTAAACATCATTGTTACCAACTCTCCACACACCGAAGCAAATATCTCAGTTGATCGTGATATTGTGCTGTCAGGCCCTGCGGGGACGATTATTCAAGCGGCCGGGTCACCCGGATCAGCATCTGGCCGGATAATGACGGTTGAAAATGGAGCCAATGTCACGCTTAATTCGCTGACCTTACAAAATGGGAATATCGGTAGCAACGGTGGTGCCATTTTAAACAACGGCAATCTAACCGTTCAGGATGTCACCTTCATCAATAACCGGGCAACTGGATCAGGTGGTGCCATTGCGCTGACATCAACCGGTGTTCTGAACGATACGGCCGGGGGCATTTACGATACCAACATCAGCGGAAATTGTGGTGGTGCGATCTATGTTCCGTTAGGAGCAAATGCAACGGTCGGGCAAACCAACTTTAGCCGCAACGAAGCAACCAACGGTGGCGCAATCTGTGCAGATGGGGCGATCACCATTAACGGCGGCGTGATTTCCGGAAATGTCGCCTCTTCAAACGGTGGTGCAGCCTACATCAACACCGGAACCGAGCCATCAATCAACGCGGCCACGGTATCGAGCAACCGAGCGGCCAACGGTGGTGCGGTATACATCAACGACGGTGCAACATTCAGAACGACAGGCTCTACCTACAGCACAAATCAGGCTGATGGTGGTGCAGGCGGTGGGATTTTGGCGCGCGGTGACTTAACAACTTGGAATGTCACTATCTCTTCAAATCAGTCTGGTACAGGCGGTGCCGGTATCGATCACCAAGCAGGGATTGTCAATCTATACAATTCAACAATCGCATTTAACACGTCACTATCCGGTGGTCCATCCGGCCTCTCATCTACCACAGCAACGCTGTTTAACACGATTTTAGACGCAAACGTCAACGGAAACTGCAACGGTTCAATTAATCTCTTCTATGCTCTGGTAGGCATCCAAGTTGGCACCTGTACCCTCAATGAGATGAGCGGGACAACGAATCAAATTGGAGTTAGCGCAGGCTTGGGAGGCTTAAGCGATAATGGTGGCGATACGAATACACATGCACCTGCCATCGATGGCCCAGCCATCGACACAGGTTGGCCGTTTGGACAAGGTTGTGAGGGCAATGACCAAGCAGGCAACAGCAGAACTCAGGGGGCGGCGTGTGACATCGGCTCACTTGAACGCAGGTAATTGGTTCTGGTAAATTTAGGGATGCCTACTCGCTCTCGGCCTCTTCGGGGACGCTATCAAATATCTTTAAATTATCAACTCGAATTTGATGGTTGCTGTCAGCCGTATTGGCCGTTATTACCCCAAAGGCCCCGGCCGAAATCGATTCGTCTCGGCTTGCCAAAACCTTTAACCCGTTGATGGAAAACTCTAAATCCCCATCAAAACAGCTCAACTCAAGTTTGGCCGGCTCATCCTCAGGCAACAACAATCCTGACTCCGGATCGATCAGTTCAGAATCAAGAATCTCCCGTTCCCCATTTACAAACCTGAAAGCCGTTGCCGTCTGCATATCTCCATTCTTTTCAATCTGCATGCCAATAAATCCGGCCCCCTGCTCAGTTTGGAACAGGCGGCAGACTAACCCGACTTGGTAACTGGCTGACCGCGAAGATGGGACGAGCTCAACTTGCATCAACCCATTACGCAGGGTTGGGCCAAGATCAACGGGCCAAAGCGTTAGGCTTTGATCAGCTGTAGAAATCTGTAGAAACCCATCGGCAAAGCAGATTCCATCAGCACAGTCGGCCGGATTCGATTCATCCTCAAAGCTATCTTCAAAAACCAACGCTTCATCTACTGGCGAATCAATAGGGATGGTAAATGTCGGTTGATCTTCAGGCGCTTGTGTTTGAATAATCGGCTGGGTTGGTTGATTTGGCAAGATAAGTTCAGGGTTTTGCACCAGAACCCACAACACCAGTACTGTTGCAATAGCAAACAAAAGCAAAAATGATGCGGATATGATGACTAACCAACGGTTTGATCTCGCGGCCTGCTCTTCCTGTTTTGAAATTACCTTTTCATCTTCAGGGGTAACCCGAATCGTTGACATCCCTTTCGGTGGGGTGATGGTGTGAAAAGGGATCGTTACGCCTGAAGTTGACGGCCGTACTGATGCATCTGGATTACGGCGGGCAAAGCTCAGCAACTGCCCAAATTGCCCAGCCGATTGCGGCCGATTGTCCGGCTTTTTTGACATCCCCAACCGGATTAGTTCTGCAACAGAGCGTGAAATATTTGGGTTTATTTCTCGGGGATCAGGTACCGGGTCGTTGATTTGCTTCACCATTACAGCCACGGGAGTTTTGCCCACATAAGGCTTTTGACCCGTCAACAATTCAAATAGTGAAACTGACAGAGAATAGATATCGGCCCGGCCGTCCAAAGCCTCCCCACGCGCTTGCTCCGGCGAGATATAGGCCGCACTGCCCAAGCCGCGCCGCTCCCCATCACTAGGGAACATCGCAATCCCAAAGTCAGACAAATAAACAAAGCCGCTTTGATCCAGCAACATGTTTGATGGTTTGACATCGCGGTGCAAAACCCCACGCGCATGTGAAAAGTCTAGCGCCTCAGCGATATTGGTGATTACTTCAAAAACTTTATCTTGATCTTCGACGCCCCCATCTACGACCCAGTCGGCCAAGCTACCCCCATCGAGCAAGCGCATCACCAAATAAGGTTGATCCCCCGAAGAGCCAAAATGGTACACGGGCAAAATGTGTGGGTGCTCCAATGATGCAATAATTTCTCCCTCACGGCTGAACTGATCCAGCTGTTCTTGCCGACCCCCACGGATAACTTTTAAGGCAACTTCCCGGCCGGTTTCTTCCTGAATAGCACGATAAACCGTGCTCATACCGCCTCGGCCAGCCACATCTAACAATTTATATCCAGTTACCACGGGGAACTCTGACATAATTTAATTAAATCATATTTTGCTCAGGACCCCAAAACGAAACATAGGAATTTCAGATTTTGAATCAAGGGGGTTACGGCAAAGGATCTAGCACTACTTCAAATACAAGGTCTTCGACCTCTGAGGCTACCCACAATTTTGCACAGTCACTGCCACACGGCTGGATGACCAATGAACTTGGATTTTCGATCGTTGTGATCGAGCTCAAGAACGATCCCTGTTTGGCGTTAAACACATTAATCTGATTAGAGCCACGGGCCACAACAAACACCAAATCTTGGTAAATTGCGATATCAAGGGGCAAATCCCCTGTGCTAACGTCACCTACAATTTCGCCGGAAACAGCATCGAGTTGAATCAACAGGTTATCGCGATTAAGAGTAACCCATAATCGATTGTCAGCATCTAATCCGGCCATTGATATGACTTGCCCTTTAAGGGTTGACAAGGATATTTCTGGATCAAACTGTTTGGTGTCTAAGTTGAACCGTCGAATCGAGCTGCTGCCATCAAGTGCAACCCACAGCCCCCGATCGATTTTGTAGAGAGAAGCGGCCCCTGGACCGGCCGTGTAGCTCGCAATCTCAGCACCATTCAAATCCATTTCAATTAAATCTTCATCGCTCGTAATCCACAGCGTAGATCCATCTACTAAGGCATCGGCCGGAATATAGTCAAACTCGATTTCGGTTGCAGGTGATCCATCAAGAGGAATAGAGATCAATCCGGGATCAAACTGACGGCCAACTAACAATCTGTCAGGAGCCAAAGTTAAGAACTGCGGCCGTGATCCACCGCTATACTGCCCAATAATCGAACCACATAATGTAGGATCAATTGCACAATCTGTTCGCAGTTTAAAAATCTCTTCGTCAGTAGAGTTAATTGCCCAGATAGGGCCGTCCTCTTCAATAACAAGGTCACGCGGTGATCCGATGTTGGTGACAGGTGAGCCCACCACATTTGCCAATGGATCGTTGATGATCGAAAGCAAGCGGTTGATACCAAACGCTATCCCTCCGATTATGATGGCTCCTGCAATTAACCCGATTATCAATCTTTTTGCGAACGGCGACAGCGGTGGAATGACAATCACATCGTCATAAATCGTTGTATCGTCGCTCTCTTTTTTCTCCGGCTCAGCTTGATTTTCCTTTGAATCACCCGACTTTTTGAAATTTCGGACCGTTCTTTCATCAGAACCATCTGTTTCTTGGTTAGGCAAGGTGATCGGTTCTGTGCTAACGATGCCCGACACTTTCGCAGGTATCCAGCTTGGTTCAAAATCGCTTAAAACACTTTCCAGGTCGTTGTAAAAGTCTCGGCCGGTTTCATATCGCTCAGATACATCTTTTGATAAAACGCGATTAAACACACGATCAATGTCGGGTGGCAAGTCAGGCTGATATGAACGAATCGATGGCACTGGGTCTGAAATTTGTTTTAGAACCGTATCCATTGGATTTTGGCCCGAAAACGGTGGATGCCCACTCATTAATTGGAAAACGATAACTCCAACTGAATAGATATCAGTCCGGCCGTCGAGCCTAAGACCCCGAACCTGCTCGGGTGACATATATTCGGGAGTTCCAGAAATTCCTTCATCTGTACGGGTCAGGTCATATGATCCCGAAACAGTTTTGGCCAAGCCAAAGTCAGCCAAGTAAGCATTTTCTCGCTCATCTAAAAATATGTTGGAAGGCTTGATATCTCGGTGAATGATATCTTGACTGTGCGCATAATCGATAGCGGTCACGATTTGATCAACCACCGCCATAATTCGGCGCAGATTTAGCTTCCCATCTTGAAAGTAGTCTCGTAGGGTTCCACCATTCATATGGCGCATGATTATAAACGGATTCCCGTGATAATCGCCAAAACCATAAACAGGCACAATATGTGGGTGCTCTAAATGAGAGATCATGTGAATCTCTCGATCAAACCGAGCAACGGTATCTGAATTATCTTTGTCTACCTCAGGTAAAAACTTGATGGCGACTAGGCGGTTCATTGACTCTTGGAATGCAAGCCAAACTTCCCCCATCCCTCCGGATGCGATCTCTTCCCTCAAGATGTAGTCATCGATTTGTTGTCCCGGTTTGAACGGAGAGATTCTCATCATTTAGAACGACCTAATTCCTAAATAGCTAACCGATTACTGAGAAACAAAAACAACCTACTTAAAGATCGCCTCAGGCTACAGTATTCATGAGTCACAACGTTTTGGCTATTTTCCTCACAGCAGACTTCGTGCACACATTCAAAGCTTTCGAATAATCTTATGTGAGGACAATATGCCAGACAACACTATAGACGTGAATTTTTAGTTTCTGTTTTAGGAAACTGGTACTTTCTTTGCTTATCTTAACTTTTTTAGTAACAAAAAGGGTGATCCAGAGAGCATTTACTCCAGATCACCCTATTATCGCTAAAAATTTCTATTGTTCCAACTCTACGCTTCGGCCGAGGCGAGCTTAATGCAGAGTGCCACAACTTCCATCGCTTTTTCAACCTCTTCAACCGGCGGCCGAGTTGGTGCCAAACGAATGTTTTTGTTGCTGGGGTCAACGCCACCCGGATAGGTTGCGCCGGCCGGGGTTAGCGCCACGCCCAATTCTTTAGCCAATTCAACCACGCGGCTTGCAACCGGTTTGGCCGTGTCTAGGCTAATGAAATATCCCCCTTTCGGCCGCGACCATGTCGCAAGTCCGGTGCCAGCTAAATGTGCGTCAAGCACTTTGTGCACCACATCAAATTTCGGTTTGATGATCTCAGCATGTTGCGCCATGAGTCCATCAATTCCACCGTCAATCGTTTGGAAGAACCGCACATGGCGATACTGCTCTACCTTGTTTGGCCCAATTGTGGTCAGGTTAAACAGTTTTGAGAAGTAAGCGATATTATCAACGCTTGTCCCCATAAATCCGATACCACCGCTGGCAAAGGTGACCTTCGAGGTTGAGCCAAACAAGATAGCCCGATTTGGATTTCCAGCTTCTTCGGCCGCCCGCACAAAGTTCAACGGGACTGTTTTATCGTTTGGATCAAGATGATGAACGGCGTAAGCGTTGTCAGCCAAAATCGTAAAATCAGGTGCAGCCGTTTTCATGCTAACCATCCGGCGCACATTCTCATCAGAGATCGAATCCCCGGTTGGATTGCTATATACAGGAACAAAATAGATACCTTTAATCGAAGCGTCTTCGGCCGCAAGTTTTTCAACCTGTTCCATGTCAGGCCCTTCAGGCGTCATGTCCACAGGAACCAGTTCAAAGCCCAAACCTTGAGCCAGTTTAAAATGGCGGTCATACCCCGGAACGGTCACCATCAGTTTAGGATTGTCTTGAATCCACGGGCGGGGGCTACCATTTACACCTTTCAGCAACGCCCAAGTCAATACTTGGTTCATTACCATTAGGCTGGCATTGGTCCCCAACAGCATCTCTTCTGGTTTGACGCCCAACATCTCCCCAAACAGTTCACGCGCTTCAGGTAGGCCCGCAACACCACCAGGATAATTTCGAATTTCGATGCCGGATGGGGTCACAGTATCTTCCCCGGTCACCATCGTAAACATGTCGTTCGACAAATCGAAATTAGAATCGGCCGGTTGCCCGCGAGTCATCGCTAAATTTAGATTGAGAGCTTTATAGCCATCAAATTGATCTTTAAGTTCCTGAATATCGCTCATACTATTTCCTTGTTTCTCCCACAAAATTTTGCACTGTTAAGAGAATAATTGTCTGCTACAACATAATCTATTGAGCACAATTACCTCTTTTGCCAGTTCAAAAAGTGAAATTTTAAATGTGTGGGGTCTGATTGATGCGGATTATATCTGATCTACCGAAGCATCCTGAAGATTTCCCAAGAATCTTACAGGCATTTGATTCGTCCATGTTACGCGTTTTTTAGGCAAAGACCTCGGAGGTTTTACTTTTCAAATAGATAATGATCCATCGCAAGAAAACCTCCGAGGTCTGTTTAAGCAAATCATCAGTGATTCAGTAAAAACCTGCTTTATTTTTTGGTTCAATTATCAGAAGGTGTGGTATTTTTCTAGTCTCAATTTAACCCATGCATATCAAACAACCACTTAGATGATCTATATTCCTGATATTCCCTTAGTTGATTTTGCGGCCCAGCAGGCCGCTCGCGAAAAGCTGCAGTCGGCCGGTGTTCCCGAGCAACTCGGCGCTCTGGCGATCCGTTTAGCCGCGATCAGGGGGGATTTAGGGGTAGATTTAGACAGCAAACACATCGTTTTAATCGGGGCGGATGCAGGGCACGCCCAAGCTGATCCAGCAAAAACCCAGCAACAGATGCAAGCCATTGTTGATGGCACGGCCGAAATTAACCGCTTGGCCCAAAAGCATCAGGCAAACCTTACCTTAGCCGATGTCGGCATGACCCTGCCGGTGTCTGACCCATCGGTCCAGAGTTTACGGGTGGCGGCCTGTGGCAACATGGCGGCCGGACCCGCTCTAGTTATTACCGAAGTCAA
>JAHDGV010000104.1:0-2925 GCA_020631655.1 Chloroflexota bacterium | reverse complement strand
GGCTCGGCCGAAATCGCAACCTTAGCAGGGCTTATGTTGGTTGCCGCGGCCGGGCGTGTCCCCGTTATAATTGATGGGTTAATCGGGGCCGCGGCAGCATACACGGCCGCTAGCTTGAATCCAGCCATGCGCTTTTGCTTGGTGGCGGGGAAAAAACCCATCCATCCGGCACACGATTTTATTTTGCAAAAGCTAGGCTTGCGACCGCTAGTTGATCTGAAAACAACCAGCCAGGCGGCCGAAGGTGCCGCAACCGCCTTTGCGTTGGTTGATGAAGCAACTGGATTGCTCTCAAATTAAACTTCTAGCAAAAATTGCTGGACACAAATAAAAACTATGTCTGAACAAAAACAAGACTCTCTTGGCAAACGATTGCTAAAAATGCCCGCAAAAGGATTTCGTTCGCTGGGGCAGAGCTTTAGCCGCGGCCGAATCCGGTTCTACAACTTTCGCAAACGAAACAAAAAAATCGGGTACGTCCGTATCCCGCTCAGCGGCCCATTTCCAGAACGAGAGGGTCCGCCCAAAAGCTTTGTCCAAAACTTCATCCCTAATCCTTTAGAGCAAGGGCCACCACCCGTTTCGATGCAGCTTCACAACGCCCGCATCAATCGGATGGTAGATGCCAAAAATCTGAAGGGGGTAATCTTTGCCCTAGACGGATTGGGCGTCAGCTTCCCACGGCTTCAGAGCTTGCGCAAAGGGATTGAGCGGCTCAAAGCGGCCGACAAAGAAGTAATTGTCACTCTCAAATCGATGTCGATTGGGCAACTATATTTAGCCAGTGCGGCCGACAAAATTATTATGCCCCCCACCGGTAGTGTCGATGTGGTTGGGCTTTATAGCCAAACGATGTTTTTCAAAGATGCGTTGGCAGAGGTTGGGGTTGAGTTCGCCAACTTCCAGATTTCTCCCTACAAGTCTGCCGTCGATTCGCTGAGCAAATCAGAGGCGTCTCCTGAATTTCAGGAGCAAGTCAACTGGCTGTTAGATGAAAACTATGATCTGCTCACGGCCGGAATCGCTGAAGGGCGCGGGCTAACCCAAGAACAGGTTCAAAAAATCATAGACGGTGGCCCACACACCGTTCCTGAAGCCAAACAGTTCGGGTTAATCGATGAAGTCGCTTACGACGATGAAATCGAGCATCTGCTGTTTGAACCCCAAACGGATGAAGAAAAAGCCAAAGACAAAACGGTCCGCATTACCGATTGGGAGACAGCATCTAAACAACTGCTGCGCAAGTGGCGCAAAGTAAACGCAGAAAAAATCATCGCCGTTGTTAGCCTCGAAGGGCCGATTGTGATGGGTGAAAGCCAGAATCCACCGGTTGAACTTCCGATCCCCATTGTGGGTGGTCAAAACGCTGGCGACGTGACCCTTGTGCGGCACATTCGGATGGCGGAGCAGTTGCCGAACTTAGGCGCGCTTGTTTTCTACGTTAACTCCCCCGGTGGCAGTGCCCTCTCATCAGACCTCATCGCTCGAGAAATTGACCGGCTGGGCAAAAAAGTGCCCGTTGTGGCGTACATGGGTGACGTAGCGGCATCAGGCGGTTATTATGTCTCAGCTCCGGCCAAGCACATCATGACCCAGTCAGGGACCATCACCGGATCAATCGGCGTGGTGGGTGCAATCCCGATTATCACGGAACTGCTAGGTAAGTTAAAAATAAACTATCATGAGTTCAAGCGGGGCGAGTCGGCCGGACTGCTCGGTAGCCCAGAAATGACCGATTCCGCACGCAAAAAGATTATGGAAGGGATTTTGGACGTCTATAAAACGTTCAAATGGCTCGTTGCTGAAAACCGTGACATTCCATACGAAGAGCTAGACGAAATCTGTATGGGGCGGGTTTGGACCGGCCGTCAGGCACAAGGACACAAGCTAACAGACAGCCACGGTGACTTTATCGATGCGCTGAACAAAGCTAAAGAGCTGGCTGATTTACCAACCGATCCTGAAATTTTGGTTCCTGTGGTCAATATTCACGACAATAAAAAAGCTTACGAATTTGCCCCTGCGTATCCAAATCCGGCCGAGGCGTTTAACACCGTGTTTAATCTACCCGAGATGTTGCGTAAACGTTTTTCTGGGCCACAGATGCTGATGCCGTTTGATTTTAAGATTCGTTTATAGAATCTTTTCAAGACCAGTCAGGTTTCTAGAAGGTTATTCGATTTATCGAACGGCCTCTCATAAACCTGACTGGTCTTTGTTATAAAAAGCCATGTTAGACAATATTTACTCCCAAAAACGTGATGTCACCCCCTTTAAGTTCGATGAACAGGTTGTTACTGTTTTCCGCGACATGATCGGCCGATCGGTCCCCGGATACGAACTCACCCTCCCCCTAATTGGCCTCATCGCCGCACGCTATGTGCAACCGAACAGCCGTGTGTACGATCTCGGCTGTTCGCTCGGTGCCGCCAGCCTGATCATGCGCCATCACATTCAGCAGGATGGGATTCACATGGTTGGGATTGATAACTCTGAGGCGATGGTGAACCAATGCATCAAAAACGTTGCCGCAGACGAGTCAGATATTCCGATGGACGTTTTGCTGGGGGATATCCGCACGGCCGACATCAACAACGCCAGCATGGTGGTGCTTAACTTCACGCTCCAATTTATCGATCCGGCCGATCGTGACGAACTGATTCAGCGGGTTTATACAGGGCTTAAACCAGGGGGAGTATTGGTTGTTTCAGAAAAAGTGGTCTTTGATGATGAAGATCAAACGGAGCGGTTTATCGATCTCCATCACGATTTTAAACGAGCAAACGGGTACAGCGAGTTAGAGGTAGCCCAAAAACGAACGGCGATCATGAATGTCCTCATCCCTGAGACGATTCCCCAGCACCAGACAAGGCTCTTGAATGCTGGATTTAATTCGGCCGAACTCTGGTTCCAAGCCTTCAACTT
>JAHDGV010000103.1:8338-16179 GCA_020631655.1 Chloroflexota bacterium | reverse complement strand
GTTAGTTGCAAGCAGGGTAGCCCACTGACGCCAACGAATCGTTCAAATTAATATCTGCACCGGCCGGGAATTGGACAAACTGATCCCCAAACTGACCGTTTACGGCAAATTTTATCTGCGTTAGTTTTAATGCGCTGGCCAGATTTGTTGGTATCTTGATTTCAGCCACCCAATCGGCCGCGGCCGGATCGTTCGGTTTGAACACAACTTGCTCCAGCAAAGTAGGATCAGTGATCTGCGCAAAGCCTAAATCATCTGCATTTGAGCCAACGCCACCTTCCAAAATAAACGTGCCGTCACGCGAAACGTTAATCTTCAGATCTCCCGGATCAGGATCACCACCACTGCCGTTATCAAGCAGGATGGTTATCTTGCTGGCGGCCGGTACGGCCGGAGCACTGAGCCTGAACCCGATGTAAACATTATCCGCATCACGATGCATCAAGTACTCGAGCGTATTGGTTCCGGTTGGCTGGCTGATATTGCTTCCCAAAAGGCTGTTGGTCCATTCAGAACCAATCAATCCATCTGGAATAAATTCACTGCTACAAACCAGCAAAAGAGTTGGTTGAATCACCGTTGCTTCTGTTGCCGTAGGGAGCACCTCAGCTGTTGGGGTTAACGTCTCGGTAGGGGCAATGGCTGTTTCTGTTGGGATAAGCGTTTCGGTTGCTGTCTCAACAGGCACCAGCGTTGCTGTAGCCGTTATGGTCGGAGTTGGGGTTGCTGTTACGATGATCGGGGTATTGGTTGCGGTCACAACAATAACAACGGGGGTCTCCGTTTCGACCACCTCAGTTTCAGCTACGACAGGAGTAAGTGTTTCCGTAGGAATTTCTGTGGGTTGCAAGGTTGGCCCAACTGTCGGTGTGGCTGTGGCTGGTGTTCGGGGGTCAGTCTGGGCAAGCACTTCATCACGATCCGAGAATCCGTCACCGTCTGTGTCTGCGCTTAGAGGATTGGTGTTGTAATTAATCACTTCTTCCCCATCTAACAGCCCATCTTTGTCGGTGTCTTGAATGAGTGGATTGGTGCCCAGTTCAAACGCTTCTTGGCCGTCTCTCAACCCATCCTTGTCAGAATCGGGATCATTTGGATTGGTTCCAAGTACAGCTTCTTGGGCTGCGCTGGCTCCGTCTTCATCAACATCAGACAACTCTAAAACAGGAGTAGCTGTTTCAACTACGTTGGGAGAACCGGCCGCCTGCGTGGCCGCTTCTGCCTCGCTCGTTAACCGGATCGATTCTTGATCAATTTCAGTAGTTGGCGGCAAAAATGTAAATTGAGTCGGTGTAGGAGCGCCGGTGAAGAAGGTGAGTGCGTCCCTTACCGGATTGGTCGCCCGGATCGTAAAGGTGATGCAGGCAAACAGCATCACGGCCAAGATCAAAAGCCCCAGCATCCATGCGGTTGCGATCGGGAGAACCGGCCGGAAGGTGACTGTGCCACCCATTACCCTGTTTTGCTCTTCGTCATCAATATCTGTGACGTGAATGTTAAATCGGTCCTCAAGTCGATTGCCAAAAATTCGCAACCTCGAGGCTTCAAGTGGGACGGTTACTGTGGTTCCTTCACCCGGAGGTAACAAGATCGGTTGAAGTTGGGTGCCGATTTGCAGTTTGCCATCATACGGTCCAAGACGAACCGTATATCGGCCGGGAATGTTTCCGTTGTTTTTGATGTTCACAAAAACATTGTCGGGTAAAACAATCGTTTCAGGCTCCATTCCCGCTCTAAATTCCGAGTAGCCGATAAGCTCCAGCATCAAGCTGGCTGCCGAATCTAAGTTTGGATGTTGAGGAGAGAACAGGCGCACCCGCATCCGCTGGTATCCAACTGGGGTGTCTGGATTGCGTGGGATGTGAATCCGCACAGGGACTGATTTGCTCGATCTTGCCGGAATCTCAATAAATTCGTCCGGCGGCTTGACCCACTCGCTTGGCAACCCCATGACCCGCACGTTTACCCGTGCGATTTCTTGTGAGCGATTAAACACCTCAAGTGCAATCGTGGCTGATTGACCCGCTTTTATGCGATATTTATCGCGAGGTAGCATCAGGGTCAGTTTTTCACGCTCAGCCTCAGACTTTAATCCGGCCGAAGATGGTTTTTCCTCTTCAGGCTCTGGTTCGGGCTCCTCACGTTCAGGTTCTAAATCTACTACCGGATCAATATCGATCTCATCATCCAGAAGCTCTTCGCTGATGATCGGAGCCGGGCTTTCAGATTCTTGCTCAGCTTCCTCTTCTTCGGGGCCTTCAATCGTAAATCGATACGATTCGATTTCAAACAAGTCTCCAGATTTAAGCAGAACCCCTTCTTGGGCCGGCATTCGTTCGCCGTTCAGAAATGTTCCGTTGATGCCGCCTAGGTCGGTAATTTCCCATCCGGCCGAAGTTGCTTGTAAACGAGTGTTAAAGCGAGAAACGCCGTCAAGCGGCAGGGTAATGTCGTTGTTGCCAGAACGGCCGATGGTGATTACCGCTTGGTTCAGTTCGATTTTTGTTGGCTCGTTGTCACCCGAACTAAGGGATAGGGCGTATCCTTCAGGCGGAGTAGAAATTTCATGTGTGGCGGGATCTGAGATCGGCCGGGAGATTTTAGCTACCGCCCGTGTTGGATTGTTTTCGAGCGCTCCTGAGGCGCTCCGCAAAACCTCTGCCAGCTCTTGCCCGTGCTGATATCGGTCGGCCGGATCTTTTGCCAGCATGCGCATCAACACCTTGTCTAGCACCGGTGGGATTTCACCCCGCTTGCTACTCGGCATCGAAGGCATTTGCGCCTTCATGTGGGTAGACAAGGCTTCGGTCAGCGAACGGAATGAAAACGGAGGTTGCCCTGTGACCAATTCGTACAGCACAACGCCCAGCGAGTAGATGTCGCTCCGGCCGTCTAAGTCGGCTCCATGGCACTGCTCGGGTGACATGTAGATGGGGGTTCCCATCGTGAAGCCGGTCTGTGTTTTTAATGTGCTTTCAGAAACTTTGACTAGGCCAAAATCTGACAGCATGGCCCGAAAAGGGGCGCCAGATGGTTTTTCAGGCTGAGGCAACCGTTTTAAGATGACGTTGCCAGGCTTGACGTCTCGGTGCACAACCCCAAAGTTGTGCGCATAGTCAAGCGCTTCGGCGATGTGGACTCCGATCTGAATCACCTGATCAATTTGGATAAAGCGATTTTTTTGACGGACGGTGCGTATCAAATCCCGCAGTGTGCCGCCGCCGATATACTCCATGGCGATAAACAGACCATGTTCGCTGTCGCCAAAGTCATAGACCCGCACAATGGAAGGGTGCTCTAAACTGGCGGCCGTTTTGGCTTCTTGTGTCAATCGTTGCCTAAACTCATTCTGTACCGCCAGCGGGGAATGCATTAACTTGACGGCCACTTGCCGGTCAAGGTTAACGTCCCAAGCCAAATAGACGCGGCCCATGCCGCCTTCTCCCAGCACTTTGTCTAAGCGATACTGATTAATGTTTTGACCAACTAAATCTGACATAGAGTTCTTTACCCTTCTGTTGGGCGACCTGCGTCGAGCAATGCATTTACGATAGTATTGCTCATATTATGTTGAGTAACATCCTTATTTATACTCCGGTTTTTGACTGTTTGCACGGTTGCTTCTGCCTCACTTATTTGAAAAACAAGTTCTTGATCAAAATCTGATTGAATTGATAAGTCTTCAAACTGGTTCGATGAGGATTCACGCGAAAAAATCGGGAAGCGCTCGAGAAGGCGAGTAAACGACTGATTGATGGCCCGGCTGGTCGATGTGGCACATGCGAAAAGCAGCACAACGGTGATTACAGTTACGATGATTCCGGTTGTCATTCTGGAAAGAACAGGCCGTAGCGTTGCCCGGCCGCCGAATACTTTGTTTCTGACTTCATTGTCGACGTCGATTACATAGAGATCGAAGTGGTCTTCAATTCGATCTCCAAAAAAACGAATCTGAGAAGATTGAAGCGGGACATCAACCGCGATGCTTTCACCGGCCGGAAGCGTAATCGTGTCAATAACTTTTGAAATTTGTAACCTTTTGTCTTGGGGGCCGAGTTGAATCGCATATTTGCCGGGCAAGTTGCCGCTGTTTTTTAGCGTCACCGTCACGCTATCCGGCAGTGTGACCTGCTTCGGCTCCATCTCCGCCCTGAAATCATGGAATCCAACCAAATCGAGCTTTAAGCTGGCCGCCATTTTTAGATCTGGATACTGAGGGGAGAAGAGCGAAACACGCACACGCTGGCTACCAACAGGTGTTTTTGCTGATCTTGGCACCCGAATTTTTAATGGGACAGAGTTACTGGAGCGGGCGGGTATCTCCACAAATTCCTCAGGTTGCTGAACCCAGTCGCTTGGGATCCCCATCACCCGAACATTGACCCGAGCCAAATCCTGTGATCGATTGAGCACTTCAAACACGATGTTGGCTGTGTGACCCGCTTGGATTTGGTATTTCTCCCGCGTTAGCATCAGAGAGAGTTGATCTTGCGCCCGTTTTAATTCCGGATTTGACTGTTTTGAACTGGGTTCATCTTCAACCACAGTTTTAGGCACTTCCATCGGGACGCTGGTTCGCAACAGTTCGCTGATGATCGGTTCAGGGTTGCTTGATAAATGGCTCCCATCAAACGCATCGGTTGTACCTACAGTAAACGTGCAGTTTTCAATTTCAAATTTGTCCCCCGGCTGTAAAAGAACCGCCTGATTTGGAACCAAGCGCTCATCATTAAAAAACGTGCCGTTGAATCCACCCAGATCAATCAACTCCCAACCGGCCTCGGTAGCCTGCACCTTTGAGTTGAACCGAGATACACCTTCAAGCGGCAGAACAACGTCATTTTGAGCCGACCGGCCGATAGTGACGACCTCTTGTTTTAAATCGATTTGTTCAGGCTCTTTTTCCCCCAAACGCATCATGAGTGAGTATCCAACCGGCAGGTTGTCTTCAGCCGCCAGTTCCGGATCAGACGTTGGCCGACTTACCTTTGGAATCGCTCTTGTTGGATTGTCTTCGAGTGACCCAAGCGCACTGCGCAATACTTCAGCCACATCAAATGCCGATTGATAACGATCTTCAGGCTCTTTGGCCAGCATCCGCATCAAAATGGTGTCGAGCACCAGGGGCACTTCGCTCCGTTTGCTACTCGGCACTGATGGCATGATCGCTTTCATGTGGGTTGATAGTGCGTTTGCCAAAGATTTAAAGGCAAAGGGGGGCTCACCTGTCACCAGTTCATACAGCACAACACCGAGCGAATAGATATCGCTCCGGCCGTCTAAATCTGCTCCGTGGCACTGCTCGGGTGACATGTAGATCGGGGTTCCCATCGTAAATCCGGTTTGGGTTTTAAGAGAACTTTCTGACACCTTAACAAGCCCAAAGTCAGACAGCATCGCTCGAAAAAGGGCACCGGCCGGCATTTCCGGTTGCACAAGTTGTTTCAAAATGATGTTGCCCGGCTTCACATCTCGATGAACCGCCCCAGACCGATGAGCATATCCCAGTGCCTCTGCGATATGCACCCCGATTTGAATGATCTGGTCCGTTTGGATGTAGCGTCGTTTTTGCCGCACGGTGCGAATTAAATTGCGCAAAGTCCCACCGCTGATGTACTCCATCGCGATAAATAGGCCGTGTTCGCTGTCACCAAAGTCGTACACCCGCACAATAGACGGGTGCTCAAGCCCGGCGGCCGTTTTGGCTTCCTGTGTTAGCCGTTGCCTAAACTCTGATTGAGCCGCTAGCTGAGCGTGCATCAATTTGATCGCAACGTTCCGGTCTAAGTTGACGTCCCAAGCCAAATACACATGCCCCATCCCCCCTTCACCCAAGACTTTGTCTAAGCGATATTGGTTGATTTGTTGCCCGATAATGGTTGACATGGTGTTGCTTGCCTTTCTATCGATAGCCTGTTGTGACGGAGTAGATAATGTGGTCCGGCTCTATTGAATTAGTTCAGGATTGTTTTTAAAGCGGATAGCGTTCTGTCTACCTTTTCTTCGTCAATCCAGTAGTGAGTGACAGCCCTAAATCCGGCCCCGTAGGTGCCACCCATCAAAATATCAAATTCATTTTTTAAGCGATGGGTAATCTCGGTTTCGTTAAGTGGAGCGTCTTCGGTTAGGCCAAAAAAGACCATGTTTGTGTAGCATTTTTCTGGATCGATATCGATGTATGGGAGCTGGGCCAGCCCTTCAGCCAATCGTTTTGCATTCTTTTGATCGACATCAAGCCGTTGAGTCATGTCAGTGAGCGACAGAATCCCGGCCGCGGCCAAGATGCCCGCCTGGCGCATCCCACCACCTAACATTTTTCTGGCCCGATTGGCTTTGTAGATGATTTCTTTGCTCCCAACCACCACACTTCCGGCCGGGGCGCACAGTCCCTTGCTCAGGCAAATGCTGATCGAATCAACGTATTGAGCGATTTCTTTGATGTCGATGCCCAAGGCCGTGGTGGCATTAAAGACGCGGGCTCCATCCAAATGGACGCTGAGACCATTATCATCAGCGATTTTGCGTAGCTCAACAAAATAATCGATCGGTAACGCGGCTCCATAATTGCCGCCAGAGCTGTTTTCAGCACAGATCAAGCGGCTGACCGGCCGGTGTGGATCATCCGGCCGTATAAATTTTTTGATTTGATCTGGGTCTAAACGCCCAATACTGTCTGTTTGGAGTGGGAGCATTGTGATGCTACTCATCACTCCTGCGCCGCCCGCTTCGTAGTTGAAAATGTGCGAGTCAAATCCAACAATCGCCTCTTCCCCACGGCCGCAGTGTGCGGCCAAAGCAACCTGGTTTCCCTGTGTTCCGCTGGTTACAAAAAGCCCCGCTTCTTTCCCTGTCATTTCGGCCGCTAAAGCCTGTAATTTGTTTACTGTGGGATCGTCCCCGTAGACATCATCCCCAACTTCGGCCGTAGCCATCGCCTCGCGCATTTGGGGCGTGGGCCACGAAACCGTATCTGACCTTAAATCAATCTTCTTCATGGCCGAAGTTTACGGAATATTATGTAAAATGACAAGCAGAATAGGCTCTATTTCAGGGTCCTAAATCAGTGTGTTTTGTGGTTTGAAATTTATTGTTTGGAGTTAGGTTTGAAGCTTTTTGATGATGTCATAAAAGCTGATGACGATGTTGGTTGGGGGAACGCTGAAACTTCTCTGTTTGCAGGATGATTTTGATAGATTGCATTCGTTTAGCCAATTGCTTTCACGATTCGATCAAACAAACTATCCCAAGGGGTTGCAGGTAAAGCTGGTAATCCATACCGTTTGCACTCTTTAATAAGCCATTCTCCATACAGCCAACTCACATGTGCTCTGCCCGCTTGCTCTCCTTCTTCTGGTTCTCGTTGGAGAAAATTATTGAGAATCTGCTTTTCATCTGGCTCATAAATAAAAACGGCTCGGACACGCTTATCTTCTTTCGAATTGTGATGGCTGGCCAAGGCCATGAGCTCAGGCAGGATGTAGTCACCTTCGAGGATTATAGGTGTTTGTGATTCGATATGATTCTCAACGACAGCTTCTAATGCGGGTAACATGAACTGGCCGACTGAGACGTGTAACTCTAGCATTTGCTCGGCCGAGAGGTGCACATCTTCCGGCTTCGTTTCCCAGTAGTGCAAAACAGGTTGTTGTTCCGGCGTAGTTATTTGGACTATTGCAGTGTGTAAATCATCAACTTCGGTAATACCGACATCGAAGTGATGTGCAAGGGCATAGCTCACACGGCTTTTGCCTGTGCCGGACGGTCCTCCGATGAGAAGCACGTCCCAAGAAGGTTTGTCATTTTGCGAAAATTTGTACATAAATGTCTTACCTCGATTTGTT
>JAHDGV010000103.1:3371-8238 GCA_020631655.1 Chloroflexota bacterium | reverse complement strand
TTTTTGATTTTGCTCCAACTTAATTCAATAGATCCGCATTCGCCTCTAGCAACTCTATCAGAAGCGCCGAGACGGCATAGTAGTAAGGCTCTCGCTCTTCGGCCGAAATTGACCCCAGAGCCTGATACCAGCCCGCGAGGGAACTAAGTGACCACAATCTCTGTGACAACTCAAAAATCTCCAAACATTCTGAACGGCTAACAATGTCGGTCCAGGGTTCAAGATAAACATCACGAAATCGGTTGAGACTCGGGTCGTTTTCTGGAATGTCGAATCGATTCTCGAGGCTAACATATGTTGTTCGCAAGGAAAAAAACGGATGAGCAATACTGGCATCACCCCAATCAAAAAAGACGTGGTGACCGTTATTGTAGAAAATGTTGCCATCGTGCAGGTCACCGTGATTAACCGAAAGCGGGATTGGCGTTGCGGCCAGCTCCGCACATAGTGACGTAAATGCCGGCATAAAGGCATGTAGTTGAGCAAGTTGTGAGTAGCTGAGACATTCTTCTCGGCCGAGATACAGCACATCCTCATTCGCCAGCACCTTGTGCAAAAAATCCGGGAGCTTGCTAGGTTGCCGATTAGGTATGCCGAGATCACCCAAGTGTGTTACGTGGTCTATTAATTCGATCTGACTTTTTGCGTAGTGAGATAGTATCGGTTTCCAAATATTGGGGTCTGGATAATCAGTGAAATGTTGGCGCAACGTGTTGCCGCAATCGCTCATTAGCATCCAACCCATTGCTGGCTCTGATGCTAGCATGTGGATGCTGTGGTCGCCTAACCAATCAGACAACGCAACGGTCAGTGCCACCTCATGGTTATGTTCTTGTGGCAATGCTTTTGCATAGAGCACCCCGGCCGTCGTCGGCACGCGTAGCACCGTCGACCAAGGCCGTATTTTGACTGTTACGTTGGGGCTGGTGCGGGCAAAGTCTAATTGGCTGATTTGTTTGTCGATCCACTCTGTAAAACTCAATATTCCTCACGCATGACATCAATAAAGCCGGATGCACTAATTTGATCTGGAACTAGAATATTAACACCCATTTCAAATCTTGAACTCTGTATGCACATTAAAACCGGATAATTACCTAGTGTGAATGGGTAGGTAAATAAAAACGGACAAATCGACTGGCGGTAGTGTTCCAACCGGGGACGGAGTTGCAGTCCCCTCGGCCGGAGGCACTTCAGTTGGATTGGGCTCAGCTGTCGGGGTTGAAGTTGGTGAGCCTGGGTCACAACCTTGCCAAGCAAGCGCAAGATCATCAAAAATCAGGTTGGCGTTGGGACCGCCAGAAAAGAGCCAAACGTTTACACTGGTCGTTCCGGCCGGGGGCGTTCCTGTGATCTGAAACTCCACAAACTGATTGTTTGTTGGGAAAATCTGCATCGATTTATCCCCAATCTCCGCCCCACTGCTGTTCAAATAGTCGATCCCAACCCCGTTCCAACCGGCTGTGGCTGGAGCATCAGTTTTGACATATCCCTGCAATAGAAATTCGCCGAGTTGCTCAACCGGGATATTTTGCTGTGTGTACCCGTTGGACACCTGTAGGCCGGTTCCTGATCGGCCGGACACCGTTTCAAGCGTACCCAACGATTGCCAGCTGGCCGTCCCGCTTTCAAAACCTGGATTATCTAGCTCGTTGCAAGCGGCCGGGATGGCGGTAGGGGCTTGTGTCGGCGTTGGGGTTGGGAGCAAAGCGCCATCCTTGCGAATGACTGAGAGGTCGCGCACTTGCAGGTAGGAGATGACGGTTGAAGTTGGTGCAATCCAAACTTCGTTTGTGCCTCCGGTGCCGTAGGTTCCAATCAAATAATCGAGCGATTCTGCCAATACTTGGGTGTTGTCCCCAAACAGGTGGTCGCCGTGCGAGAAGGTGGTGTACCAAAGCGGTTTGCCTTGTTCTCCGGCCAAGGTGCTGATTTGATCCAACTGGCCGGTGATGAACGGGGTGTTGGCACCACTGCCGTCGATCCGGCCGTCTCGGATCACCACCGTTTCGATGTCGTAAGGCGGGCTTACATCCATGTGAATGGGCAGGTTAAAAACCCCATCTGTGTAGAGAATGGTGTCCTCACCGTTGTTTCTGATCTCGTTGATCACACCGGGATAATCCCTGATTTGGTCAGCAAATCCGCACGGAATTGTGAAACCGAGTACTTTGTAATCGGGCCTTGTGGTGCCCGCCAGCAAATCTCTGAGCTGATTTTGCGCTCGCAAGACATCAGCCTTCCGGTCGGCCCGGTCGTAACCGGCCCCACAGCCCGCTTCGTGATCAACCGTGTGGTTGTTGATGTCCCAGCCTGCATCGACCAACCGTTTGAACTCCCAATATTGAAAATCACCACCAAATGCGTCAACTGGATCGGTGATCCAATCGGTGACGATGTTAAATCCGGCCGGAATATTGCGGCTCAGAAAGACACCGGTTTCTTCTTCTAAAAAGTAATTGTCATCAAAGCCGTGAGAGTAGGCCCACAGATAATTATCTTTTAGATCCGCTTTGCGAATAGTGCCCAAATCATCTGTATCGATTAAGTCTGCAAGAGCCACATTGATTTCGGTTTTGTCGGTTGTCACCGTGATCTCATCGGCCGCAGGGCCAGCTGTGTAGGAGATCGGGTTGCCTGATCCATCAGTAGTTGAAATCGATTGAGCATTTGAGACATTGATGATCAGGGTTAAATCATACGAATTCAATACGGGAACGGCCGAGCGATCAATCTCGATTTGGAATTCGGTTGATTGGATCGGAGCCCCCGTGGCTTGGCTTGCGAAGAATAAAATTGTAGCGATGAAGGCTAGTAGGAGAACAACAGGCGATGAGACTTTCAAATTCATAGGGTGTAACGTACTGATACGGTCTTAAATCCGCTCTTTCACTTTTAAACTTATTAGAACAGCCACTTGAAAGATTTTAATGCAAGGCTAGTCTGTAGGGTGTGAAACCGGCCACTCCTTTACCATGCTGTAAGCATCCTACTTGCATTATTGGAAGTTTGACATGAAATCTGTTTCAAATTTTAGTTCCATCCTATAATCGGCAGGTATGACAAACGCAGAAACCGCTCAGAAAATTAAAGATTATTTGGAATCAGATCAAGATTTTTTACTCGATTTGATTCAACGGCTGGTGTTGGTTGAATCACCTTCAGACCGGCCGGAGACGCAAATTGGGGTGCAAAACATTATCAAGTCTGAGCTGGAGGCTTTGGGATACGAAGCGACCATCACTCCCGGTCAGAAATCTGGTGGCTGGTTGATCGGCCGTCCGGCCGACATGGCTGATGGGGCACCATACCAGATGATGGTGGGGCACACCGACACTGTTTGGCCCGTTGGCACTTTAGAAAAAATGCCGCTGATTCAGGACGGCGAAAAATTGCGCGGACCGGGCGTTTTCGATATGAAAACGGGCAACTCGATGATGATTGCCGCCATCCGTTGTTTACAACAGCTGGGATTAACTCCTTCAGTTGCACCGGTTGTGGTTCTCAATTCTGATGAAGAAATCGGGAGTTTTGAGTCAAAAGGGATGATGGCTGACCTCGCCAAGAATGCAAGTCGCGCGTTAGTTTTAGAGCCAGCAAAAGACGAAGACGGCAAAATCAAAACTGCTAGAAAAGGAACCGGCCGATTTATTATCACGGCCAAAGGGGTTCCGGCCCATGCGGGTCTTGATCCTACCAAAGGGGCCAGCGCCATTACAGCGATGGCAAACGTCATTCAGCAACTTGTGCCGCTTACTGATTTGGATCGCGGGATCACCGTTAATCCGGGTGTGATCACCGGCGGGACACGCCCCAATGTGATCGCGGCCGAGTGTGAATTGCACGTCGATGTGCGAGTGTGGTCGATGGATGATGCGGAAGAGCTGGAAGAGGCGATCAGAGCCATCACCCCAAATGTGGACCGAGTATCGTTGGAAATCACCGGCTACATTGGACCGCCGCTGGAACGGACCGAGCGGAATCAGGCCCTGTGGCAAAAGGCCCAAGCGATTGGGGACTTGATGGGGGTTCAATTTGAACAATCGGCCGTGGGTGGCGGCAGTGACGGCAACACCACATCGATGTATACCCCAACCCTGGACGGCCTTGGCGCTGTGGGTGATGGGGCCCATGCGGACCATGAATTTATGTTTCCGGCTAAATTGGTTGAACGCACGACGCTTTTGGCCATGCTGTTGCTTGAGGATTAAATAAACTTGATGAAGCGCTTGCTCCAAATTGCGGCCGTTTGCATCGTTATCGGTTTTCTGGTGATGTTTGCAGGCTTTTTTATCGAATCGCTGACAGAAACTTTGTTTTTGATCGGAGGTAGCTTTGCTAGCGTCGGTGCGCTGGCGGCCGTAAGTGCTTCAATCGCGCTGGTGATCAAACTTTTGCGAGAATAAATTGTTATGACGAACCAAAAAATTACTTTTCACATCGATGCTGACTCTTTGCCCGCCAATGAGATTGGCCAAAACCGTTTGGCCGAATGGCAAACGCTCCAGCCGGACAACTATTTTTCGGCCGATAGTGATTTGCAACGCAAGCTTGAGCTGTTCTTGGGTAAGGCGGCCTACGTCAAAAAAATGCCTGAGTTTTATAAGTTTGGCAAAGTTTTAGCCAAAGATGTTGATCCTTTGGTCCGCTCGTCAAATTTGACCCAAAACTTGCCCGTACATGAATCAACCGACGAGCTTGGTCGAACGGTGCACGATGTGCGTTACCATCCAGATTATCATGCGGCCGGACGGCTGATTTATGGCGGTGGCCCGATGTCGGCTTTAGGCGAGTTGGGCAATAATAAAGTTGCTCTGTCGCTGTTTTACATGTCTGCCAAAAACGGTGAAGCGGGTCATAACTGCCC
>JAHDGV010000103.1:0-3271 GCA_020631655.1 Chloroflexota bacterium | reverse complement strand
GTAACGGCCGATTTGGTGCTAGTTACCGCCCGCAAAGGTGAAGATGAAGGGACCAAGGGGCTGGGTCTGTTTTTGGTTCCACGCCGTTTAGATGATGGCACCCTGAATGGGATGCACGTACACAAGCTGAAAGACAAATTGGGAACCCGTTCGCTGGCCACGGCCGAAGTGACCTTTAATGATGCGAAAGCCTGGTATGTGGGTGAATTTCGTGATGCGATGGTTCACCTTATCAACACATCACGCATTTACAACGCATTTGGTTGTTTGGGGAACGCCAGACGCGCGTTTACGGTGGCTTGGACCTTTGCTCAAAATCGATTGGCTTTTAATCAACCGATTATCCGCTTCCCGCTGGTGCAGGATCAGCTAACAAAAATGAAGGCTGATACGGCCGCGATTTTTGCAGGATCGATGCGGATCGCAAAGGTTTGGGACGATCTTGAAAGCGGCCGGCTAGAAGGGGAAGAGGCGGCCGAAATGACTAAGTTTTTGCGCATGGCGATTAACTTAAACAAATATCGTTCAGCCATTTTGTCACATGATGTGGTGATGCAGGGAATTGAGCTTTTGGGTGGCAATGGCACCATTGAATCGTTTAGCGTGCTACCGCGCCTGTTGCGAGACAATATCGTCTATGAAAATTGGGAAGGGGCGCCAAATGTACTGTTGGCTCAGTTGCAACGGGACGTGCGTAAATCGGCCATCCATTTGCCGTTTTTGAAGGAGATGCGGACGCTATTCCAAAATACGTTTATGCCAGAGTTGAAGCAAGAAGGGCTCCATCAATTAGGCAAACTTGAGGCTGAATTTGAAGAAGTGCTAAAGATGGATGAACTAACCGGCGCGATCTTCTTCCGGCCGCTAATGGACCGCTTGACCGACCTGTATTATACCGCCTGCATGGCGGCCGAAGCGGGTTGGGAGCGTAAGGCCAAAGAAGACAAAACGAAGGCTCGGTTGGCCATTTTCTTCCTGAATAGGCGTGTGGCCGGACTGCAACCGGGCGACATCACCTATTATGATGATCAGGTCGCCCGTCTCTCATCTGAGCTATAGAACTATGCAGGCTCGTTAATCGCTACGACGTAGTTTCCTTTTGATTTCTTGACCGGTTCCATCTCATCTGAAAAGGTGGGAACTGGTGGCATGGTGAAGACAAACTGGCTGCCGCCGTTTGGCTGAGGGTTGTCCTCAACCCAGATTTTGCCCCCCATCACTTCAACCGCCTGCTTGCAGAATGAGAGTCCGATGCCTGCCCCTCTCTGGCTTTTTCCACGGCCGCCGATCATCTCAAATCGATTAAATATTCGAGATTTGTCTGAATCGGAAACCCCAACACCTGTATCTGAAATGATCACACGGCATCCGCCGGGAAGCCGGTCTTCGGGCCGGGCGTGTGAGATATTGACGCTTACTTTGCCGCCTGATGGGGTAAATTTGATCGCATTGTCGATTAGATTGGCCAAGATTCGCCGCACCATCGACCTATCACCCCAAATCGGTTCAACGCTTTCATCTACCTCTATTGCTAGGTTCACATTTTTTCTAAAAGATAAGTTGAGGAGCGAGTTGATTTGAAAGCGTGCAATTGAAATGATGTCCAATGCCTCAACGTCGGCCGAGAGTTTGCCCGCTTCCATTCTAGAAATGTCGAGCAAGGAGTCGATCATGTCCAAGAGCTGTTGAGTGGTCCGTTGCCCATTGTTGATGATCATTTCCGCATCTGGATTGTCGATCATCGGAGCCATCCATTCAAAGCCGGTATAAATGGCTGAAACAGGATTTTTTAAATCGTGGACCACCATGCTGGTGAACTCTCGCTGCCACTCTTCACGTTCAACCTGCTCAGTGACATCCCGAAAAATAATCATGACCCCGTTGACTTCACCGTCATCGGTTTTTAAAACTTTTTCGCAACGCTCTAAATATCGGATTTTCCCTTCATCCTCTACGTGGATCACGTTTTTGGTCTCTTCAGGTATATTTCCGCGCCGGATGTTGGTGATGAGTTTGATCAACTCAACCGGCTTGTAACCGATGATCGAGATCGCCTGTTGGGTGTCAAAGACACCATTAACCGGCTCTGCACCGGTCATGGTTGCCAAAAAGCTGTCGGCCGGTTGGTTCGACATTTTGACAGAGCCATTCAGGTCTAAAATTACAAACCCGTCGGTTGTGGAATTTAAGACAGATGTCAGCCATTCAGTTTTTGTTTTGTCATCGAGGCTTTTGTGACTTGCTAGTTGCATACGATTCCCATCCAAAATCATTAAAATGATTGCAAAGGTGATGTTTATTTGAGATCGTAGAGAATCATGAGGTTTTGGTCAATGGTTCTCTGGTTTTGCGGGGCGAGAAAAAAGGTTTGTAGCCCCTTATTTGGGTTGCTTTTGTTGATGGCTATTTTGCTTTTGGCCGGGTGCGGTCAAAACGATGAAGATTCTACGAGTGACTTGCCCGGTCCTGCTCCAACCGACAGTTCTGAAGTAGTTGAACTGCGCGAATCCCAATTTGCGACGTTGCCTGCGGCAACTATCGAAGTCATCATCAGCTCACCAACCCCGTTGCCATCGCCTACACCTACGCCGTCTCCAACACCGATTATTTATGCGATTACAGAGGGTGATACCCTTTTAGGGATCGCGATCCAAAATCAAACAACGGTGGAGCAAATTCAAACTTTAAATCCAGATGTCCGGCCGGAACTGCTTTCAATTGGGCAGCAACTTGTGCTACCACCACCTGCAACACCGGTCTTTCGTGGTGAAGCCCCGACGCCATTGCCAATTTCGGCCGAAATCGTTTCGTATTCCGTATTTTCAGACGGTGGCGGTGGGGCGTGGGTGATTGGTGAAATAAGGAACAAGTCTGAGTGGCACCTCGAGAAGGCAAGTCTGGATGTTTCACTTTTTGATGGGGGCGGGCAGTTGATCGCCCAAGCTACTACACAAGCCAGCCTGCCTCTTATCCCGCCCGGCCAAACATCTCCCTTTGCGTATTTGTTTCCGCAAAAGCCATCTGGCGATGTTCAGGCTGAAGTGGTGATTGCAGATGGCTTTGTGAACACCACAACGGCCGAATCTGCACCTGAATCAGTAGCATTCGAGGATGTAGATTTTTCTCAGTCAGGAAAATTGGTGACGGTGAGCGGGGGTATCAGCCATGCGGGTGGAGAGCTACAAACACAAACTGCGCTGTTGGCAACATTGTATGATTCAGGCGGCCGGGTGATTGGGTTTGCCAAAACTGTGGTTGATGCGCAACAGGC
>JAHDGV010000102.1 GCA_020631655.1 Chloroflexota bacterium | reverse complement strand
AGCCAGTTGATCATCGCTGAACTAAAGGCGCGCCAAGATTTTGGGAATGTAGACAGTTGCGTCTGTAGGATCCGTTCAAATTTTTCAAGTGGTTTTTCATAAAACACCACATAGTCAAGATCTTGTGCCTTGATCCCGGCGGTGTCTAGACAAAATTGAATCGCTTGCGTTGGAAACCCTGAGTCATGCTTTTTACGACTAAAACGTTCTTCATCGGCCGCGGCTACTAAATGTCCGTTATCCAGCAGTGCTGCAGCTGAATCATGATAAAAGGCAGAAATTCCTAAAATATACATAGCTAAAGTTAGTCTGTTTGTCCCTGTTCCTGTGCTTGCTCAAGTGTGCTATCAAGCGGCCGGCGATCAACCCATCCCGATCCTGCTGGTGTGGCTTTTAACCCCATCGGGTCTGTAAACAGTCGGGCGCCAATCCCAAAAAGTGTGACTACAATAAAGTAGAAGAAGCCCATGAACAGGCCGCCTTGGATATGTCCCATTTCGGCCGCAAACAAGCTCCACCCCTTCCATGCTCGTTGGAAAATGTTTCCAGAGACCGTTTCTTTTACTTGCGCATGCTCCGGTAATTCTGTGTCTGGCATTTGATCGATCTGGCCCGCATGGACCACTTTGGTTTTGATAAAGCCAACCAGCATCGCGATCAAAAGCCACACGATCAATAATACAAATCGAGAGCCCCAGATGAACGGCAAAACCTGCGGCCGGGTCCAAAGGGCAACTGTCCAGAGCAACAGCACGATAATCAAATCCACAATGGCAGAGGGGACGTTTTTCCCTCTGGCCGCCATCGTGATGCCAGAGGAGTATCCCACCATGGTTAACATGATGAGTACGATTGTTGATAGGGTTTCCATTTTAAGCGGGTTGAGAAATAAACCGGCCCAGTGCAGGCGTTACTGGGCCGGTTGGTGGATGTTTAAAACAAGGTGTAGATGAAAGGTGCAACAGCTGAGTTACCGGCCGCAAATACGAGTAGCAAGCCAAAGACGATCAATAAAGCGACCATCGGGAATAGCCAATACATCTTTCGTTTCCATAAAAACCGAAATAGTTCACGAACTACTCCAGCACGATTTTTTGATTCTTTTAACATAATGATTGAACTCTAAATTTAAATAATTTTGAATGGCAGTATAATTCTAACGAATTACGAACCTTATTAAGGGCTAAAGAGATAAAACGGCTCATTTGCGGTTTGATTTCTCAATATTCACTCTTCAGTGGTTGTTCTGAATAATTAAAGCCTTTTCCTCTGGTAATCCCTATTTATACCGGAATTATCGGAGTTTTGGGACAGTTGCTTAAAAACTCTGGCCCATCTGGCGTTACCACAACCAAATCTTCGATGCGTACACCACCCCATCCCGGCAGATAAACGCCCGGCTCAACACTTACAACTGATCCGGCGTTAATATCTTTATCGTACATGGATGACAACGAAGGTCCTTCGTGAATGTTCAAACCGACGCCGTGGCCCAAGCTGTGTCCAAACTTATCGCCATGGCCTGCATCTTCAATCACTTCACGGGCAAGAGCATCAATTTCTTGGCCCGTCATGCCAGCTTTCATATTGTTAAGGGCGTTCTTCTGAGCAGTATGCACTAAATCATAGACGATTTTAAAGGTTTCATCTGGGGTGTTGCCTAAGAAAAACGTACGGGTGAGGTCGCTATGGTACCCGTTCAGCATAGCACCCATGTCCACAATAATAGTATCACCCTCCTTTAATTTCGTATCGCTGGGGTGATGATGAGCCATAGCCCCGTTAGGCCCGGCCGCTACAATGATGTCAAATGCCAAGCCATCTGCACCATTTTCACGCATATGTTTTTCTAGCTCCCAGGCTAATGCCCGTTCTGTCATGCCAGGTTTAGCCAAGTCATTAACAGCCGCCATCGCCGCATCGGTAATTTTTGCAGCCTTTTTGATCATGTCTAACTCAGCTTTGGTTTTTGCGTGGCGCAAAGGCTCAAGTCGGCTGTTCAATGGAATCAGCTTTAGTGACTCTACATCTTTGCATTTTTTATTTAGATCGCTGTAAGCGGCCACAGTCATATTCGAGGCTTCATATCCAACCCGATCGACGCCCATCATTTTGACTAGGCCATCGATGTGTACAAATTCGGCCGTACGCCCCATTTGAACCAGCTCAAAGTCTGGTGATTGGCTTTTTGCCTGCTCCCAATACCGAAAATCAGTCCCAATAAACGCATCATCGGCCGTAATCGCCAGCATACCGGCTGATCCGGTAAACCCTGAGGCCCAGCTAACATTGGTCAGATTGGTGATTAAAATTCCGTCCACTTTCCAACCCATCAAGTTGGATCGTATTTTCTCGATTCTTTCAGTGCTCATAGTGTATTAAATCAGATGTAGACCTATAGTCCCTGATTATGTTCTTAAGTTTATTGTCTGTTTAAGCAATAATAAGGTACGTTTATAGCTTCTATCTCTGGATAGAGCTAATGTTTTAACAAAAACAATTATTCCTGTGCGGTTTAAACAAAAACGCTCGAACTTATTCAATATTTATGACATCTAACTCAACAAAAACCAAAAAACTTCGGACATTATTCAGCCTAATTTTCTTTGTTCCAGTCATGCTCTTTGTCATGATTGTGACTCTGGTGCCGAATAATGAGGAGTTAGATCAACCTCAGCGAAGTGCCAACCCATCTATAAACGAAGGTGAGTCTCTAGGCAATAAGGAAAAAGTCGTTAAGACGGCCCAAATCCAATCGTTTAGCCAACCTGTTACCCCCACACTTTCAACAGCCGTTCGCGATTTACCCCTTGTCTCGGCCGACAGAAATTTGAATCTGGCGCGTGAAGTGAACCCGCGCATCGGCCATCAGATACCCAAAAACGAAAGTAGCTCTCCATTTTTTGCTGAACGGGTTGTTGAAATCGAAACGACGGAGCTAGTAGAAACGACCGATTATCGAGGGCCATCTAACAACTTTTTACAGCCCAGTTTAAATATTGCAGGGATGGGGTTTAACGGGGTTAATCCGCCAGATCCGGCCGGGGCTGTGGGTAAAGATCACTATATTCAAATGATCAACTCCCCTTCAGGCACAGATTTTGTGATTTATGACAAAGATGGAAATCTACTGAGTGGGCCAACCGCGCTAGACAGTTTAGGGACCGGAGACTGTGCTGATGGGGGTGGTGACCCGGTTGTGATTTACGATCAACTGGCGGACCGCTGGTTTATGAGCGAGTTTAATTCAACATTTTCAAAGAAAACCCTGTGTCACTATGTTTCACAAACAAGTGATCCGCTAGGGGCTTGGCACGCATATATTTTTGTCACACCATCTTTCCCCGATTATCCCAAATATGGGTTATGGACCGATGCCTACATCGGCACAGCAAATGAAAGCTCCCCCACGTTTGCCCCGGCCATTTACGCATTTGATCGGGAAAATATGCTTGCTGGCGACCCAGCTGGGTTTATTCGCTTTGCTCCAGATAGTTTGTCTGGATTTGGCTTTCAAGCGCTCGCACCGGCCGATTTAGACAGCATGGCCCCACCACCGGCCGGAAGCACCCCGTTATATCTGCGACACGTTGATGATGAATCACACAATATCAGCGACAACCCAACATCTGACTTTATTGAAATTTGGACCATCGACCCCGATTTTGACACACCGGCTAACTCAACTTTTTCTAGGATTGCCAACATCGCTATCCCTGAATTTGACTCGAACGTCTGTGGGCTAACAACGTTCCGCTGTGTGCCGCAGAACGGGTCATCAACGTTGCTTGACCCGATCCGCGAAGTGCTCATGAATCGGGTCTCTTATCTCAACTTTGGATCACATGAGACGATCGTTGTGAATATGGTGACCGACGCCAATAACAGCGACCTACATGCGATTTACTGGCTCGAATTGCGTAACAGCACCGGTAGCTGGGAGCTTCATCAGCAAGGGGTATTTTCTCCTGATGATCAGCATCGTTGGATGGGATCTATCGGGATGGATGAGTCTCAAAATATCGCACTGCTGTATAACATTTCGGGGAGTTCAACTTTCCCAACGTTGCGCTACACCGGCCGGACGGCCGATATGCCGCTGGGCCAATTAATGTCTAGCGAAACAACGATTGGTCAAGGAACAGCGGCTAACAGTAGCAACCGCTACGGGGATTACAGCACACTGACACTGGACCCCACCGACGGTTGTACATTTTGGGCAACGGGGCAATACAACCCCGCTTCTTCGTGGGGGACACGGATCGCATCATTCAAATTTCCCGACTGCACACGATCAGCAAGCTTTTTCCTTCAACAGTCAGATAAAACCTTCGAATTTTTAGAAGATGAAGATGTGCTTGTTTCTGCGGTGATTCAGGCCACTGAAGGGTATACCCAAACGGTTAATTTTATTGGTGGGCCATCTACCTCAGGAACCGTGCTAAGCATTTCACCACCAAGCATTCAACCCGGGCCAACCCCAACAACCGTAACGGTGGCCATAAATAATGCCATTATCGGGACTAACGCGGTGACATTAACCGCATCTTCCCCTTCCCAAATTGAAACGATTTCGATCGATTTCATCGTAGTCCCAACCTTAACAACGGGCGTGACCTTGATTGCACCAGAAAATAACGAAACCTATGTTTCAGTGAATCCAACGTTTGAATGGAGCGAGTTGAGCGGCGCCACAAGCTATGAGCTACAGCTGACTGAAGGGACTGACTTCACCACACCGAATAACGTCATCACCGGAATCCTAACCACAACATATTCGTTACCCAGTGATTTAGAGACGCAAACTTTATACAGCTGGCGAGTAAGGCCAGTAAACAAAGCTGGCCCGGGTCCATGGGCATCCGCCAGCTTTACAACAGCACCCCCAGCCGGTCAGTGCTTGCCCGGTGAAACACCCAGCATCGTCTATCAAACCGGCTTTGAGGATGGCTTGACTGATTGGACACTAGAAAGCTCAGATGGTGATTGGGAACAGTCGGCCGATCAGTTCTCAGAAGGAGCGTTCTCAGCAAAAGGGGAGACTTTAAACACCCCGTCTTACCGCAGTATGGTTTCCCCCGAACTCGGTTTAGCCCTGTCGGCCGATGCTCGCTGGGTCAAGTTCGACCTGTGGCGCAATATCGAAGGAGACTCAACAGTTTGTTATGACGGGTTGACGCTAGACTACTCTTCTGGGAGCGGATGGAGCCCACTAGGACAAAGATCTGAAACAGACCCCTATGATTCAACTGTGCCAGTCGACTTGAGCAATCCGCTAGCCGGGCAGGATGCGTGGTGCGGCAACCAAACTTGGACCGAAAACCTGATTGACATCTCTGATTTGTCCGGCGGGCTTCAGCTCAGATTCACGATAGGGTCAGATGAATCAATTTCAGATGTTGGGGCTTACGTTGACAACCTAACGGTTTACGAATGCAACCCTCAGAACAATCCTCTTAATCGGACATTTTTCTTCCCCGGAGCATGGAATAATTTCTCACCAAGTTTACAAACCAGTGGAGAGTAAATAACTGTTCCATCTGCGAATAATGTCAAAAGCGAAAAGTGAGATTAAAATTCCACAAATTTTAGGTCTGTTGTGTAGCGCAGGCACCCGTTTGGGGAAAATATGAACGACAATCTTGATTACAATAGCGAATTTATTTCACAATTAGCAGAAGCCTCACCGACACCTGGCGGTGGTGGCGCGGCCGGTATGGCCGGGATGTTGGCGGCCGCCTTGGCTCGGATGGTTGCGGGGCTCAGTTTAGGGCGGCGGAAGTATGAAGCACATCATCCTGAACTGGGGGAAATTTTAAAACAAGCGGAGCAGATTCAGGCTGATTTTGAGCAATCTATTCAGGATGATGCTCATGTCTACAAACGGGTGATAACCGTTCTGTCCCACCAAAATGATAAAAATGAGAAGGCAACAACGCAAGCGATTGAAGATGCGTTAATTGGTGCGGCTCAAGTCCCTTTAGGCGTGATCCAGCTTAGCGGCCAGCTTGTTGAATTAGCTGAAAGACTTATCGAGATCGGGTTGGAGCATGCCCGTGCAGATGCGGCCGCCGCTATTTTCTTGGCACAGGGGGTTTGTAGAACATCACTCATCAATATAAAGGCCAACATGCGGGAAGTGACCGACGCAAAGCTAAAAACAAGCTGGGTCAATAAAGCAACTCGGATTGTGAAAAAGGTCAATGAGACGGCCGATCGTGTAGAGGAAAAATTGTCGGCCGAGCTTAGCATGCCCCGAAGCGACAGCCGCCAAAAACGGCGACGACGCAAGCGATCTTAGCCAGAAGGCTCTAGATAAGAAATTTTAAGCGTGCGGGAGTGCAAAAAGAACTTGCTAAAGAAATTTTGATCGTAGGCAATTTCATACTCTGCACTGGCCAATTGCAAATCGGTGACCAAGTGGGCTTGATCCGCTTGGACAACCCAAACCCCGCCATCTTCGTTCAAGTCGGCCAAAACCTGATCTAAATCTGTCCCGGATACAGTTTGATTGGTCATAAACGTAACAGGGTGATGTAGATGGTAGTAATGATTGAACTCATCTAACCAAAAGTTACCACCGGGTGAAAAGAAAAGTAGAGAGTCCGCTTTGTCTGCAACAGAATGCTGTTCAATGACTTCAAAAGCAGTTTTGTAGTCTTTGCGCCAAATCGTTGTAACAGTTGATTGAGCAAACACAATTGAACCGACAGCAAATAGTAGCAAGCTACCATGCACTAATAAGTTGATCTTTAATCGCGAGAGGGCATAAACGAGCAAAATTATCAGCACTGGAATCACGCCGCTGAAATATCGGATTACGAACATCGGCGTGATTAATTTGGATAAAACAAACGCGATTGCTATAGAAGTGAAAAAGATTACGGATAGGAATAGATAAAGACGGGATCTTTCAGATACGTTATTTGCCTGCCACCATATGAGCAGCAACCCGAAAACAATCAGTCCAATAACGCTTAAAGAGACAAACCAGTCTAACCAGCCCGGCAAGTAATAGTATCCGGTCAATACTCGGCCGAACATCTTTCCGAATGTAGCAAAAGATGGGTCAACTAAGCTGGAAATCGGATCATTTCTTAGCTGGAACAAGAACGTAGGGACCCAAGGGGCAAACAGTAGAGCAGCACCCAAGTTAGCAAGCACCCAACGTTTAGCGTAATCAAAATTCTTTGTTTTTAGGATGTAAGCAACTATAAAAAGTGATGCTGAAATTAGGGTGATGCCGCCATAGTAATGAGTATAGACGCTTGCAGCCGCAAAGACAGCATACCAGATAAACGGTCGCCAAGATTTACCTTCTGTTTTGATGGTTCGATAGAGAAAATATATCCAAGTGATCGTCACAAATGCCAACAAGGCGTACATGCGTCCTTCGCGGGCATAATATAGCTGGATCGGGTTGAGCGCGTATATGGCGGTAGCGTATAAAGCAACTTTTTGGCTGGCAAAATCAGTGCAAAAGCGATAGACCACTGCAACGGCCAGCAAGCTAAAAAAGACACTGGGTATGCGGGTCCAAAACTCTTGGGTCCCAAGCAGTAGCCACGGCCGTAAGAAGACGATCTCGTAGAGCGGGGCAGAGTCGTCGTTTGCAATCTCGGTATAAGTGCCATGTAACGTGGGTTCAGTCGCTCTTGAAAAGCTCACAATCTCATTTTGCCACAAGCTGTCCCGGCCGAGTTCCCATGACATAAAGAACACGCCACACAGCAAAATGATCAGAGCGACCCAACGATATTTGTTTTCTATAGAATGCATTTAGTTAGAGTGGCTTTTATTTACTACTTTGATAATTACAATCCTTCTCACGATTTAAAATACATCTTAATTTGGCAAACGACCCTTGACCGCAAAAATACCATCAAAAACAATCACGCTGACTGAAGCAAGAGAGCTACAGACCGATACCCTTGGCTTTGTCATGAAAACGGCCGATGAAATGGGAGACATCTGCAAACTAAAAGTTGGTTTTTGGGACATTTATTTTCTGAATCATCCTGATTACATTCAGCGAGTGTTTTTAGATAACTGGAAAAACTACAGCCGAGAAACTTTCCAATTTAGCAACTTTGCCCGTGTTACCGGCAAAGGATTGTTAACGACACATGGAGATTATTGGCAACAGCATCGTCGTTTGGCCCAGCCGGGCTTCCACAAAAACAAATTAGATGGGATGGCGGCCGCTATGTCACAAACCATCGACAGAATGCACGGCCGCTGGGATGCCCAATTAGCTAACCAATCTACTATTAAGTTGGATATCGATGCTGAAATGTTACGCCTCGGGCTAGAAATTGTAGGAACAGCTTTGTTTAGTCTCGATTTTTCTAAAGATTCGGCCGATCTTTCCCAAGAGATTTTGGGGATGATGCAGTATGTTGTTTATCGGTCGCAGAATTTGTTAGCTTTACCAACGTGGGTCCCTACACCAAGAAATGTCCGATTTAAACGGACCTTGCACAAAGTAGATCAAATAATTTATAGATTAATTCAAGATCGCCAAGATTCGGGAGAATCTAAAAATGATCTGCTTGATCTGTTTTTAGACGGCCGTGATGCGAACAATCAGCCGCTTGACCCGAAGGCGATACGGGATGAAATAATCACCATGATCATAGCTGGCTATGAAACTGTTGCAAGCGGTATGAGCTGGATGTGGGACGTTTTAAGCCGACACTCGGATGCAGAAAGCAAAATTCGGGAAGAGATTGAGGGGTGGGATGGCGTTGTCACAGCAGAAACAGTATCCAAAATGACCTATACTTCGGCCGCAATTGATGAGGTCTTTCGCCTCTATCCCCCATCATGGTTAATCACGCGTAAGACGGTGGCTGAAGATGAGTTTGGTGGATATCACGTACCGGCCGGGGCGATTGTGGTCGTTTGCCCTTACTCAATTCATCATCATCCTAGTTATTGGAATAACCCATCTATTTATCAACCAGAAAGGCACTTTGTTGACTACGCGAATTTCGAGAAGTTTGCTTATATTCCGTTTGGCGGAGGCCCACACCTGTGTATCGGCCGGCCGTTTGCCAAGCTAGAAGCCGGACTTGTCCTCATCAAAACTTTAAGCAAATTTAAATTGCAACCCGCAAACCTTAATCCCCCTGCTATGAATGCACAAGTGACATTACGGCCGAAAAACGGGATGGAGATGGAAATTTCTAAAGTCCAAAGTCTAATTTGACTATGCGCATTTCCCCCATTTGATTTATTCAGCTACATAAAGAAAAATTGGGCCGATTCGATATAGCGGAGCACTTCAATTAGACCGTCAAACGATGTGGGCTTCGTCATAAACGAATTCACCCCCAAATCATAAGACGCCATCATGTCTGTATCAGCCTGCGACGTCGTAAAAATAATGATCGGAATCTGGGCAAAGTCTGGATTTTCTTTAATCTCTTTTGCCGTTTCAAGCCCATTTTTTCGCGGCATGTTTAGATCCAACATCACCAGTTTGGGCAAAGGCTCGTCTTTCAAATGCTCAAACGCCCCAGTTCTGGTCAGATACTCCAGCGCCTTTACCCCATCATTCACAAAGGTAAATTCATTTTCTACTTGTGCGTCTTCAATCGCTTCTTGAATAAGAAGTTGATCTTCTGGGTCATCCTCAACCCAAAGAACTAATTTTTGCATCGTCGAAGTTTTCATGTGTTTCTCCAATCCGTCGGTCAGATTTTTCTTGAATGACAGGCAACTGAATCATAAACGTTGTCCCGACATTCGGTTTACTTTGTACATTGATTTGACCTGAATGGCGGTCAATAATTTTTTTGCAAATGGCTAGACCAACCCCTGTCCCCTCATACCCATCTTGAGCGTGCAATTGCTGAAAGATCCCAAATATCTTCTTCTCGAATTTCTCGTCAAAACCGATTCCATTGTCCGCAATTCGAATCTCGTACATCTCCTCATTTTTTTCGCTTACAAAATGGGTTCCTTCGATGATGATGTGCGGCCGTCGATCTGGTACAGTGAATTTAAGCGCATTACCGATAAAGTTTTGGAACAGTTGGCGAATTTGTATCGCGTCGGCGTCAATGGTTGCTAACGGCCGGATATCGATCAGCGCATCAACCTGCTCAACCCGCACCTCTAAATCGACCAGCACCTCATCTAGAATTTGCTGAAGATCAGTTTCCTCAAAAGGTTTAGCTCGGGTGGTCACAGATGAATACGACAGCAACTCTTGAATCAGAATCTGCATTCTGTTGGCCGCATTCTGCATCCGTTGCAAATAATCCACCCCTCTCCCCTCAAGAGATTGAGCATATTTTGACTCTAAACGACTGCCGAAGGTTTGAATTTTTCGGAGCGGTTCTTGCAGGTCGTGCGAAGCGATATGCGCAAAGTCGGCAAGCTCTTTGTTACTTCGTTCCAAGTCATTGGCATAGCTGATGAGTGCATCTCGTGAGCTTTTGCGATCAAGAGTTGCCCCTATCCATTGAGCCAGCAAGTTCACAAAATCTGTCTCGCTATCACTAAATTCATCCCGCTCTTGGTCTGTTAGAAAACTCAGCGTGCCGTAAAAACTCCCATCTACATAAATTGGAGTGCCTATATAAGCCTTTGGAGCAAAATCGCCTAGCCAATCGGGTAATTGAAGCCCGCTTTGAGACATATCAGCTGATGCAATCGTCTCATCCTCGTTGGCAACAAACCTGCATAGTGCGTCTTCAAGTGGGAACGATAGTCCACGTATTAAGCGAGAATTGGGAGAAACGATTTCAACAATCTCAATTGTTGACTCTTCCAATTTTGAGAGAAGGCCAAATGGCATGTCTAAGGTCGAAGCGCCTTGCACAACCGCCATCTCAAGCTCACTATTTGCGTCGGCATTTTGGCTTGTTGCAATATTCAGCAACGATCGCAAGCGGCTCTCTTGCAAGTAAAGCTCTACATTTGTCTGTGCCAGCTCTTCAGCATACGCCGTTAGTTGCTCTGATGCCTTTTTCTTTTCAGTGATGTCTGTTTCAATGGCGATATAGTTGATCAACTGATTGTGGTCATCATAAACCGGCTGAGCTTCTACTGACACCCAGTAAGACTCTCCAGATTTTGAATAATTTATAATTTCGCAGTTAAATCCTCGTCCTGATGCGATATTTCGCCGCATGTAATCAATTGCTACCGGATCAGATTTAGGGCCTTGCAAGACACGGCCGGGCTTTTTGCCGGTTACTTCTTCCAAGCTGTATCCAGTGATCCGGATAAACGCATCGTTGACCCATTCGATTTCACCATTGGGGTCACAGATGACCACCATGTTGTTTGTGCGGCTAGCCACATTCGACAGCTTTTCCATCTCAACGAGATTATCTTGCAGGCGGCCGGCCATCGTATTAAACGTCTCTTGCAATTGATTAATCTCGTTGTTGCCCCCTACTGGAGATCGTGAGTCAAAATCTCCACGGGCAAACGCCTGAGCGGCACCATTTAGCTGGCTAATCGGCCGATGGATTTGGATCCTGAATTGCTGCATAGTTAGCAGAATCAAAAACGCCCCGATCAAAACAGAAATGGCCAAAATGGTAAAAATAGAACTTCTCAAGCGGCCGACCACATTATCGGCCGTATAGCCTAATCGGACTTCACCCAGCAATAGCCCCTCCGAAATAATGGGGCTGGTAACCTCAATAATGTCAGGACTTTCAGCCAAATAATTAACCACCGCAATGGCCCTTGGGACATCAACCTCTTCGATCGCCTTTTTGACATACGGATCTTCAACATTGACGTAGTTTGTTAAGACCCGGCCGTCTAAATGAACCACGATACTGTAGATAAAGTCTGGCTCCTCGGCCGTCTGTCGCATCAGCGTCTCCATCGGATAGAAGCTATTCGCCAAAACATCATCAGGGATCACAGAACTCAGAAAGTTGGCCTGATTCACTGCTTTTCGATGAAGGTCATCCCGCTGTTGATTAAAATTGGAGTAAAGCACAAACAGTGCAAAAGCAAGTTGCCCCACCACCAAAACGCTACCTACAATCAGTAAGTAGCGTAAGGCGATGCTATTCCGTTTTAACTTGCTCAGAATGGTCATGCGGAACTCAATTTATCAGTTAATTCGACGAGCTTTGGGCCGAAGCGTTCGCATCCCAACTTTTAAGTTGCAAAGATTCGATCAAATCGTGCAAAGAAGCATAGCTAAGGGGATCAACGAACCCGTCCGCTTTGATCTCGGTTAAAGCTGGGTGATCGGCCGGCATGTTTAGCAGTGCTTCGCGAACCTGTGCTACCAGTTCAGGATCTGTGTCTGGATGGGCCGCAAATGGCCATTCTGGGTATAGCAATGTCGTGTGCGGGTAGAAGAAACCGTCATCGGCTTGGTCGATAATCCGAAAATCTTCCATGGTTAAGATTGTCCCTTCACGCAACATACGCTCAAGCTGGCCGGTGCGGATAAATCCAACATCGAACGTCCCGTTTAAAACACCTAACACAATGTTGTCTTGAGACGGGGTCTCGGTAAAGCTGGCAAAATCTTCGAATGGGTCAACACCAAGCTGTTGCAAATGATGTACTTGGAAAATACATCCCGCGGCCGCAGTTTGTTGATTCACACAGGTTCCATTGGCCCCCTTCAGGTCTTCGGCCGTCATAATGTCGCTGTTTTGGTTTACGATGATAAGACCGCTAAATTCAGGGCCTGTATTTACTCTAGAAAGTGTGGCAAGAATTTCAGTGTCAAATGTTCTGTGAACTTGAGTACCTGCTAACGGATTGTTGAAGGTAAACTGAAGCTCACCACTTTCCATTTTTGAAAATTGTTCTTCTTGGGTTAAAGGAACAAGCTCAACCGGCTGGCCGATCTCTTCTTCGATGTAAGCGATAATCCCCCCATACTGAGCGTTTGCGGCAACCGCACTACGAATGGCTAACACGCCAACTTTAATCGAATCACCGGTTGGTTGTGCACGCAATGTACTAACGGGTGTTGGGATCTCGTCGGAACTTGGTGACTCACCAAGCGCACAAGCTGACAAGGCTAATATCAGGATGCATAGAACAAAAGCAATCAATGAACGGTTCATTATTTACCTCCCCATTTGGGCATAGATTTTTATGCAGGTGTAAAATAGGTTACACAACTCGTGCAGGTCAGGATAGAGGGAATTAGTACTGCTGTAGGCGGATAAATAGGCTAAAAGAGGGAACGGCTAAAATAAGCTAAATTACAGATCAGCGACGATTTGACGGAGCACGTCGATGCTTAAATCTTTTTTGTCGAGCAGAGCGGCCGCACCCGCATTTCGGCCGGTGCGTCGAAATTCTTGATCAGGATAAGCTGTGATCAAAACAATTCTGGGGGGATTGGGCAACTTCATCAAGGCCTTTGTGCAGTCTATGCCGTTTTCATTCCCCAAAACGACGTCTATTAGAGCCAGTTGCGGCCGGTTGATACGCGCCAACTCAACCGCTTCTGCAATACTGGAGCCATTAAATACAAGGCGCTGGTCCAGAAAAGATGCCAACATAGCACATAAAGATTTTCGATATCGGTGATTATCATCCACCACCATGACCGAAGCGGTCAGCGTTGCGGCCGGGTTGTCTTTTTTGGCGGTTGAATTTTTGTCGACCATCTCCCCCACATGTAAACCATCTAAAACGGCCGGATTATTCACTGCAAAATTAGCCGCTTCTAACCGACTCTGGACCCCTAACTGTCTGTAAATTCGAGTCAAATGATTTTCAACCGTTTTTACGCTTAGCCCGCTGTTCCGAGCAATTGTCTGGTTATCACTCCCCTCTCTTAGCTGGTGCAGGATCTCTTTTTGCCGCCGGGTGAGTTCAAAATTCGGCTTGGGATCTGTTGAAGACATCACCAGCTTATCGAGCAACCGGCCGGTTACCCAACGTTGTCCTGACATAACCCGCTCTACAGCCAGCCTCAGGTCGCTTAACGGCTGATCCTTCATGTGATACCCGTTTACCCCAGCCCCCAAAAGTCCCTGAACATACACATCATCATCATGGGCACTCACAACCAAAATGCGCATATTAGGATGCATTGAGCGAATCTCGCGAATATCAGTAATCGGATTGAAATTGGGCATTGCCACGTCTATCAGCAAGCCATCCGGCCGGAAAACGGCCAACTGCTGCTTAAGCGAAGTGCCGTTGTCTACTTCAGCCACAATTTCAAGGTTTGGCATATCTCGGAGAGCATTGCTGATCCCAGAACGGACAACTTCATGATCATCGGCCAGCATTATTCTTTGAGTTGGGGAGGGTAAGTGCATTTAAAAAAGATACTGACAATTTTCTGATTGGTCAACATTTTTAGCCTTAAAGTCCAAAACCCTTGTCCGGGTAATGTTTGTTAGGGGGTTTCCCCCTATTCATGCAGAACTATCCCCTAGGTCACCTACAAGGTTACTCTCTTCCCATACAACATGTACAAAAGGTAGACTAATTATTAGCAATTTTGCCCAACTTGGGGCAAGAACGAATTTTTTCGTAGTGCAATTTGATCAATGAGCAGATGTGTCTAAATCGATCAATTGCGAAAACCTCTTCTATTTCACTGAATCAAAACAGGAGAATCAAAAGATGAAGAAGAATTGGAAACTGATCATGATGATCATGGCAATGGGATTATTTGCCTTACTTGCCGCTTGTGGTTCTGACCCAGCGGAAGTTGTAGAAGATGCAGTTGAGGAAGCTGGGGAAGCTGTTGAAGAAGCAGTGGATCAAGTTGAAGAAGCTGTAGAAGAAGTCATGGTGGACGAAGATGCAGGATCAATCTGGGTCTTGTTGCCAGACTCAGCCTCATCAGCTCGCTGGGAGACTGATGACCGTCGCTTCTTCGAAGAAGCCTTTGACGCGGCCGGTGTTGAGTACAACATCGTGAACGCGGAAGGTGATGCGGCCACACAGCAAACTCAAGCTGAGCAGGCGATTACCGCTGGTGCTGGCGTTATCTTGATGGTTAACTTGGACTCTGGTTCAGCTGCTGCCATCATCGAAAACGCACGTGCGGCCGATGTAAAAGTAATCGACTACGATCGCTTGACCGTTGAAGGTCCCGGTGCAGACGCTTACGTTTCATTCGACAACGTACAAGTTGGTGCGACCATGGGTGCTGTACTTGAGCCATTGATCAACGAGATTGATGATCCTCAAGTTGCTCTACTTAACGGTGGACCAACCGACAACAACGCTACCCTCTTCCGTGAGGGGTATTTGGCAACAGCTCAACCATACTTCGATAGTGGAGATTGGAACTGGGTTGATGACCAATGGGTTCCTGGTTGGGACAACCAAGAAGCTCTAGTTGTGTTCGAGCAGATGTTAACCGCGGCCGACAACAACATCAACGCTGTGTTTGCAGCTAACGATGGCTTGGCTGGCGCTGTTATCCAAGCTCTTCAAAATGCAGGGATTGATCCAGCAACCGTCCCTGTTTCTGGTCAGGACGCAACTGTAGGCGGTATGCAACAGGTTCTAGCTGGCAACCAGTCTATGTCTGTTTACAAACCAATCAAAGCTGAAGCACAAGCGGCCGCTGATGTGGCTATCGCTCTTCTAAACGGTGAAAGCCTAGACAGCTTGACCGGTGGTTTGACCCTAAACAACGGTACAAACGACATTCCATTTGTTGCTCTTGAGCCAATTGGTGTAACCAAAGAAAACATCGCAGAAACTGTGATTGCTGACGGTTTCCGCACATGGGAAGAAATCTGTGTGGGTGACTTCCAACAGTTCTGCCCAGAAGACCAAGGTGGCATGGCAGTAACCGAAGAAATGGCTGACGGTAGCGATATCGATGGTTCAATTTGGGTACTTTTGCCAGACTCAGCTTCATCAGCTCGCTGGGAAACTGACGACCGCCGCTTCTTTGAAGAAGCCTTTGAAGCGGCAGGTGTTGAGTACAACATCGTTAATGCTGAAGGTGACGCCGCTACACAACAAACACAAGCTGAGCAAGCGATTACCGCTGGCGCGGCCGTAATCTTGATGGTTAACCTCGACTCTGGTTCTGGTGCAGCTATCATCGAAAATGCACGTTCGGCCGGTGTTAAAGTGATCGACTACGACCGCTTGACCGTAGAAGGCCCTGGTGCTGACATCTATGTATCTTTCGACAACGTAAAAGTTGGTGAAACGATGGGTGTAACCCTTGAGCCACTAATCGCTGCTCAAGATTCACCAAAAGTTGCTCTACTTAACG
>JAHDGV010000638.1 GCA_020631655.1 Chloroflexota bacterium | reverse complement strand
TCCTCTTTTTCGTTTGGTTGTGTTTGATCTGCAATCATCGTTTGGTCCTTTTGAGCGGTGCAAAACAAAGTGTCGCGCTCGTATTCGTCTCAATGGTAGCCAATCTGCCATCACAATCAATAATCAGTTAGTGATGTTATTGATCAGCTTTTCTGATAGATTTGGGACCGATGATCGATTTAAAACATGTCAAAACATTTTTAACCATTCAGCAACGGGGTAGCTTCTCGGCCGCGGCCGACTGGCTCGACATCGCCCAGCCAACGGTGTCGTTACACATCAAATCGCTTGAAAAAAGTCTGGGGTACCCGCTGTTTGAGCGGATCGGCAAAGGAGCCGTTATCACCCCGGCCGGGAACCGTTTTTTACCCTCGGCTCAAGAGATGGTTCGGCTCGCAACGGAGGCCCAAACACTCACGGCCGACCAGCATCAGCTTAGCGGCGAGCTAAAACTGTGCGTAGTCCAGTCGATTTGCACCTACAAAATGCCCCCCATCCTGCAACAGTTTAGGGCCAAACATCCGGCCGTGCGTTTACAGGTCACCGTCAATCGACCCAGCACATACATGCTTCAGCAACTGCGAGCGGGTGATTTTGATGCGGCCATCGTGCTCGAAGCTCCATTTGATATTCCCAGCCTCGACTCAAAGCCACTCTGGTCTGATCAGCTACAGGTGGTGGTTCATCCCCGCCATTATTTGGCGCAAAAACCGACGATCAAACTGTCGCAGTTAGCGACTGAGTCGATGATCTTTCCCGAGTGGAGCGCCCATTACCGGCGAGTTTTTGAGCGCCGCTTGCAAGAACAAGAGATTGTTCCAAAAGCGATCTTAGAGATCGACAATATGGAGGCGATCAAACAGTGCGTCATGATCGGGATGGGGTTGGCCATCTTGCCCCGATATGCGATTGAGCAAGAGGTTGCGAACGGGCTACTGGTCCCTTTGACCATTGATCGGTTTAAGCTCTCGGTCACGGCTCAGCTGATTTGGCATAAGGAGAAAATCATGAATCAACCGGCCAAAGAATTTATTGATATGATGGTGAACCGAGTCCCCCCAAACAAAATATAAGGTCAAGCAAGGAATTATCTTATGAGCAATTTAAACTTAATTGTTGTTGGCGGGGGATTGGTGGGGCTTGCAACCGCCTATCAATATCTTCAAACCAACCCAGATTCAACCCTCATCGTCATTGAAAAAGAATCGGCCGTGGGGCTACACCAGTCCGGCCGGAATTCAGGCGTTTTGCACTCCGGCGTTTACTACGCTCCTGGCTCCAAAAAGGCAACGATGTCGATTGCGGGAAAAGCGATGATGGAGAAGTTCATGGCCGAGGAAGGGCTCGCCTATGAGTTGTGTGGCAAAGTCATCGTCGCAAAAACGGAGAGCGAAATTCCTGCACTAGAAAAAATTTATGCAAACGGGAGCAACAACGGGGTCGGCTGTGAAATGATCGGCCGTGAGCAATTGCTCGAAATCGAGCCGCATGTCAACGGGGTGCAAGCCATCCACGTACCCACGGCCGGTATCGCCGACTACCCGGCGGTGGCTGAGCGGCTGGCGCAAAAAATTATCGGGATGGGAAGCCGCGTGTTGCTGGGGACAACGGTTTTAGGGATTGACGAGCGGCCGGGTGAGGCGGTTGTCCAAACGGATAAAGGGGACTTCACGGCCGAGCGGGTAGTTGCCTGCGCAGGGCTCCACTCAGATCGGGTGGCAAAAATGACCGCCCCTGAAAAAGTGTCGGCCCAAATTGTACCGTTTAGAGGAGAATATTATCAGCTCAAGCCACACGCAACCCATCTGTGCAACGGGCTAATCTATCCGGTTCCTGATCCCCGCTTTCCGTTTTTGGGCGTTCACTTTACCAAAATGATAGAAGGGGGAGTTGACTGCGGTCCAAACGCGGTGCTGGCTTTGGCGCGTGAGGGATACGATTGGAAAACGTTCAACCGACAAGATTTATTTGAGTCGTTGGGCTATTCAGGTTTTCGGCGTTTGGCATTTAAATATTGGAAGTTTGGGTTGGGGGAAATGTGGCGCTCGTTTAGCAAGCGGGCCTTTGTGACCGCCCTGCAGGGGCTGATACCTGAAATCACGGCCGCTGATCTGGAACCACACCCGGCCGGAGTGCGGGCGCAAGCACTTACGCCGGATGGAGAGATGGTTTACGATTTTGATTTTGTTTCGTCGAAGCGGGTTTTGCACGTGGTCAATGCCCCGTCCCCGGCCGCAACTGTGTCGCTCAAAATCGGCCAGCATATCGTTCAGCAACTCGAATCAGAATTGGCGATCTGAAATCGCATTACATCTTGGGACCTACTCACAATGGTTCTTAGGCGTGTTCATAAAACAGAATTTTCATTCTATCCTTTGATTTGTATAGTGGCTCATGTAGGAGTCGACTTAAGTAAAAATCAACCGCATTTAACGTGTTTAGTTGCCAATTTAGATGGCTCTTATTGAAAATCGGGCGAGTTAATCGCTCCAACTACTTTCTAAAGTCATAATTTTCTCGCGATTAACTCGCCCGATCAGGGCCATGAGCACAACTCAAACGGCATCGAAAAGC
>JAHDGV010000637.1 GCA_020631655.1 Chloroflexota bacterium | reverse complement strand
AATTTGAGTTCAGGAGAATCAAATTCGTTGCGTAGTTGGGTTGGGTTCAGTTTTGCCATAATTTTTTAAACCTCAGCGGTTTTGTTTAGAAATTAAATAGTTCCGGTTTGTGATTTGAACAGGCCATCTTATATTAGCAAGACGATGCGAGATCGAAAAACATTCCGCAGAGGCACCGCCTCATCACTAATCACTTTTTTATTTGTAGGGGCAATTTGCATAGCGGCCGTCATGTTCTTGATTTCACTACGCAACGAACTTTCTAACGGTTCAGTTACCGCATCGATCACGCTTGTCCCAACGCCCACCCTCATACCGACTGAGCCACCACCCACAGCTACGCACACACCAACCCCAACAGAAACACCTATCCCCCCAACCAGCACGCCGGTAAACCCAAACGACACCGGCTGGGTGCCACTCAAGCCGGGGTTAGAGGTGCGGGAGCAGTTCCTGATTAATCAGGTCGATCAAAATACAATTGAACAGCTCATCCTGATCCGTGTTGACCCCAATCAGTTTAAATTTGATGTGGGGTACAGCCCCGGCCGACCGCAAACTTTAGACAGTTGGCAACAAAATTCGGGTGCGCTGATCGCTCTCAATGCGGGCTATTTCACGGCCGAGCAGTTTGCAACCGGGCTAACCATTGTTCAGGGTCAACCGTCTGGCAGTAGCTACGGCCCTTTTGCGGGGATGGTGACCATCGGTGGGACTGAGCCTTCGTCAAACATCGATGTGCGCTGGCTCAATCAGGTTCCCTACAATCCGGCCGAACAGCTGTGGGGCGGCTTTCAATCATTTCCGATTTTGGTGAGTAGTGTGGGGGTGGCTGCCTTTCCGGCCAGTGCCGACAACGGAGACCGGGCGCGTCGCACGGTGATTGGTAAAGACGGAGCCGGAAATATTTTACTCATGGCGGCCGGGCGGGGGGGACTAACTCTCAGTGAGCTAAGCGATTGGCTCGCTGGATCAGATTTTGATTTACAAATCGCTATCAATTTAGATGGGGGACCATCTACAGGGATGATGTTAGAACATCCAGATCAGACGATTCGTATTTTGCCTTTTACGCCGCTTCCCACAGTTTTGCTGGTTTTTGAATGATGGGTTGCGTGAGCAAATTCAGCTTCTTACGTAAAAAACATATGCACCCCCCACCCCCTACGGTAAACTTAAGCCATGCACGTCGCCATCAACGGATTCTTTTGGAACCAACCGAATACAGGTAGCGGACAGTACACGCGCCAACTGGTCTACCACTTTAATCGACTGATTTCTGATCTCGATGTCACGCTGGTTTTTCCGGCCGTCAATGACCAAGATCAGCCGGAAGAGGTTCCCCCCAGCGTCAACGTGAAACGGGTGGCGATGCGGCCGGGTCATTTGGGTAAAGTTCTGTTTGAACAGCGCGGATTTCCCAAAGCGTGCAAAGAAGTTGGGGCAGATTTAGCCCACATCCCTTATTGGGGTAGCCCGTTGCGCTCACCCGTTCCTACAGTGGTTACGGTTCATGATCTGATTACGCTGATCATGCCGGAATATCATCAGTCGGCCGCGGCTAGGCTGTATACCGCCTTGGTGTCTGCCAGCGCACGGGGGGCCAATCACATCCTGACCGACTCAAACGCCAGCAAAGAAGACATCATCAAGCACCTAGAAATCCCGGCCGAAAAGATTACAACCGTCTACCTTGCCCCATCCCCAGACTTTTCGCCTGAAGGGAACTTTCTGCTCGACATGGCGGTCAAACAAAAATACGATCTGCCAGATTTTTATTCGCTGTACTTAGGGGGCTACAACCATCACAAAAATGTACACACGATGCTGGTGGCTTACACCTATGTGCTGAGCGCCCTCGGCAGTGACTATCCCCTGATTTTGGCGGGCAAAAAGCCGGAGCCTGGCACAACCCTGATCGACTATGATGAGCTGATCGAAAAATTGGGGCTCACCGAACACGTCCGTTGGCTGGGTTATATCGACGAGGCGGACAAGCCGGTGATTTATCGTGAAGCGATGAACTTTGTTTTCCCTAGCCGGTACGAGGGGTTTGGCCTGCCTCCACTAGAGGCGATGGCCAGCGGCGTGCCGGTGGTGGCAACAGATGCTCCCGGCATATCTGAAATTGTGGGGGATGCGGCGATGGCGGTAGACCCTGACAATGAAAAGCGGATGGGTGGAGCTATGATCGCTACCTTGCATCAGGACAGTCTGCGGGATGATTTAATTGAGCGGGGGAAAAAACGGGTTGCGGAGTTTTCGTGGGAAAAGACGGCCGGGCAAACGGTTGCCGTCTATGCAGATGTTTTAGAGTCCCTCTAAATTTCTTTCTTCAGCCTTTATCCGTTTAATTTCAGCAACTGCATCATCTTTTGGCGGCCCTTCCGGCCGTTTTTCAATATTTGCCCCATCCCTCAAAGTTTTGACGAGCCACCATACTAGGTAGGGACCTGCACCTATCATCAGCACAGCCAGCATCACAAACACAAATCCGAAAATAGAAAGGTTCATCATCTGTTTTTCTCCTTATCTTTCAGCATCTCGATTTCAACTTCTGGATCAAAAGACGGCC
>JAHDGV010000636.1:1161-2575 GCA_020631655.1 Chloroflexota bacterium | reverse complement strand
GGTAGCGTCATACCTGCGAAGGCAGGTATCCAGCGCCATTCGGGGCACTAGATTCCCACCTTCGTGGGAATGACATTTGCTTTAGTAACTTTGTAGAGGGCTACGTTACTTCACTCTTTTCTTCAGAATATTTTTCGTAGAGTTTTTCAGTCACTACTTGGCGCAGACGCATGACGGCCGTGTACACGTCCACGTAGCTGGTGTACAGCGGTGTAAAGCCAAAGCGGATGTTGTTGGGCGGCCGGAAGTCGGGCAACACGTTCATCTCTTGAATCAATGATTGGTTGATCCGCCACCCTTCTTCATGCCCAACTGAAATATGTGAGCCACGATATTTGTGTTTGCGGGGAGAGTTAAGCTCAAAACCAAGCTGGGCCAAATGCTGATCGAACAGGCCGATAAATAGATCTGTTAGCCCCAAAGATTTTTTGCGAATCGCATCCATCCCGACTTCTAGAAAAATATCAAGGCTGGGTTCGATGGCTGATACGGCTAAAACGGGCGGCGTTCCGCTGGTAAAGCGGCGGATCGTGGCGGCCGGATCATATTCCAGCTCCATTTCAAACATCTTGTTTTGGCTAAACCAGCCGGTAGTAGGATTAGATAATTTTTGTTGCAACTCTTTGCGCACGTACAGAAAGGCGGGTGCACCCGGACCGCCGTTTAAGTATTTGTAACAGCACCCTACGGCCAAGTCGGCCCGCGATTTTTTTAGATCAACGGGTAATGCCCCAACCGAGTGGCTTAAATCCCACAAAATCAGCGCCCCAGCATCATGTGCTTGGGCCGTTATCTCCGTCATGTCATAGGTGTAGCCGCTTTTAAAAACGGTGTGGGACAAAGAGAGGAGGGCGGTGTGATCGTCCAGTGCTTTGGAGAGGTCGTTGACTGGGCCGGAAATATTGTCGGCCGAGGGGATAATATCGACCCGACTGCCTTTGATGATGTCGGTGATCCCTTCAAATACATACACGTCTGAGGGGAAGTTGAGATTATCGGTGACGATGCGAGTGCGATGATGCTGTTTTTGATACAGCATAGCGGCTAATGCCAGCCGATACAGATTGATGGTGGTTGAGTCAGCAACGATGACTTCCCCTTCGTCGGCGCCGATTAGTTTGGCGATCTTATTCCCAACTTTAGACTGTAGCCCCATCCAATGTTTGCCCCATCCCCTAATCAAATCATCCCCCCATTGATCTGCAACAATGCTACGCATGTGGTTCATGGTGGCGCGTGGTAGGCGGCCGAGAGAATTTCCATCGAGATAGATTAAATCACTATTTCCGTGGAAGAATAGATCACGATACCGGTTAAGCGGGTCTTCGGAATCTAAGGTGTGCATAACATTGGTGTTTGTTTCAGACATCTGTTTTTAATCGAGCGCAACTAACCTGTAGGCGGGTTTAAGTTG
>JAHDGV010000636.1:0-1061 GCA_020631655.1 Chloroflexota bacterium | reverse complement strand
CATACATAAACTGGAAAAAAGGCTCTGTGATCCTCAAAATCGGGAAAAGTATAACAGTGGATGAGAGTTACGCTAGTCCGGAGGTACTTTTGGTCTAAATTCACCTGCAATTTTGCTGATCCTGACTATACTAGCCAACCGTTTTCTAGGGAGAAAGCTAGAACTTTAGCCAATAACCAATTAAGAGTTGAACAAATAATGAAGTCAGACTTGAAAAAAAGCCTTTATTTTAATTTGCCCCTTATATGGCCCATTGCCTTTAGCGCAGTAGCGATGCTGTTGATTTTCAGCGGCCGCTCTCAGCCACGTTTGGCAGCGCAAGAGGGAAACCAGACACCCGAGCCGGATGCATTTTTGCCGTCGATTCGGTATGACTTCACCCCAACTCCTACGTTCACACCCACCCCGACGCCAACCCCAACGGCGACCGCCACCCCAGAAGGTGGTGTGATGGAAGAGGTGCGTGGCCTGTGGGTTTCTCGCTTTGATTGGACTTCTTCCGTATCTGGCGCTCAGCAGTCAAAAATAGACGAAATCGTAGACAATGCGGCCTTGGCCGGGATCAACCTCATCTACTTTCAGGTGCGTGGCACGGCCGATGCGTTTTACACCCCTGGCCTTGAACCGTGGTCGCAACGGATGACGGGTAACAACATGGGGGATAATCCGGGATGGGATCCGCTGGCCCGATTGATTGAAAAAGCGCACGCTGAAAATATTCAGGTTCACGCTTACCTCAACATCTACCCGGTCTGGTTTACCTGTGATCCACCACCTAATGGTACGAACCCACAGCATCTATATTACAAACTCAACGATCTGCACATTGGGGGCATAAATGATGTGTTGCAGCAAAGCCAGTGGGGAACCGTTTACTGCGGCGCATCAGAATATCAGCGGGTGTCACCGGCCTCTGGTGCGTTTGACGAACATGTGCTGGCGGTAGCGGCCGATCTTGATGCACGCTACGACATCGACGGCATCCATCTGGATCACATTCGCTACGGGGCGGCCGGGGCTTCGTTTGATCCGGTCAGTAATCAGGCCTACGCGCTCGAAGC
>JAHDGV010000635.1 GCA_020631655.1 Chloroflexota bacterium | reverse complement strand
GTTTGCGGTTCAATCCGTTCAAATGGGATGAAATCACTAAATCCACCGGCCGCGTTGATCTCTAACTCACCCGTCATCTCTTGTCCAAATAACGAACTCCCTGATGCTTCATCGCTCAACGGCCCGCTTTCAAGATTTAGAGCATATTTATCGGCCGTGACCGCCTGCTTCCCGTTTAAATTCATCAGCACCAAAATCTTCTCATCGGCCGTGTGGCGCAAAAAGGCATAGATTCTGGCAGAACCAGCATCGACTAAGGTCCAATCCCCCACACGCAAAGCATCATGATCATTGCGCAAATGAATCAGTGTTTTGTAGTGGTTCAAAAGCGACTCAGCATCATCCTCTTGCCGAGCCACACTACGAGATACCCAATCCCCAGCGGCCGGCCGCCACAAATCATTGCTGGTCGAAAAGCCAACTTTTGGGCTGTTGCTGTTCCATTGCATCGGCAAACGGATATTTTCGTCCGGCTTTGTGCCGGTCATACCGATCTCTTCGCCGTAGTAAATAAACGGCACACCGGGAGCGGTCAGTAGAATCGAGGCCGCCATACGGGCTTTGTCTTCGTCACCGCGAAGCTGATCAATCACCCGATTTTGGTCATGATTGGTAATAAATGTCGCATACTGATTGTTAGGGAATGAGTCATAAACTAGCTGTTGAGTTTTGTAAAATGCAGGGGCCAGTCCGGAATTCGCCCCGTTCAAAATATCCAAGGCCAGATCAAACTGAAATGCGATATCAACTTCATCACCCGTGTACTCAATCACCTGTTCAGTGCTTGTCCACGCTTCACCCACGGTAAAGAAGTCAGGATCAACCCCTTTATAAAAGGTGTAAAAATCTTCCATCCATGCGTGAGTAGAAAGGCTATTTTCCTGGATTGATCCATCCTCGATCATATGCTTGATCGCATCGAGCCTAAACCCATCGGCCCCCATGTTCACCATCCAAAATTTGGCTGCATCGTACATCGCTTGGGTCACTTCGGGATTCTCAAAATTTAGATCAGGCATTTGGTCCCAGAATACGCCGTAGTAAAAGCCGCTGGGATCATTGTGCCAAACTAGTTGCCCCCACGGCCCGCGAAAACTCGGCCGTTCCTCTTCCCACACGTACCAGTCACGCTTATCAAACTCCCCATCTTTCGAAGCCTGAAACCACGGATGTTGAGTAGAGGTGTGATTCATCACTAAATCCACAATGACTACAATGCCGCGCTTGTGGGCTTCATCCATCAGCCGTTTAAAATCATCGTTTGTGCCGTAATCTGGGTCGATAGTGTAGTAATCCACCACATCGTAGCCATGATAGCTGGGGGATACCATGATCGGCATCAGCCAGATGCCGGTCACACCTAAATCTGTTGTGGTTGTGGGATCCCCATCATTTAAATAATCGAGCTTTTCGATGACCCCGTTTAAATCGCCGATCCCGTCACCGTCGCTGTCATAAAAACTGCGTACAAAGATTTCATAGAACACCACGTCGTTCCACCACGGCAGGCCGTTGCTCCCAACTTTTAAAGGATCAGGTGTTGCGGTGGGAAATGGTGTCTCGGTCGGTGACGCTGTCGCTTCCGGGGTGTTTGTAAGGATGGCGGTTGGCGAGGGTTCCGGCGTTGGGGTTGCGGCCGGTGGCGCACCTACCTCCTCACCACAGGCGATCAATAGACCCAAAATTAATCCAGCCAAAATAAATAATCGAAATTTCATACCGTTATTTTTCTCGTTCCATCAAGGCGCCCATAATCAGCCCAAGCGTTGCCAGCACACCGAGCAATGCCCCAATGACCAGCCAGTTATCTTCTGAACGACTAGAGGTATTTATTTGGGAAGCGGGCTCGGCCGACGAACCAAATTCAACCGTTAACCGCTGATTCGCCGGAATATTTTCCAAAACCTGCATCGTCCCATCTGGCCATCTAATTTCAATCCGCACCGCAAGATCGTGTTTGCCCAAACCAAAATTCAGAGCCAAGTCGTTGCCAGCCCCTAAGCCAGAACCTGCAATTACCTCCCGCATTTGGATCATCCCATCAGCCGTGGTGAGCCGAACCTGACTTCCAACCGCATCCCGATTGATCGGGCCGCTCCCTTTTAATTCCAGCGCTAACCAGCGGTTTTCTTGCGGGGATTGGTTTTCAAACAGCCGATATCCATTGATAAAATCGCCAACCAGCAAATCAACCCGGCCGTCTCGATTGTAATCGGCCGCCGCAACACCCAAAGTCCTGCCAGGGTCGCTGACGCCGCTGATGGCGCTTACATCCTCAAACGTCCCATCTTGCCGATTGCGATACAGCGGGCTTCGCGGTTCTGACCCCGCCCCCATCGCATCACTCACGGCCAAATAGATGTCCTGCCAGCCGTCGTTGTCATAGTCAAAGAACAGATTCCCCCACCCCACATTGCCGATCGAGTCCACACCGGCATCTTCGGCCGAATCTATGAAAGAGCCATCCCCCATATTTTGGAGTAACACCATGTGACTCACATTCGAGATATAAAAATCTTGATCCCCATCGTTGTCATAATCGGCCGTGGCCAGCCCCATCCCCATCATGCGCACATC
>JAHDGV010000634.1 GCA_020631655.1 Chloroflexota bacterium | reverse complement strand
CTCTCTGGGGTAGGGGTTGGGAATGCGGCCAAAGAGTTTGAGAGGGCCGCAACCGATTCGCTCATTTGCTCGATAGCGGCCAGCTGAGCAGCTGATGCGGCTTCAACCATTGCGATCTTTTCGCTTTGCTCTTCCACTGAATTATTGACCGCTTCAAGGTTCGATGACTGTGCGAGTACCTCGCCTTGAAGTGACGCAAGGCTTTGCAATTCGTCAGCGGTCGCCTGATCGGCTTCTGTAACAGCTTCAATTAATTCTTTAATTTCTTCTGAGGTAACTGCAGAGGGATCCGGAGTAGGTTCAACAACAGCAGGTGATTCTGAATTGATCTGAGTACTAAACAGGGTAAATAGCGCTATCGCCCCTGTCAGCAGGCTGATCCCCAAAATCCACCAGAGCAATTGCGGCAAAATACGGGCCCGTTTTTCCGGCTCTTCAAGGTCGGCCGGGGCTAGCTGTGAAGCGGGATAATCCCCCGTTTGATCGTAAACATGTGCCGCCCAATAGCGCAGAATATTGCGTAACTTGTCCCGCTCCGCAACAAGGCGAACCTGTTGTCCAGATTCACGCACCTCTTCAAGAAAGGCTCGAACGTCACTCAACGGTACCGAATCAGCATCCTGATCAAGTTGGGCCTGCATCGCCTGATGTTTGGCATTTAACTCTTCGTAACGGCTCATGACTGTCTCCTTATGTTTCTCGGGTGGATGGGGAAATTCGTTTCCATTAGATTGGCTCCTTCGATACGTTCGGCCGTCGCAGGCTCATAATTTCGTTGGCCGTTTTAAGCAAAGCTTTATCAGCCAAATAAAGATGCTGGTCCGTCTCATCTCCAAATTCAGACAGCCCTTCGCGCAGGGCCAAAAGATCACGATCAAACAGCGCTTTATCGATTATTTTTGCCGCCCGCTTAGGGGCGAGTAGCCATTGCGGCCCTTCGGTTGGTTTGTCTGGCACATACACATCCCCGATGACCAAAATTTGGGTGGCAAACTGTTCTAGGCGGCGCAGAACCCGCTTGCACGGCCGCCATTCCACCTCAATCGAATAGAGAAAACGATCTTTTTCTTGTGAATCGTCATCCCCCAAATCAAGTTTGCTAAAGGTGTAAATGTAGCCACGGCACGGGGCAAAGTGATTTTGTAGATCTTGCAGATAGTTGTGAACCTCTTTCCACTCCTGCATTTTTTCATGGAGTAGATTGAACTCATCTACGTAGGCGGCAATCTGTTCCGTAAACTCTTTAAAAGCATCCTGAACCGGCTGGCTGGCGCTGGCCATGATCGACTCTTGCAGAGCATGGGCCCGATTGGAGTCATATTCGATATGAAAAACGACATCCGGCCGGCCGCTTTTGATTGTGTCTTGGATGAGCTGTAAAGCGTTGCTTCGTTTCCCCCACAAGATCAGCTCACGCGCTTTGGCCGCTTTCGTGTCACCGCTTAAATTTTCAAAATCTACATCCAGCTCAAAACACAGCGTGCGAATTTCATCTAACGTGAAGGCACTGTTCAATATTCGCATCAGCTCAATGCTGAACTCGTTCGGCAAGCCTGGAGTAGGGGGGCGTTGGCTATCTGTCATCGTCAACTTGTTCCATTTTTAACCCCGTTTTGTTCGGACTATTCCTGTCTCACTAGGAACAGAACCAAAAAGGGAGTTGGTAAGTAGCCGGTTCACACAATCGGCTAAAAATTAAAACGCCAAAGGCAAGCTCTAAGTTCCGCCAAGCTGTTTTAACGCACTGCGGGCGGCGTGATAGCCACACATCCCATGCACACCCCCGCCCGGCGGGGCGGAGTGGGAGCAGATAAACAGCTTGGGGTTGGGGGTGCTGTAGGGATCAAAACGGGCAACCGGCCGAGTAAAAAGCTGGGTAATGTCGGCCGCTCCGCCTGTGATTGCACCCCCTACGTAGTTGCCGTTGTAGCTGGCAAAATTTTGGGGAGATGTTGTATGTCGGGCCAAAATCGTCTGTTTAAAGCCGGGGGCAAACCGTTCAATTTGGTCTTCAATTTCGGCCGTCATATCTTTGGTTGATCCGCTGGGTACATGGCAATAGGCGTAGCCCGTGTGCTGACCGGCCGGAGCGCGGCTGGGATCAAACTGACTCTGTTGGCACAAAATCAAATACGGTTTGTCTGAATGTTTGCCGTGCCATGCATCGTACTCACTTTCCGCAATCTCTTCGAGCGTGCCGCCCACGTGCACGGTTGAGGCTTTGAGCACGGCCGGATCGGTCCAGGGGATTGGCTCTGACAAGGCCCAATCAACTTTAAACACCCCGGGGCCAAAGTTATATTTTTTCAGCCGGTTTACGTATCCGGCCGGGAGTTCGTCTTGAGCGATGTTCGCTAGCTGGAGCGGATCGGTATTAAACAACACGGTGCGGGCTTCTGGGAGTTGGTCTAACGCGGTGATCGGTCGGCCGGTCTGAATTTCTCCTCCCAGTTCTAAAAAGTAGTTGGCTAAAGCGGTTGTGACCGAGGCTGATCCTCCGGCCGCTACCGGCCAATCTTTCATGTGGGCCGTGATGGCAAAAATGAGCCCCACGGCCGCGCTGAATAGCTTGTTGAA
>JAHDGV010000633.1 GCA_020631655.1 Chloroflexota bacterium | reverse complement strand
AGCGTTTCGGCCGCTGATTGGAATGAGACTTGCTTGTCCCATGTGACTAAAGCGGGCAATGGGAACAGCCAGCGGGTATCACCCATGATTGCAACACCTCCGGCCGATTGCCACGAATCGCCGCAGTAAATGGTGCTGTCCCGCTCATCAAACCACGAGATGTGATCGCGTGTATGGCCGGGGGAAGGGATCATGATGAATGGGCCGAATTTTTCGGTAGGTTGGGCGATTTTGGTGGGGATTGAGCTTAGCTTGGGAAAGTTAGATGCTTTAACAGTGCCTTTGTCATCGGCCGGAAGCGAGAAATCTCCCCGCATGTAAGCGGCCGATCTTTCAGACGTAATAAGTTCTACATCGGGTAACGCTTTGATCAGTTCATCTACAGAGCCAACGTGATCAGAATGAGCGTGCGTAATCAAGATTCTCTTAATCGGTTTGCCGATGTCACCGGCCGCTTTGAGGATTGAATCGGCCGAGCCTGGCAGATTTGCATCAACTAAAGTTAGCGAACTTTCTTCTTCAACTAAATAACAGTTCATTAAACCAAGTCGGGTTAATTGGTAGGTGTGGTTGCCATACTTTCTGACTCTCATCAAACTTCTCCTTTTTTGCTTTCGGCCGTTTTGTCCCGTAAAGACGCTGTTTTTACAGATTTGTATCTAGATAAATGAGGATTATTATCTTTTTCCGTGATGAAAGGTTGCAAATGTAAACTGAAACAAATCACTAGGCAAACGAATAGTGATAATGTCTAGAGAAGACTCTGTAAACCTGTGTATAAGTTGAAGAAAATAATGCTTAATGAATATAGAAAAATCCTTGGTGTAGGCCTACTAGCCTGCTGTTTGTTTTTCTTAGCTCAATTTGACAACCTTTTTGCAAAAGCTATTAATAATCCCCCCGTTGTATCTACTGAAAAAATATTTGAAGGAATAGGAGCCCCCGTAGATATGGACTTTACGGGAATTGAAGGCGATGATCGCGTATTTGCGACTGAATTGGGTGGTGCTGTGCGCATCAACGGGGTGAACTACAACACTCCTTATTTGGATGTTTCCGAAAAGGTAGAAGTAAATAGTGAGAAAGGGATGTTGGGCATGACCTTTGATCCTAACTATGCAGAAAATGGATATTTCTACCTTTACTATACTGGCCCTACCAATGAAACAACCGGCGAATTTACCGTTTATCTTGAACGGTATACCGTAACCGATGAACCAAATTTTGCGGATAAAGATAGTGCCTTTACCATTTTGCAGTTCCAACAGCAGTCCCCGTATCACAATGGGGGTAGCTTGGCGTTTGGGCCAGATGGCTATTTGTATGTTGGGGTTGGGGATGACACAAACCCTAGCACGGTTTTAAGTCTTGATTCTTTCAACGGTAAAATTTTACGCATTGATGTGTCTCCAGAAGCGGGAGACCTCCCGGCCGACTGCGATGCGATCTCAGGCAACTACTCAATCCCGGCCGATAACCCGTTTGTGGGCGAAGCAGACTGTGGCGAGATTTGGGCGATCGGGTTCCGCAACCCGTGGCGCTTTACGTTTGATACCTTGACCGGTGATTTTTACATTGGTGACGTGGGGGATGAACGGACAGAGGAGCTGAATTTTCAGCCAGCCTCAAGCACCGGCGGCGAGAATTATGGCTGGCCTTATTTTGAAGGATTTTTGTGCCATGACACCAATTTTAGTCAAGCAGAGTGTGATGCGTTTGAAAACCATACTCCCCCAATTTTTGATTACCCACATTCCACCGGTGGTGGATCGATTACCGGCGGATTTGTCTATCGTGGTACCCGCTACCCTCGCTTAGTTGGCCACTATATTTTTGGCGACTTTACCAATTCGCAAATTTGGACCGCCATCAATGTAGATGATTCATGGGAGATTACTGATCACGGTCAATTTAATTCTGTGCTTCCATTGCTGTCATCATTCGGGCAAAATCTAGCCGGTGAAGTTTTCGCAGTGTCGTTTACCAACGGGCAAACAGGATCTATCCATCGCATCTTAGATGAATATGGCTTTTTAGTTGAATTGCAGGCGCCAGAAACAGTTGAAGAAGGGAACAATATTGAATATCAGCTTGTTGTTGAAAATGTTGGTGGTGCTGACCAGACAAATGTCATCGTTTCAAACACCATCCCTGACGGTGTTACCCATGTGAGCGGCGGCTACGTGTCGGGGCCAAGCGTATTTTTGCCGATCCCGGAAATTCAGGCGGGTGAGACAGTCACGGTTTCGTGGATTGCGGAACCGACGGCCGAAGAAGTTGTAAATGACACCTATGGTGTGTCTACATTGGATCAGCCAGAAATTAGCGGCTCAACTACCGTTACCACGTCTACAGGTGTGGTTGACACAACCGGTGTTATCTCCGGCCGATTTTTTGAGGATATCGACCGAGATGGCTTGATGGATGACGGTGAGGTTGGAATCCTCGGTGTTCAGGTGAACCTGTGGCAGGATACTGCGTGTGATGGTCAAGTGTCGACCAATCCACCAACTGATTTTGTGACATCGGTTTCAACAAGTTTAGACGGTTCATTTGCCTTTAATACGGAGGAGTTAGACAT
>JAHDGV010000101.1:15010-16271 GCA_020631655.1 Chloroflexota bacterium | reverse complement strand
ATCGCTTGTCCAATTATTTTGCGGGGCCGCTGGGGACGCCGGTCAAACTTGGAACAAACTTTTTGGTTAAACTGCGTGGGGGAATCCCGCTAGAAGATGTGGATATGATTGAGGCGGCCAGTCAAACGGGTGAAACTCCGGTTTTGTACGTTCAATCATCGGGGGATCAATTTGGCTCTATTGAAGATGTGCAGGCGATGGCGGCTGTTACACCCAACTTGGTTGATGTGATTGTGACGGCCGATGGGGAGCGATACGCCGGGTACAACTACGTGATCAATAATCCTGAAATTTTGCTTTCCTACTTTCGCCAGTTTTTAAGCTGATACAAAGGCAACCCTGTAATAGGGTAAAAAATTGGGTAGCCTAAACAATCACAATTCCAGAAAATAGTTTAAACTATGCCGAAAAATTTTCGCATGCTCAATGAACTCTCTGACCCATATTGAGCAGAATTGAATCTTTGGAGATTTCCCATGACAGAACAAGCTAAAGTCGTCATCATCGGTGGTGGCATTGTTGGTAGTGCCATCGCCTACCATTTGGTTAAATTTGGCTGGAAAGACATCATGCTTCTCGACAAAGGGGCGCTTCCTGAGAATGATGGCTCATCTTCTCATGCTCCAGGCGGCGTGGGTGCCATTAATCATTCTAAATTGATGACCCAGTTTGCCCAATATGCATCAAAGCTTTATTCAGAACTCCCAGATTATTCCCATAAGTCGTCGATCTATTCAAAACTAACGGATAGTGATATTACCCGCCGAGTCTATAATCCGGTTGGGGGGATTGAGCTTGCCCGCTCACAAGAGCGTTGGGACGATATGAAACGGTTGCACAGCGCGGCTCAAGGCTTTGGAGTTGAAACTCAGTTGCTTGATCCAAAAGGAATTCAAGAGATTTGGCCCATCATCAACCCAGATGCGTTTAAAGGGGGATTGCTTTGCCCGTCCTCTAGCCTAGTTTCTGGGATGGGTGCAACTGGGGCAATGGCGGCCGAGGCTGTGCGTATGGGTGGCTGTACGATTCATGAGCATACCGGCGTGGTTGATGTCGAGATTAAAAATAATCATGTCACGGCCGTTTTAACCGACAACCCCAAAATGCCTCGCATCGAATGTGAGCACATCGTGCTGGCGACTAACATTTGGGGGCCGATCTTGGGTGACAAGCTGGGGCTTAAACTCCCATTGCTTGCCTTTGAGCATCAGTATCTTGTTTCAGAACCGGTAGATGAGTTGGCCCATTTCGATCCGAGCAA
>JAHDGV010000101.1:10270-14910 GCA_020631655.1 Chloroflexota bacterium | reverse complement strand
AAGTCTCTGGCAGAGTGGATGGTTTACGGCCAAAGTGAATGGGATTTGCGCGGGTGTGATGTTAACCGCCTGCACGATTATCAATCTACCAAAAGCTATATCAGTGCGATTTGCAACTGCAACTACACCGAAGTGTATGACATCGTCCATCCGAACCGGCCGTCAACGGTGCCACGCAACGTGCGCTTTTCTCCATTCCATGAGCGGAATGCGGCGCTCAAAGGGGAGCTGGTTCCGGCCGCTGGGATCGAGCTACCAAACTGGTACGAAGAAAATGCACGTCTGCTGGAAAAGTACGAAGATCAAATTCCAGAACGCGGCAGGTGGGGGTCCATGCACTGGTCACCCATCATGGCGGCCGAGCATCTCGAAGTTCGGGAAAACGTCGGAATGTTTGACCTTACGGCACTGTCTATCATCGAAATTAAAGGGCCGGGGGCACTCGAATATGCCAACTGGCTGTGTACAAACGATATGGACAAACCGATCGACAGCTTAACCTATACCTGTTGGTTAACAGAAAAGGGCGGTATCAAACGTGACCTTGCTGTTACCCGCAACGCTGAAGATTGCTTTTGGTTCTACATCGGTGAAGGCTCGCTACCCCGTGACTTAGACTGGGTTAATCGCCAGCTGCGCCGTAGCCAATGGAAAGATTCGGTTACTGTCACCGATGTCTCTAACTATTATTCGGCCATCGGCCTGTGGGGGCCTAACGCGCGCAAGGTGCTTGAAAAAGCGACGCTAAACGATGTTAGTAACGAGGCGTTTCCTTATTACTCGGCCCAATGGATCGAGATCGGCACGGCCAAAGTGTATGCGCTCCGCATCAGCTATGTGGGTGAGTTGGGATGGGAACTTCACATCCCATTTGATCAGTCGCTACAAGTCTGGGACGCGCTGTGGGAAGCAGGACGCGAATTCAACATGATCGCGGCCGGTGCTGGCTGTATGGACAGCTTGCGGGTTGAGAAAGGGTATCGGTTGTGGGGTGGTGACATCTACACAGAATATGACCTTTATCAGGCTGGGCTACGCTGGACGGCCAAAGTCAAAAAGCCGGGCGGTTTCTTGGGTCGTGAGGCAACTCTAGCGGCTAAAGAGAAAGGGCTGAAGAAAAAGTTAGTAGCTCTAACCCTCGATAATCCTAAAGCGACGCTGTTTGGCTATGAGCCGATCCACAACAATGGGTCGGTGATTGGGCACGTTACAACGTCCAACTATGGGTACACGGTGGGCAAGCAGATTGCATTTGGCTATTTGCCAGTTGAGTTTAGCAAGCCAGGCACCGAGCTTGAAATCTCATACTTTGACGAACGATATCCGGCCGTAGTCTCGGCCGAGCCCTTGCTAGATAAAGAAAATGCTCGCTTAAAAGCGTAGTGCATTTCTAGCTAGCAGGTAGAATCTGCGAATAACCTTCGTAGAGGCTAGTCACCAAGCGAAGCGAGTGTGGCTCGCCCCAATACTGAAACCATCGGGCGAGCCATCCCTCTCGGGATGACATAGCCCCTACAAAAAAGGGATAGATTGATTATCAATCTATCTCTTTTTTGTTGTATATCACTAGATTCATCCTACCGGCATAACTAAAAAAGGGCTGTGACGATTTCTCATCACAGCCCTTTTGCGTTACTGGTTCAGCCTAAGCCATTGCCCTACGGTACAGGTGTACTCGTTGCTGGGAATGGATTCGGTGTAGCCGTTGGCGGTGGCAACGGTGTGTTCGTTGGTCTAGCCGTTGGCGGTGCCTGTGTTGGAGGTACTGCTGTCGGCGGCACTGCCGTTGGTGCTTGCGTCGGAGGTACGGCCGTTGGCGGTACTGCTGTTGGTGGAACCGCAGTCGGTGGTACCGGTGTGTTCGTTGGAATTCCGCCAATAGGTGTATTGGTTGGCACCGGTGTCCGGGTCGGTCTTGGCGTCCGGGTTGGAGTCGGCGTGTTGGTTGCCGTGGCCGTTGGCGTATTGGTCGCCGTCGGTGTGTTGGTTGGTGTCGCCGTGTTCGTCGGTGTTGCCGTTGGCGTACGTGTCGGACGTGGTGTCCGTGTCGGTGTCGATGTTGGACCAGGTGTCTCCGTTGGGGTTGATGTGCCTGTTGGCGTAATCGTTGGCGTTGCCGTGTTGGTCGCTGTTGCCGTTGGCGTATTTGTTCCTGTTGCCGTTGGCGTATTGGTTGGTGTGTTAGTTGCAGTACCGGTTGCCGTCGCTGTTGCCGTAGCGGTCGCCGTAGCCGTATTTGTCGGTGTTGCCGTTTCCGTCGGTGTATTAGACGGTGTTGGTGTTTCCGTTGGGGTTGGCGTAATTGTTGGCGTGCTGGTTGGAGCCGAAGCGATAAACTCAGCTATACACCCTTCAAGTTCATCGCTGTCTGATGCGATTTCTTGGTAGCGAAGGGTATCTTCGAGCGTGATCACGTCGATAGACAGATTCGTAATTGTTTGATCAGAGTCTTCTGACTCTTCTTCAGCAACGATCAGTTTGTTTCCGGCCGCTAGAGTGCCTTCAGACTCATCTTCAAGAGAAGCCCGATAGGTACACGTTCCGGTAAAGCAGTAAATAGTAATCGGATCAGGTGGCTCTGGATATTCAACACCCATGCATGATCCTGTAACGCCAACCGCAATCCCAGCGGGGATCAAAATGGCGTCAGCTCCGGTTGAATCCTCTACTGTTTGAATGAGGATATTACTGCCCGGTGAAAGCTGGAGCGAGATCGGTTTGTCACTTTCTGTGAACGTAATCTCACTTCCTGCAAACCCATCTACAATTCCAGCCAGTGTTCCGTCATCATCAAAAGTTGGAACCGAAATTGAATTGTCTTCTTCAAAAGAGATAGGGATGTTTGTGTAAATCGATTGTTCGTCCCCATCTGCATCGATGTAGTTGCTAACAAAGACACCTTCAGGCGTTGCGGTTGCAGTTGGGGTGGGGGTATTTGGAATAGGCGTTGGGGTTTCTGTGGGGCGTGCGGCCTCTGTTTCGGCCGCTGAGATAGCCTCGCTAGTCGCCTCATCTGCGGCAGCCTCCGCATCAGCGATTGCTTGAGCATCGGCCGTTTGTGCGGTGAAGAACGCTTCAGTTGCGGCAACGTCGGCCGTTGGTTCTTCAGCAACCACAGCAATAGCGGTTGATTCTTCGCCACCACCTTGGATATCGAATAAGCGGAATCCAATAAAGCTCAAAATACCACACAATAAAAATGTGAGGAGGCCGATTCCGCTGTACAAGACCCGAGGTTGGGTCATGAATTTTACAAAGCCACTGGGGGCCGTACTCTTGATGGCCAAAGGCACAGAGTCGGTTTGTAGAACCGCAATTGAGGCCCGGTTTCCACCACTTTGTGATTCTGTGAGAATGGCGATCTCTTCAGATGCTTCATCTCCAATAGATTCGTTTATGACTTTGGCGATCTCTAATGTATCAAGACCACTTGCGCCATCGGCAATGTTTAACCGGCCCGGGGTCAAAATAATTGCATCGTTGTCTTTGATTGCTAGACCCTCGCGTCCTCTGTCTTGAGCCGCGATATATTCATCTTTATCGGTCGTTTGAGTTAAATGAAAACCGATATCGATGGGGATTTGGTCTTTTGCACCAATTGTTAGAGCCAATTCATTTCGGTCAGAAGAATCTTTGGCTGCGTCCAAGCTCATTTTCCCTTGAATCGGCATCATTCTCTCGAATGTGTGATCAATGGTGAGCTGGGAAATTTTAGTTTTGCGAACCAAGTAAGCACGGCTGTTCCCGATATTTGCCAAAAACAGCTTGTTTCCGTTTTGGATTGCGGCAACCAAAAGCGTACAAGATGCGTCTACATCACCTCGTTCGCGATATACGATTTGATTGGCATATTGGGCGGCTCTGTAAAGTAAGGCGGCAACGTCTCTTTCTGGACTTTGCTGGATGTATGCGATGACAGAATCAACAGCCAGTTGAGGTAGTTGCAGGTTCTGGCCTTCGACAGTTGCAAGCTCAGAAAAAATGGCTAAATCTAATTCAAGCCCTCCGGCCGTGTCAATACGACCAGAAAGAACGCTCTCATCTGTGCCTGATTTTGAGTTACTTTGGAAAAATCCCGTAATGATTTCTGTCATGACTTAAGAAGATATTGAGTAAGAAAACTATATTTTTATATGCAGGAATTCTAAGTAAATAGAATGAGTAGAAAGGAATATGTGGGTTTGGATTGGAAGATTACTTCAAAAAATAAACAACCGTTTCACCAAATAAATCATCTAATTTGATTGTTTTAGCACTGAGATGACTTTAGGCAAGATTGATGTATACAGTACTAGGACCCTCTGAGAAGGAGTTTAACATAATAGTGCACTGTTTTCCTTCAATTGCACTTAATTTTAACTCCTTTCTCGAGGAAGAAAAGATTTCGTAAGGTAGATCGATAGCCTTAATGTCCTAAACCACAGGAGTTTCGGTTGGTACTTCAGTAGGAACTTCGGTTGGAATCTCTGTCGGGATTTCGGTTGGAATCTCTGTTGGGATTTCAGTTGGAATCTCTGTCGGGATTTCAGTTGGAATCTCTGTTGGGATTTCAGTTGGAATCTCTGTCGGGATTTCGGTTGGAGTTGGTTCCAACGTATTGGTTGGAGTTGGTTCCAACGTGTTGGTCGGAGTTGGTTCCA
>JAHDGV010000101.1:0-10170 GCA_020631655.1 Chloroflexota bacterium | reverse complement strand
GGAGTTGGTTCCAGCGTATCAGTTGGAACTAGCGTTGGTGTATTGGTCGGCAACGGGGTAGGGGTGCGCGATGGGATCGGAGTGCGCGTCGCCGTAGGTGGAAGTGTTGGTGGTAGTGGAGGTGGTGTCCCTGTGCTGGTAGCTAGGGGAGGTGGTGTCCTGGTTGGCACGGTTGGGGTAGCCGTATTCGGCCGTGGTGTGGCCGTTGGTGCAACCGTTTGTATTGGGCGAGTTGGGGTAGCCGCTGGTGGCACAAATCCACCATCGTTGTTCCCTGAGCTACCACTATTACGCGTTGGCGTGCTGGTTGGCGGTACCAACGTCGGCCGCTCGATCACGATGGTTGCTGTTGCCGTAGGTGTTGGTGTCGGCGGGATGTAGCCAAGCAAGCAAGCGTTGACATCTTCTTGCCCCGTGCTCGTTTCTTCAAGTAATTTTTGATAGCGTAACGCCTCTACGGCCGTGATGTTGCGGAATTCTGGCTCTTTATCCAACTCGTTTTGGAACAGCGTAATCTTCTTGCCTTCAGGGATCAGGATCCGATTACCGCGCTCAACTCGTGCACGACAGGTTCCCTCAAAACAAAAGGCATCGATTTTTTCTTCTTCAATCGAGTAATCGATTGCCAAACAATCGCCTAAAACGGTAATGAATACCTTGGCTGGTGAAAGCTCTGCTTCAACCCCTTCTTCGTACCGGCCGGTCTCCAAGAAAATATCGCTCCCTTCAAACAGCTCAAACTCAATCTGTGAATCAACCTGATTAAATTCAAGCGTACTGTCTGGGAAGCCATAAATGCTGGCAAACTCTAGATCTTCGTTTGTGTGATTGATCTGGAATTCCAATCTTTGTGGTGCTGAAATTCGATCATCCTCGAACAAAATGTTCGGCCGAGGGTTCCTGCCCAAGTAGTAGTCCCCGATCTGGTTTTCAACCAAGGGAGGGCGAGGGGTACGAGTTGGGGTTGGCGTTTCGGTCGGAATCGCAGCTTGCGTTTCCTCAATGATCGCTTCAACCGTTTGGGTTGTGATAATGTCTACCTCACGTATGCGTGTCAACATATCGTTGGTAGCTAAAAGGTTTTGGGTGTCCGCTTCAGAGGTTTGTCTAAAGCGTTTTTCTTGGAGCTGAGCTAGCGCTGAACGGGTATTTTGCAAATTAAGCTGTCGCTCTCTCTCGTTTTGCGTACGGCGTAGGATCGTAAATCCAACAACTGATGCGAGTAGCAGAATGGTGAGAACAGATCCGAAGATGATCATCATCAATCGGCTTAAGCGTCGGCTGGCCTCATTGGCCTCAGCTGTGGCTTTGGGAATGTGTACCGCATTATCGACGGCCGGGTCTGATGTTTGGAGCAAGGCAACGGAGACATTGTCATCAACGTCTCGGCCCAATGCAAAGGAGACCAAGGCCCGCGCGGCCCGGCCTTCTTTTTGGCTGTTTAGAACTTGGAAGAACTCTTCAAGGCGAACAACAGGTTTGCCATCTTGCGGTGAAGCTCTGAAGAGACCGTCTGAACAGGCAATGATCGCGTCCCCTTTTTCAAGCTCCATCCCTTCTTCACCAAGGGCTTGGGCCGCTTTGTAATCTTTTAAAGTTTGCGTGTCCTCTAGATGATGAAAACCGATATCAACCGGCATTTTCGCTTTTGGACCCAATGCACGCATGATCACATCTGCATTTGGATTGCTGCGTGCGTCGGCCACGCTCATTTTTCCTTGGATGGGAACAATGTATCCAAATGTGTGGTCAAGGGTTAGTTGTAGCATCTCCCCTTTGCGAACTAAGTAGACCCGGCTGTCACCGATGTTGGCGATAAATAATTTTGTTAGGTCCTGAATGACTGCGATTGAAAGTGTGCAACTTGCTCCCGAATGGCTCCTGAATTCGCTGTGCACGGCCGTATTTGCTGCAGATGCCGCTTCTTTTAACAGCGTAGGAATATGGGTTTCTTCGCTTTGACGAATGTGTGCCAACGAGGTGTCAACGGCTATTTGGGCAGCTCTCTCCCCTTTGTTCTCCCCACCAACCCCGTCAGCCACAATAGCGACATCTAGGTTAAGACCCCCTGCAGTGGTTATATGATCCGAAGTGACTCGATCTTCGTATAATTCTCTGTTACCGATGTCGAAATGGACACCGCGAAATATCTCAGAAATAGTTGACACTGTGTAAACATGTTGGGTGCAAATGCCGCAACGCAAAAACCGCTAGTTAGATTCAATCTAACGGAGGTACTCATCTTTTGTTACTTCTAAGGTAGAGCGTGTTCACCCCTAAATAGTCTTTTTAAAATGATATAGTACCCAAAACCGTAGGCCTATGTCTAGACAAACGCCAATTCTACCAGTCAATTGAATTTCTTTGTAGTAAATTCACAGGAATTTATGGAAACTCTTTGCGTTAAACTACGATTTTTGGGGATGTGCTCGCTTTTTCAAAAATGTTGATTCAAAAAACCAAAATTGAAGCGATAGGTGTCCCCAATTTGAGACCTATATACTAAAAGATTTTTAACCATCGGGAGCTGTGGTTGGGGCTGTCGTTGGTCGTGGTGGCAACGGTTCAGGTGTTTCTGTTGCGGGTGGCAGTGTTGGCGGAACTTCGGTTGGCGTTGGTGGCACTGGTGTCGCGGTTGGAGGGTTTGCGGTAGCAGTTGGCGGTAATGGTGTGGCCGTAGGCGGGTTCGCCGTTGCGGTTGGTGGTGCAGAGGTAGCTGTAGCGGCCGGTGGTGGCGAGGTTGGCGGAACTTGGGTTGCCGTCGGCTGTTGTGCGGCCGGCTGGTTGGTCGGCGTTGCGGTGGGCAGAGTGACCGGTGTGTTGGTTGGTAAAGCCGCCGGTTCAGTCGCTTCAGCTTCTACAACCGTGGGTAAGTACGATGCTAAACATGCATCACTCACAAACCGACCGGATGGGATGGTGACCAAGTTTGCGAAATAATTTAAAACGCTCTCCTCAGAAATTGGTTGAGGATTGGTTAGTAAAACAGGATCAAAATCGGCCGGATCAAAGGTAATCAAACTGCCCGATTCAATTTCAACTGATCCCAATTCGGTATCGTTCCACGAGCAACTGCCGTTGTAGCAAGCAATTGAAACAATTGGAGCTTCGGTGTCATAGTCGATGCTCATGCATCCTTCGTTGACATTGAACTGGCCGGTAGAGCTGTTGATTAAACGACCGGTGATGACATTGTCATTTGATCGCATCAAAATTGAAGATCCCTGCTCGATGTTAAAATAGGTTGAATCGGGATCATCTGAGAATGAAATTGACGAATCTGGGAGCAGGTAAACCTCATCTGCTAAATCAGAGTCGGTTTGCTGATCGGTTAAAACGACCCACGCGATTGAATTCGAAATGACTTGCCCACCCGGGAACAGCAACGCACCCGAATTCGAGAATGATTCAAACACGCGGCCGATTAGCCCCGGATTTACAACCGGCTCTTCGGTGGGAGCGGCCGGAACAGGGGTGTTTGTACTGGTTGGTAGGGGAGTAGATGTTGCTTGAGCCGGAGCTTCAGTAGCTTCAGCGGTTTCGCACGAGTTTTCTGGATTAACACAGTTTGGTGCTTCTGCGTTTGAATCCTCAGTTGCAACAGCAACATCTCCACCGTTTTGGTCAAGTGATGAGTCTTGGTCTGTGGTCGCTGCATCCGCATCTTCTGAAACTGTTTGATCAGAGCTGAGAGCAATCGAATCGGCCGGTTCTGCCTCTGAATCTGATCCAGCGCTTAAATTCCAAACGAATAAAATGCCGGTTGTCAAAATTAGTAGCGCAGCCACGGAGAAAATTGCACCTCGAAGATAACCGTTTTGAATGTTTAGATTACTAAGGGTTTCGGATAAAAGATTTTTTTCTTCGATTTCTTCAGCTGCATCAAGTCCCTCTGGAAACAGGAGCGTTTTAGAATAGTCCAACGCATCACCCTTAGGCTGTACGGGAGCAAAGGCTTTTTCTTGTATAGGGGCGGTCTTGATTGTTGCGGCTTCTTTTGCGATTAAAAGCTCTTTACTGGTAGGTACTCCGTTTGATGGTTTGGGTTGAGCCGTTGTTGCTTCTCTAACGGGGAGTCCGATGGGTTGTTCGGCCGGTTCTGCAGTGGGCGGTGTCTGTAGTAAATCTTTGCCCGTAAAATCCATCACCTGCGTATCATCGATGTCAAACTCTGAATCGTCAGTTTCAGGTCCTTCATCAAAAACAGAGCTTAAGCTGGCCGTTACACCTTCAGCCTTTACATGAGGCACTAAAACTTCCACCCCTTCTTCGATTGGATCTGATGAATCTGGGTCATCAATGATCAAATCATCACCACTGGCTAAATCACTTTCAACTTCCTCTTCAACGGTTCCGTTGATGGTGGAAATGGTTTGATTCTTTTTTGATGGGACGAATGTGGTGGCGATGTCGTCTGAAGAGGTTAAGAGTGACTCTGAAATGGTGAAGAAGTCGACGTAGTTGCTCCGCTGGGTATGAATCGAGGCTAGTGTTAATTCATCTGTTTGTAGGTTTGTTTTAGCCCACTCGGCCAATTTTTTAGGGATTGCACGAACTTGGTGCTTGGCAGAAATATTTTCGAAGACTTCGTTAAAGGCAACATCTTGCTCCAAGATGTTGGTAGCAAGCGTGGCTTGGCACACAATCACGGCCGAGGATTGGGTTGGGGTAATTGTGCCAACGTGGTTTAGATTGATTTTGTCTAGTGGGAAGGTGTCTGCCTCGCCCAATAAAACCGGAGTTGAATAGATTTTCTCTTTATCTTCGTTGGGGTTAACTAGGTCTTGGCTTTCGCGCAGAATAATCTTGCCGGAGCCAATTTGAATCGTGAAAAGCTCTTTGTTGTGGATGATGGCGGCCGTTAGGCTACATGGACTTCCCCCACGCCGTTCAATAAATTTTTTGACCGAATCAGCTGCCTGTACCACTCCCCCAGAAATAATATTCTCGATCTTACTGTCTTTGCGGCTCTGTAGGCCGGTAAGGAAGGAGATGAGCGCGACACGCGGGGTGTCCCCATCTTCTTTGGGATTAATTTTTTGAGAGATCGCTGCGATGTGGAGGTCAAGACCCTCTCCTGTGTTGAGTGTAGCTGATACTGCATGAGCAGAGCCACTAATCCCTGTATCTTTATGAATGTATGAAGCCGTGACCAATTTGTTTTGCATAATCTAACCTAAAGCATTTGTATTTATGCGTACAGACCCGAACGGGATCGAAATTAGGCGTAATTTAGAAGAGCAAAAATTCCAACCTGCATAAACGTTTCAGACGTTTAATTGATCTGCCTCTTCCAGAAACAGCACACATGATTAAATTGGTAGTGCCCAATTTAGTACACACAAATCCCCCACCTAGAGGTGTAGTCATTATAACTTTTGTGGTTTGGACAGATGTGAAGATGACGATTAAATTGAGATAGAAAAGAGTAAGGCTCCGGCCGAAAAAGCGGAAAAAATCGAATCGTTTGAATTTTTGTAATGTACGGGAAGTAAGGCGGCGGAGGAAAAACTAGGGGGTTTGAATAGGGAGGCTGATCAGTCTGTTGAAGTCATCATCTCCTTCGATTTGCAGGTCTAAAAATAGGCGGCCGGTGGCTTCAGTTGGTATTGCAACTTCAAACTCCCAATACCCATTTTCTTGAACGCTGACAGAGTAGTCGGCGTTGAAAGACTCATCTTTTGTAAAAGCCGTGACCAAAATCTGACTGTTGGCAGGCCGTGTGGCTGTACCGTAAATTGTGCTTATTTGGCCGGGGAATAGCGGGCTATTTTGAGGATTGCCCACGATGATCTCCGGCGTAGAAGGTGCTTCTGCTAAAACTTCGAGCGGAACTTGAATTTCGCGCCAGTCAGGCTCCCCGTAGGTGCCGGTCCAAGCGATTGCACAGGCTGGGCCGCTGATCCCATTGGGGACTTGGAGCGTCCCGTGCCAAAATGAATCCTCTGGTAAAAGGGTGAGACTTTGCTTGGCCACCACTGTCTGGCAATTGTCGATGGCTAATCCAAATGTAAGCGTGTCATCGACCAGTTTGGTATTCAAGCTCCCTTCAAAAAATAGGAAATAATTCGCTACAGCGACCTGACTGCTGGTCGGCCGGTCTAAAGTGATTGATTGGGAAAGAGCGTTCGGATTTTCAACCAAACTGATTGCAACATCTGTGGTTTGATTGTCGCTAATCGCCACAAGTTCAACGTTCCCCTGAATATTGATGGGGATAGACAAACTGGTTTGGAACCAGCCATCTAAGCTGGAGACAACGGTTTGCGCCGCAATTGTTTTGTCACCATTTAAAAGAAGTAACTCAACCGGCTGTTCAGATCCTGGCTGTAGATACCCTTCAATCTCTAGAGATTGGCCTATGATTGTTTGCCCACCGTTGCGTGGATAAACGATTGTTAAATCAACTTTGCCGTTGGTATCAAACAGAAGCTCTGGCTCCGGCAGTTGGGCAAAGATGGAGCTTGCCAGCTGGTCTAACTCTTGCAGTGATGGGGTGAAGCTGGAGTCGGGCAATTGCTCAATTATGCTTTTGACCTCGGCCGTCCATAGCTCAAAATCTGTTAATGAGCCGGTGTTTGGCGGAGGGGGGAGGTCGGGTGCACTGATGGGGAAAACGGCTGAGACAACCCCGCGGCCGTTCTGAGTCAACCCCTGCCACGTGTAAACCAATTCAACCGATTGATTTGATTCCGTTTGTGTTGGATACCATGTGACATAGCGGATTCCATCCCCGTTACGAGAAGGTAGCTGTTGAGCCAGCGTTGTAAATGCTTGAGGACTACTTTTAACCGGTAAAAATGGCAGATTGGTTCGGGATTCAATCTGTTCTGGTTCTGACAGAAGCTGCTTTAAAGCCTCGATTTCACTTTGAGCATGCACATTTATGCTCGCATAGTCACGAGCGGGGAAGGCCAAAATTCGGGGCTGTTCGATTAAATCTGTAATTGGCCAGTCGGTTAGCAAATACAAATCGTGGGCCGGGAAACGGTCGACGGCCGGTAGATTTGGATCAAGTTGTGCCTCTATTTGATTCGATTCACTCAACTGCCCCAGTCCGCTTGGAACATCGGCAAACACCCCCGTATACCATGCCGGGATTCCTGTGGGGGTTGGTTCCAACGTAGCGGCCGGTGTTGCCGTTGGCCCCGCCGGGGTTGGAAAAGGGGTCAAGGTTGGCTCAGGCGTAGGGGTAAAAACCGTTACAGGCTCATCGGTTGCGACAACTTCTGGCTCTTCTTGCCCACAGCCGGTAAGCGCAATCGTTGTTGCGGTGATGAAGAGAATAAATTTGAATAAACTTGATCGAAAAGGAGGCATGTTTCTTATTTGAGTGGCTCCTACTCTATCACAAAAAAACTGGGCAGAATGATCTTTTAGTCATTGTTCACGAACCTATTTAAGCTGGGCAGAGCTTAAAAGTTGTGTTACCTTTTTTTAGCTAATTACAGAGGAGTTGAAAAGTGTTGTTGTGAAATTAAAAAGATTGGGACGTTTATTTTGCCTTGCTATTTTGGGATGCATTCTGCTGAGTTGTGCCGAGAATCAAAGCGATAGATCAAATTTAACTACATCAAAGGTGGCCACAGGGTTAGATTCGGCCGTACCTACGGTGGCCGAGTCGGTCGGGCTTGCAATTGAAACTCCTGCGCCAACGGCAAGCCCCACAAGTACGTCAATCCCGCCACCAACCGCCACACCTACACCTGCTCCAAGCACCATCCAGATTGATGGGTTGATTCCGGCCGGTTATTTGGGAGCCATCGATGCCTTGCCCTCCGACCAGTTTGTACAAATAGAAGGAGAGGCCGACTTACAGATCAGTCTGACCCAAGGGGAGCCGATCGGGAGTTTGGTCTATGCGGTTGTTGCCCCTTTTCCTACCGTCCGTGACGGCATTTCGATGGATGAGCTAAAAGTGAATCAGCTATTTGGTAGTCCGGAAACGGTAGCGATTTGGCAAACGGTGTTCCCACAGATTCAAGCTTTACCGGCCGAAGAGATCGCATCAACCGTATGGTCGGTCCGAAACAGTCTTGCCATCGTCCCTTTTGACGCGCTGACACCTGATTTGAAAGTTTTTGAGGTGAACGGCCAATCTCCTTTAAAGAGAGAGCTTGATGTGGCCACTTACCCCTTGGCTTTGCAAATTGGGATCTCTGGTGATCCAGAACTGGTTCAGATATTGAAAACTAGCGTAGGTGAAATTACCAATCGGGATAGCCAAAAGATGACTCGGGTTGCCATGACCGGTGTCACCGCGTTGGTGCGAGCCACGGCGGCCCAAATGGAATATGCGGGTATCTTGTTCCCCGGCGAAGTGGTGGCCCCGATTATGCAGGCGGCCGATGTGGCCCATGTGAGCAACGAGGTTCCGTTTGCAGAAAACTGCCCGTTCCCGAACGCGGTTAGTCAAAGCGTGACATTTTGCTCTAGAGATCAGTATTTTGATTTGCTTACCCATTTGGGTGTCGACGTGGTTGAGGTGACCGGTAATCACTCTAATGATTATGGAACTGGGGCGATGCTCCGCTCGCTCGATAAATACAAGGCGGCCGGAATGAATTACTACGGCGGTGGCATTAATCACAGCGATGCGTTCCAACCTGCATATGTCTATCACAATGAAAACAAGATCGCTTTTGTAGGATGCAATTCGTATGGCCCCGTAGGGGCGTGGGCGACGGCCGACCGGCCGGGAACGGCCAAATGTGGCGATTTAGGTGAGATGATCGCGCTCATTTCACGGCTATCATCTGAAGGCTATGTCGTGATTTCGACATTCCAATATGAGGAGATTTACAGCTACCAAGCCACTGCGGGGCAAAAGCGTGACTTTGGGGCGATGGCAGATGCGGGAGCCGCGGCCGTTTCAGGCAGTCAATCACATCATCCTCAGGCCTTTGCTTTTCAGAACGGCAGTTTTATCCACTACGGGTTGGGCAATCTATTTTTTGACCAGATGTTTAGCCTCGGTACGCGTCAAATGTTCATCGATGAGTATGTGATTTATGACGGCCGGTTGATCAGTGTAGAACTCTGGACCGGCTTGATTGAGCATTACTCACGGCCGAGAGAGATGACACCGGCCGAGCGATCTGCCTTGCTCAATTCTGTTTTTCGAGCCAGTGGGTGGTAAAATTCCCGCATGAAAAAATATAGTTCCGGCGCGATCCTAGTGATCGCGTTTCTTTTTGTCTCAATCATGATGTTTGGCATGCCGGGTGCCATCACCGGCGTGGGTTGGCCCGACATGCGCGACGAGTTTGGTCTGCGCCAAGACTCAATCGGGTGGCTACTGATGGCGGGTACCGTCGGTCACTTGATTTCCGGTGCATTCAACGGCCGGTTTATGTACTGGTTTGGGGGCGGTCGCTTGCTTGCCATCTCGCTCATCGTATTTTCGCTGTCGTTATTTGGCTATTGGCTAACCCCATCTTGGCCAATTTTAGTCGCCTTGGCTTTGATCGGTGGCTGGGCCGCAGGCACCGTAGATGCAACGGGTAACACGATTACGGCCGCCCGTTTCGACGAGCGGATCATGAACTGGTTCCATGGCTTTTTTGGGATCGGAGCGACTGTTGGCCCTTTGATCATTTCACTGGTCGTGGCACAAGGATTTAACTCTTGGCGAGGTGGGGCGTTTGTTTTTGCCGTGCTAATTGGACTGATCGCTGTTTTTCAGATGATCTTACGCCCCTTTGCCAGTAACCCTGAAGCGGGAGATGAAGCAAAAGCGATCAAAGAAAATGCCAGTGAAGAGTCTGAAGTCAGCGGCCGGGAAACACTTTCAAAAGGAGTGGTCTGGATCGCAATCGCCTTCTTCTTTGTGTATGGGGGGATTGAGGTTGCTTTAGGGCAGTGGTCGTTCACCATTTTCACTGAATCGCGCGGTATTAGCGACGAGCTGGCGCGGGTGTGGGTCGCTGTGTATTGGGGAACGTTTACGGCCGGCCGATTTATCTTTGGAGTGATTTCTCATTGGTTGTCGGTTGACCGTTGGTTGCGCATCTGCCTGATTGGGACGACGGCGTCTGTCGTGTTGCTCCTTTTCCCCAACCGGCCGGTGATCGCTATTATCGGGTTGGCTTTGTCCGGCTTGGCGCAGGCACCCATCTTTGCCACCTTGATTTCAAACATGCCCAAACTTGTCGGGAGTGATCATTCCCC
>JAHDGV010000632.1 GCA_020631655.1 Chloroflexota bacterium | reverse complement strand
CCTAGCTCCGTCCCCACGTAGCCTGCGGCCGACATTTCGTTAATCACATCGAGGTAAGTCTTGCGCTCACCTTCCGTATTTTCAATGACACCCCATGAGCAGGGTGCGTTCGCGATTTGAATCATAATTAGCTGTTAGCTTTTGGCCATTGGCTGTTAGCTTTTTAAGCAACATCAGTTGACCAATCACTCTCCTTAATATGATGAAGTTTAAATTTATTTTTATGCTAGTCTGCGCTTGGCGTATGCCGCCAATTCTGCTTCAAGCTGATCCCAATCCCAGCCTTGCGCCAATGCTTTGTGCATCATTTGTGCGGCTGTTTCTGGGGCATTGCCTCCGATTGGAGGGTCTGAGTCAAGATTTGTCGGGAAAGAGTAGCCTTCAGCCACACAGGCAATCGTATCTCGGATTTCGCGCTCTGAGATGGTGCCTTGGTCCTTTCGGACTTTTAAAGCTGGGTAGACGGCCGCCATCATTTTGGTGCGGTTAATCGTTTCCATCGCTCGGCCGAATGCTGATGAAATTTGCACCAGATTGGCCAATCGATCATTTTCAGACACATTGTTCCCCGCTCCGTGAAACAAAGCCGGGCTGAAAAACATCATGTCACCCTTTTCAAATGGGATTTGAACATGGTTTTTGTCGAAATAGTTTCTAAATTCCGGCCGGGTGTATGCTAAATAGCCAGCCTTGAGCTGTTGCGAATAGGGCAAAAACAGCGTCGGGCCGGTTTCTAAGGGCATGTTCCCGTGCACAATGCCACCCTGCAACGTCAGATACTGGGACATCATTTGTGCGTGGGCTGGATATTGGGAAACCGTATCACCTGACTGAAAGCCAAGATGATAATCACGGTGGGAAGATTGTGCTTTGCCTCCCGGCTTCACATTATTAACTTGCGCCGTCATCTGGTAGTTGGGGCCAAGCCATGCCTGACACACCAACGCCATCAACGGATTTTTGTAGTAGTCGATGAACAGAGCAGGGTCGTACTCACACGCTTTTTGTAGAGAGTTCCAGACCCGCTCGTTGTTCCCAAAATGATCCCCCTGTCCGCTCCCGGCCGCTTTTTCCTGTTTGATGATGTCAAAAAACATCTCGGTCGATTTATCAACAACGGCCGGGTCAACCGCCCCTTTGATCGCAATCACGCCCGGTCCATCTTTTAGAGCTCGGGTGATTTCCGCGCGCAGAGCCTGCTCTTTTTCTCCCCCATCCAGCATCGCAACACAATCCGCATAGCTGTAAATCAGGATGTTTTTCTGCACGTCGGCCGCGCATGGGTAGTCGGCTAACTTTGTCGATTGGGAGCACAAAGCTTCCAAATCGCTTAGCTTTACATCTTCCTCTGAAAAGTATGGGGGAATCATAAGACCTCTTGGCAGGGGCGAGATACGCCCGAACGATCTTTGAGTGAGATCAAGTTTCAGGTGAATCTCGCCCGACGAAATGCAACGTTTTTGATAACCGTAAAATATTTCAATGCCGTCGGGTGAGATCCTTAAACTCGATTGATTATGTCATGTCTGCAATTAAGCAGTATCTCACCCCTACGATCAATTGAAATGCTTTTCGTTCTTCACGGCCGGATCATAATCCGCGCGCGCTTGTTGAGTTCCTTCGTTGGTCGAAACCTCTGCAATCGGCACATCCCACCACGTATAGCCAGGTGCTCCGGCGTAACGATCTGTTTCTACATAGATGCAACAAGTCCGATCGATCGCTTTTGCATCTTGCAACGCCTGACGCACATCGGCCACCGTTTTACAGCGGAACGTGTGGGCTCCTAAACTTTCAGCGTTTGCCGCCAAGTCGATGGGCAAGAAATCAACGTCGTAGCCGTCTTTATCCTCACGGTGTTTGCCATCCTTTTTAAATGCATAGCGCGTGCCAAACCCATCATCACCAACCGAACGAGACAGTGCGCCAATCGAGGCATACCCGTTGTTATTGATCAAAATGATGACCAGCTTGGTCCCCTCTTGCACCGAAGTCACAATTTCAGACGGCATCATGAGATAAGACGCATCACCGACCACGACGTACACTTCCCGCTCGGGGGCCGCCATTTTAATCCCGATCCCACCGGCAATTTCATACCCCATGCAGGAGTTACCGTACTCGAGATGGTATTGCTTTGGATCGGTTGTGCGCCACAGTTTATGGAGATCGCCAGGGGCAGATCCGGCCGCATTGACGATCACGTCTGTGTCATCACAGAAGGTGTTAACCGCACCCAACACTTCAGATTGTGATGGCAACGGTTCAAGTTCAGCGTTGTAGTAGCCGCTCACGATTTCATCCCACTCTTGAGCTAACGTTTTTGCACGACTGCGATAGGCAGACTCTGTGCCACCCCATCCTTCAAGCATTTGAGAAAGTTGATTTAGCGTAGCCCGTGCATCACCAGTTAGTGGCAAAGCACCTTGCTTGTGTGAATCAAATTCAGCGATGTTGATGTTGATAAATTTCACATCTGGGTTGGCAAAGGCGGTAGTCGAAGCGGTCATAAAGTCGTTCAGGCGACTACCAATCGTAATCACCAAATCTGACTCAGAACACAGCTCGTTGGCCGCTTTGTTCCCCGTCACCCCGAT
>JAHDGV010000631.1 GCA_020631655.1 Chloroflexota bacterium | reverse complement strand
AAACTGAATTGGGCGACAACCAAACATTCCACTATGCTATAGCGATGCTTTTACGAACAAAATTGCATGGCAAAACCTACGAATTCCCCGATATTCGGCTTCTCATGGGGAAGGCCAATGAAGAGAAATCGGGGGATCGTCTTGCTGGGGTAGCAGCAAATACGGCCGCTGAGCGAATTGCGGCACGCTTGGTTCTGGCCGAAGTTCCATTGTGGGTATTACGCGCCAGTCCGGCCGTCCCCTATGATCAAGACGAAGTGACCCGTGTGATCCAAGATGCTGTTGATGAGAGCGCCTACGAAGGGGTAAAGCATTGGACCGTCGGTGACCTGCGCGAATGGATTCTGCAAGATACCACCACACCCGAGATGATTGGTCATGTTTCGCAGGGGCTGACGGCCGAGATGATCGCGGCCGTCACCAAACTGATGTCTAACCTTGATCTGGTTTATGCGGCCAGCAAAATTCGGGTAACGGCCCATTGCAACAACACAATTGGCGTAGCAGGCACTCTATCGAGTCGTCTGCAACCCAACCATCCAACCGATTCGCCAGAAGGGATCCGGGCTGAGATTTATGCAGGTCTGTCGTATGGAACCGGTGATTCTGTCATCGGAATCAACCCGGTGGATGATACATATGATTCTGTCTCTCGGCTGCTTGATATGACCTATGACATCATCGACAAGTGGCGCATTCCCACACAAAACTGCGTATTAGGGCATGTCACGACCCAAATGAAATGCATGCAGGCGGGCTCTCCGGTTGGATTGGTTTTTCAATCGATTGCGGGTTCACAAAAAGGGAATGACTCCTTTGGGATCTCGGTAGGCATGTTGGATGAGGCCTACGAGTTAGCCAAGAAGCTGTGTGTCCCGGCCGGGCCAAACTTTATGTATTTTGAAACGGGGCAAGGATCAGCTCTTTCGGCCGATGCTCATAATGGGTGGGATCAGTTGACCCTTGAGGCACGCAATTATGGTCTTGCAAAGCGCTACAATCCGTTTCAGGTCAACACCGTCGTCGGATTTATCGGTCCTGAATATCTCTATGATGCCCGCCAAATACAGCGTGCGGGTCTGGAAGATTTGTTCATGGGGAAATTGACCGGTGTTCCCATGGGGGTAGATGCCTGTTACACAAACCATGCTCGGGCGGATCAAAACGATCTTGAAACCTTGGCGATGCTACTGACTGCGGCCGGTTGTCATTATTTCATGGCGGTGCCGATGGGGGACGATTCAATGCTCTCTTATCAAACCACCTCTTTTCATGATATCCCAACCTTGCGCCAACTTTTTAAGCTCCGTCCGGCCCCAGAATTTGAACAGTGGCTAGAATCAATTGGTTTAATGGAAAACGGCATCCTGACTAAAAAAGCTGGAGATCCGACATTTTTTACAGGTCAACCACAGGCAAATTAAAATGAAAAAACCTGAACTAGAACAACCTGATCTATCCGATTTTCGCATCGATCTACCTGATCCGACAACAGACGAACAGCGTTATCAGCCGCAGGCCGAAGCCCCATCTAATCCTGATATTTTGCCTGAAATGATTCGTGCGGCCGGGACCCGAATCGGGGTCGGACGGGCTGGACCACGGGTTAAAACTGGGGCGTTACTCCTTTTTCAGGGTGATCATGCGGTCACGCAAGATGCACTGTATCGAGATATTGATCAAGACTTATTGGATGAATTTGATTTGTTTTCGGTTCAAACCAATATTACCGGTGGAAAAGAAGAGTATCTACTGCGTCCTGATTTCGGCCGACAGTTGAATGATGAGGCCAAACGAACCATCACTGAAAAATGTGACAAACGACCGAACATCCAAATTGCGGTGGGAGACGGATTGAGTTCTGCGGCCGTTGAGGCGAATTTGGCTCAGCTTTTACCCGCGATCCAACTCGAAGCGATTGCGGCCGGGTTGACCGTGGGAACGCCTTTCCACATAAAATATTGTCGTGTTGGTATCATGAATGACATTGGAGAGTTGCTTCAACCAGATGTGGTCATCCTGTTGATCGGGGAGCGCCCTGGGTTGGGGCGGGCAAACAGCCTGAGCGTTTACATGGGATATAAGCCAGAAAAGGGGAAAACCGATGCAGATCGGGATGTGATTAGCAATATTTTTGCGGATGGGGGGACAAACCCGCGCGAAGCGGCTAAATCAGTGGTGCAACTTGCTGTAAAAATGCGAACTTATCAAGCGTCTGGGGTGAAGTTGAAAATTGCAACCCAATAACCACGAAGTGAGTCATTCCCCACTACAAGTCATTGCCGCGTAGCTCCTGCTCCAACTGTCGCCACAATTTACGCAACGCCTTTAACCGAGCGGCTCCGGCCTTTTTGGCAGGCACTGTGTGAAAACTGGCAACCGTTTTTTCTTGCCAAGCATTGTCGCGCCCCCGCTTGATGATGCTACTCACCGTATGGGTCGTATCCGGCCGAACCATGTCATTCGGTATCCAATGAAAAGCGGCCGTCAAACCGATTTTTGTCAGCTTATCCGCATCCCACAAAATCTGATCATTTAAATCTTTCAGCGGCTTATCGCGCCACAGCCCAGCATGGACTGTAATCGCTTGGGCGACAGCCTCAATTTTTTC
>JAHDGV010000630.1 GCA_020631655.1 Chloroflexota bacterium | reverse complement strand
AGAAGGGTCAATTCTTGAATCTCCCTGATTTGTTGAATGTCCATGATGTCCTTTCATGCGAATACCTGTCAAAAAGGCGGATTCACCGCCGGGGGCGTCTTGTTGACGGCCGCCAGGTGTGCCAAAAGGACGTTGACTCTTTTTGTTCATGGGGTTTCTCCTCGGGATGCAGGTCGTTTTGTTCATACGTGAAACAATGACTTGAACCCCATAAATAAAATATTTGGTTTGATAAAAATTTGGTTGTAGGCTTATGAACTATCTGGTGTAAGGGCGCAGATAATCCTCTGATTGCTGGCGAAGCCTTGGCAATCAGGTTGGATTAACTCGCCCGATAGTGCTGAAGGAAGCAACTCTGGAGGCAATTAGACAAACATCTTGCTATGCCTATGCAGAAACTTTTTAGTGGACAATCGGGCGAGTTAATCGCTGTAAGTTTTTGCATTATGATCTGCTTTTCCTGCGATTATCTGCGCCCTTACCGACCATTATGTAGTCCCCAATAAAAGCGGAAGCATGATGCCGATGAGGAGCGTGACCGCCCACAGAGCCGCGGCCGGTGATCCGGCTGTTTGATGTACGTGAGGCTTCCCTTCCGCACTGTGTTCATGCGTGTCGTACCGCCGAATCAAATATTGATAAAACAGCCCCAGCCCCATGCCGTACAGCAGATGGCCTACCAAAGCTGGAAAGCGATCGGCCGTTGCAAGAATCGACCAATCAACCGGTTGTCGCAGGAGAACAAAAAAGAGCGTGCCCGGCCCCAAAAGCCACCACAGAAATCCGTACGATAGCCCCCAGCCCATACCTGATCCGTAGCTGTACTGTTCCCCCTAAACCATAAGCTTTTGATCGAATAAAGTTAAACAAAGCTTCTTCACGTTTTGGTGTGATGGTAGGTTCCCGATATTTTGTAGCCCAAACGATGTGGTAATAAAGTTGCCAATAGGCCATAGGGGTTTACTAGCCCGAAGGGCGTCATAAATAGCCAGAACATTTATGTTCACGGCGAAGGTTGATTTCGAAAATTCTACCCCGCCATTTGGATAAATCCAACGGCTATCTACGACGGCCTGCGGCCTCACAGCCATCTTCAAAAAATAATATTCCAGAAAAAGAACTTTGAAGATGGCCTTTGTCCCCGTACCCACCCTCACCTAAAATCAAAATCAGCACATGGTAGTAACAATAAACTGTACCCGATACCACTGTGACATTACTGGGTTTACACTGTGCGGCTTTCGCCTGAGTCGTGACCCCTCACGATGTATATCCAATTAACAGTTGGGCCCACCCAATGGGTGTAAGGTTGCACTCGCTTTTCAAAATTAGGTTACCGACTCTGTCGCTTCGCTTACTCACAGAACTGCGTTCTGTTTAGCTCAACTTGTTGAGCCCTACGCTTACGCACGGAACTTCGTTCCGTTTAGTCTAAAAAGTAGCCAGTGATCAGGGACCAGTCGGTATGCTAACCGATACTGATCACTGGTCACTGAAAACTAACTACTCAACAAGTTCAACCGTCCAGTTAGCCGCCTGAATCGACGCATCTAGCTCTCGATATTCGATCGCTAGCTGGTCCGCCTGTCGTTGCATTTCCTGCACTTCAACAGTTGGAACCATCTTGATTTCAGACAAGCTGTACCGGACGTTTGTTGCAGACGCTTGTTCTGCAAGCTGTCGATACACGGCCGCTCGCTGGCTCAGGATGTCTCGCTGTGCCAATGCGTCCGCTAGCGTACCAGCCTCGCCAAAAGCCGTTTGGCTGTTGGTCTGGTTGATCCGCTGAATCAGATCTAGCAATGTGCTAGATGTCTGATCGATGCTTCGTAGTAAAACTCGTGGGTCTTCAACAGGTGTTTCACCATCTTGGACAGTTGCCACCCGTAATAGTCGACCCCGTAGTTGAGCCAATCGCTTTTGTGCGTCAGCTCGTAGAATTAATGCTTCTGCTAACTTTGTCATTAGGCTTTCTCCATATTTTGTGGCGAGGTTTGCGGGGTGGCGAGTGGCGAGGTCAGGTCTTTTCACCCAACATTCTTCGCAACTCCGCCACCCCGCCCCTTCGCTACACCTCTAAATAAATCTTCCAACTGTCGGGAACTTCTCCGGCCGCAACCAAATAATCCACACGTGGAATCTTTGGTTCCCAGAGCAACTTCATCCCCGCTTCATGCGGCAGACGGTTACCCTTCCGGCCGTTGCACGGTTCGCACGCACAGGCCGTATTGCCCCATGCATTCTTGCCGCCCCGACTCTTTGGCACCACATGGTCAATCGTAAAATCACGCTGTCCCAAGATGCGCCCTTTTTGCATCTCACCTGCTTTGATACCGCAGTAAATGCAGGTGAAACCGTCTCGACGCAGAACGCCCATGCGACTCCAGCGGGCCTTTCTCCTAGGGACATTCACATACTTGCGCAAGCGAATCACCCGAGGCAAATGGACACCACTTTCGGCCGCTCGGACCTCAACTGCATCTTCAGACACGCCATCTACCCGGCCGCGCACCCAGAGGGACATCGCCCGCTTAAGTGGCACGATCGACAGTGGCTCGTAACTTGCGTTTAGGAGTAATACGTTGATCATGAGGTTGGTGCGGGTGGCGAGGGGC
>JAHDGV010000100.1 GCA_020631655.1 Chloroflexota bacterium | reverse complement strand
TAACAACACCTTGGGAAGGTGGGATGATACCATTTCACCATAGCCGCTAAATATTCTCATTAAAAAGCGATTATAGTCAGTCGGTTTGGCGGTGTCAAAAGACTTTAAAAGCATCGAAAATAGGATTTGAGTTTAATTACAATAGCTGATTGGTCTAGTGGAAAATCAAATTATTCAAATAATGACTAGACCAATTCCCTTGAATTCTGAATCTCAGATTTCTAAAATTCCCTACATTCAAAATTTTATTTCGTCTGATTTTGCACGGTGCAAAACTAGACTTTCATGGAGGTTCTCATGAGCGACGCAAATGGCGTAAATGGTGTAAACGGGAGCAGTGGCGAAGTAGGTAGCTTCAAAGTAAAAGCTGGCTTGGCCCAAATGTTGAAAGGTGGCGTTATCATGGACGTGGTAACCCCAGAACAAGCAAAAATCGCTGAAGAAGCGGGTGCTTGTGCCGTTATGGCCCTAGAGCGGGTTCCGGCCGACATTCGTAAAGATGGTGGGGTAGCTCGTATGTCTGACCCAGACATGATCAAAGGGATCATCGAAGCTGTTTCGATTCCTGTGATGGCAAAAGCCCGTATCGGTCACTTCGTAGAAGCCCAAATTTTGCAAGAGATTGGTGCAGACTACATCGACGAGAGTGAAGTACTCACCCCGGCCGATGAGGAATACCACATCTACAAACATGACTTCAAAATCCCATTTGTTTGCGGTTGCCGCAACTTGGGTGAAGCCCTCCGCCGTATTGGCGAAGGTGCAGCGATGATCCGTACCAAAGGTGAAGCTGGAACGGGTGACGTTGTTCACGCTGTTTGGCACGCACGCACCGTTCTATCTGACATCCGCAAATTGCAAGGAATGCCAGTAGAAGAGGTAATGACCTTCGCCAAAGAGATCGGCGCACCATTTGAATTGGTGATGCAAACGCGCGAATTGGGCCGCTTGCCCGTGGTTAACTTTGCGGCCGGTGGTATCGCTACCCCAGCTGATGCGGCGCTACTGATGCAAATCGGTGTAGACGGCGTATTTGTTGGCTCAGGTATCTTCAAATCTGGCGACCCAGCCAAACGTGCACGCGCGATTGTTGAAGCAACAACCCATTACAACAACCCAGAAATCCTAGCGAAAGTTAGCGAAAACTTGGGTGAAGCGATGGTGGGCATCAACGTCAGCAGCTTGCCAACTGAAGAACAACTTTCTACCCGCGGCTGGTAATCAAGACCAGAGAAAAGAGATGAGAGGCAAGAAGAAAATCGCCTCTTGTCTCTATTCTCTTATCTCTTTTCTTTTTGATGATGAAAATCGGGGTTTTAGCTCTGCAAGGGGCATTTCACGAGCATATCAACATGCTCAATCGATTAGACGTAGAGGCGGTTGAGGTTCGGTTACCGGCCGACCTTGAGGGGCTCGACGGTCTAATTATTCCCGGTGGAGAAAGTACCACCATTGGCAAATTGGCCGTCATTTATGACCTCATGGAGCCGTTGCGCCAATTTGCGGCCGAAAAGGCGATGTGGGGCACTTGCGCCGGTATGATCTTCATGGCCAAAGAAATTGGCATGGATCAGCCGTTGTTAGGCGTGATGGACATCGTTGTTGAACGCAACGCCTTCGGCCGACAAGTAGACAGCTTTGAGGTTGATTTAGATGTTGCTGGCTTAGAAGGAGAGGCTCCTTTCCCGGCCGTGTTTATCCGCGCACCTAAATTGGTAGATACTCTCGAAGATACTGAGGTTATCTCTGCATTAGCTGATGGGACGGCCGTGGCCGCAAAGCAGGGCAATTGGCTTGTCACATCATTTCATCCTGAACTAACTGGAGACGATCGACTCCATCGGATGTTTATTGAAATGGCGGCTGCGTAGGCTCGCAAAAAATCCAGGGAGATACAAAAAAATCCTGTAAATCGGGCAAACGCCTGACTTACAGGATTTTTTGTTTTTTCGGATTTGGTATTTCGTAAAATAAGAAACTAAAGTTTGAGTGCTAGTGCGAGCCCGACTTCGACAAGCTCAGTCTACACCATAATAGGGTAAGCTGAGCTTGTCGAAGCTGGGATTGCAAATAAAGACAAACTATTTTAAAGAGTCTTTCTTACCACTAGCGCACTACTGTGGGTAAGTACGCACGTTTATCAAACTGATCCGGAATATCAATCGTGATCGGTTCGTAGTTCGGAGTGAGGTCTACACCTTGAACCAAATTCATCGGGCTGTAATCGGCGTATTCAGGGAAGATGGTGCCGATGTTTGGATTGCCAAAGCGGCGAATCACCAGCTCGCTCAACACACGACGATAGTCTGTGGTGACAGCTAGGTCAGCATTGTCATAAAGCTGATCGGTGTGCAAACCGGGCCATTGGCCGTGAAGCCCACCGTTGGTTTCGCCACCCATCACCATCATGAATCCGCCGTGGCCGTGATCGGTACCACGGTTGTCGTTTTCTTTTAAGCGACGGCCGAATTCACTCATACAAACGACGCTAATCCGGTTACTGAAGTCGGTGCCAGGTTGTGAGCCATTTAGATCTTCGTACAGCGCTTTCATTCCTTCAGACAACATGCCGATACGATCTGCAAAATAGCCGGCTGTTGGATTGCCGTACCCTTGATTTTCGTGGGTATCCCAGCCACCAAGGTCAATCGTGGCGATCCGCATCCCCAACTGTAACTTGATCATTTGAGCGATCAACTTGAGCTGATTACCAAATCCATTATTTGGATACACAGCTCCGTTTTCTGGGGTGTAACCGCCAATGCTGTTAAGTTGCACGATGTCGGCCGCATCTAACGCATTTAAGCCAGAATTATGGACGACTGAGTTTTTGCGACGATAGAGTGACCGGAGTGATGACCGTTGTAAATCTCGTTCTGGGCTAAAACCGCGGTCCATGCGGAAGTCGCTTACATTGCTCATCGAAACCTTGTTATAGGTGCCAGATAGCGATGTTGGGCTAATATCGCCCACGCCGAGAACCGGCATCATATCATCTTGCCAAGGCAAGTTGCTGGTTTGCAGATGGCGGGTAAGCCAGCCAGATGTGGCCGCTTTGTTATCCGGGGTTCCCAATTCCATGTACTGCATCGCATCAAAATGGCTGCGCGTATTGGAGTGCATGCCGGTGGCCGGAATTAGGGCCAACTTTCCGTCGTTAAATAAATCGTGCAGAGGTGCCGCTCTTGGATGAAGCCCTAAACTTGAAGTGCCAAGTTGCAACAAAGATCCTTCGCCAGAGACGGGTAAACGCAAACTATCGCGTGCCGCCTCATAATGTCCTCGGTCATCTCCGCCAATTGGGGTGATAAAGTTGATAGCGTCACAACCACCCCGTAAGAAGATGACGATCATAATATTTTGATTGGGTTCGTCTTCTGGGCTACCAAATACGACTCGGCCCATTTTGGAACCAGCCATCGAGGCGATGGCACTTGAACAACCTACTAAAAATCCGCGACGTGATGTTTTAAACATAATATTTTTTGAGCTTTATCAGCTTGATTAGCTTGATCAGCACTTCAGTTTAACCAGCGTTATGCTGACAAGCTGAAAGTGAGCGTAGCGAACAGGCTGATGAGCTGATTGGCTAGTTTATTTCCAGTAAAAATCAGGGGCACAGGCGATAAGTCCGACCATCATGCGCAGTCGTTCTTGGGTATCGCGGTCGGTGTCCAAGGGCAGGTCAAATTCTTCGTTGTAGCCGTAGCCCATGTAATCGATTATTTCTTGCCGATCAATGACATCCATCGTTCGGCCTAAAATGCGCAAGATCCAGTGATCTGCTATCTCTTCGGCCGTCCGTTTGTCTGGCGGGGTTTGAGAGATGCAGTCGAGATAATAGTCATCCGCAACGTCTGGGGTGACCACATCCGCATCCACATCATCGGTTCCACGTGAGACCATGTAATTGATCAAGCGCCATTCATAAACGCGCGGAGCTGAGCTGAGCCAAGCTTGTTTAAAGTCTGGGTAGCCATCTGGTGGACTCCAGCCAAATAAGCGTTGGCCAGTGTCGTTGTAGTAGCTGAAGAAGTTGCCGGTTGCACCGTGGTCCATCCGGAAAGTGAAGTCGAATTGAGTCGCTCGGAAGAAGCTGGCTACAACCTCGAATGGGCGTTTAACTTTCTCGCCCCACGTGTTGCGGAACGCATCAGATTCTAAAATGTAGCGATAAACTTGGGTAAGTTGATCGGCCGCCGCTCGGTTGTTGTAAAACACATCGGCCGCACCAATCACAACTTCATCAGGTGGATCATCGCTAATCAGTCGTTTGCACAGCTTACGGCAGATAAATCGGGCTGTGGCTGGATGATTGGCTAAACGATCAATTACATCCAAGCCGTCTTTTTCGGCCGCTTGGTCAGCTTGTAAAAGCAATCCTAAAACAGTTTTTTGATGCCGGTCATGATCCTCATTCCGATATAAAAATTCGCCAGAATTATCATCACCCTTGCTGGTGCTGTAGCTAATCGACCAGCCTGTGAATGCTCTTGAAGATTCATAGACATCAATATCGACATAGCCCAATGGCAAGCCGTTTTCATCAAGCGGTACTTGGTCTTGCTGAATGGTGCCGTAGTAATTCTCGGCCCCCATCGTGTGTAGCTCAAATAGCTCGCGAGCATAGTTTTCGTTGGCACCGGCCGCCGTGCTGATGTAGTTGTCTAGATAGATCAACATTGCGGTGCTTTTAGCCGTGCCCTGCAACATATCTTTAAAGTTGCCAAACAGCTCCGGCCGGATCACATTTTCAGCCAAGTCAACGACCATTGCCCCTAAATTGCCGTCTTGCCCAAACACATTAAAGTGATTGATCCAGAAATCGTAAATTAGCTCTTTGAACTGCTTTTTAGAATAGATGGCGCGCAAAAAGGTTAAGCGCTCAAGTTCGTACAGAGGGATTAGCCTGTCGCCATACGACCCAGCATTGCGATATTCTGTCCAAAGCTCGGTACGTGTTTTGCCAAGCGTGTAAAAGTTTGCGGCCGTTTTTCGTGTCTCAAACTCTGTGTCTGTAATCGCATCTGGATTTAATTGCTCATCGATAAAGGCTTGAAGCCGTGAGGCATCATCTGACCCTTTGGAGTCAAAATCCTCAAGATCCCCCGGCCGTGGCCCAAACCCCATCCGGTTATATGCGATAATCGATAAATCCGGTTTGGGTGGTAACCAGCTGGTATTTTCTTCTGAATAGACGGTGGCAAAATCAACCGGATCAGCCATAGCTGTATCGATCGGTAAATGGCTACCGATTGCGGCCGAAGCAACCCCGGCTGAAACCGAAAGCCCTGCCCCTTTTAAAAACGTTCGCCTATTTGTGTCGTGTTTCTCAATTTTTTTCTCAGTCATAAACATCTCCTGATCATGTCTGAAGACTTAAGCTTCAGCACATTAGGTTGTGGGCAACTTGTTTCCCACGGCGTAACCCCGTTAGCTTCGATGAGAGTGGCATTGGCTGGGTACAGGTGCTTTCCCCATAGAACGAAACGATTTAACAATGTCCCGAATTTAGTTTCGTTCCTGCATAGCTAGAGAATAAACATTGGGACGCTGCGTATTCTTTAGCCCTTGGTGTTTTGGTATGTACTGATAGTAAACGGGAAGTTTGTAGGGCTTGTAAGGCAAATGACACTGTTTGTGGTTGATAGGTAAGCCTTAAGGTGTTAACTTTTTCACAGTTTTTGAAAAAGTCGGCAATCCTCTCTGGTGCGCTAATTTAGGCTACTGATTGGTTGTAGGCAAGGCTTGGACGCCAGATTGGAAAATATAGTTCAAAACGAGGGAATCTACGATTGTTTCGACCGGCGCACGGTCATCTGTAAAGATTGTTTCAGACCCAACTGTCGGGTGTAACCCGTTTTGTGCCGTGTTAAGCACGGCCGGAATGAGCGGGTCAACCTGGGCAGGCAATTGATCTAAATGAGCCTGAATGGCGCTAAAATCGGTAGGGGATTGGGTCGCGAACAAAATCGTATTGAGCGAACCGGGGACGTCTACAGTATGGACGGTTGGGAATACCGTTTGCAACGTAGCCGTCATCGCTTCGACCAAACGGCGATCCTGTGGCACACGCCCTACATTGATGCTGACGATCCCAGTGGGTGAAAGCTGGGCCTGTACCTCGCGAAAAAACTCAACCGTAGTCAAATGCCATGGAATGTAGGGAACCCGATAGGCGTCGATGGTTATGACATCATAGTTTCCGTCGACTTGATTGAGCATGTACCGGCCGTCGCCGATCAGCGGCCGGATACGGTCATCGTTCAAAGCGAAGAACTCTTCGCCCACTTCAATAATTTCTGGGTCAGGCTCAATCCCATCAACTTCTAAATTGGGGAAAACGCGCAAAAATTGTTGCGGGATAGTCCCTCCAGCAAGGCCGATGACCAGCATTTTTTGTGGCGCTTGCCAATCCTGAACGGGGTTCAAGTAGGGGCCGGCCAGCATAGAGCTCCAAACTGAAATAGATGGCAAGCTACCGTCATCACAGGTAAACGAATGAAACGCAACACCTTCGTTCAGTAGCAGGTAATTGCAGTTCCCCCGCCGCACAACTTGGATAAAGTTGTACGCTGATTCAGCTTCAAAAATGGTGTCCGGCCGAGGTTTGATTGGCCCGGTTCCCCAAAACCAACCGGCCGGGATTAGAACCAAAAGTAGAATCGAGAACAACTGGCTTCTAGTGCGGTTGGTCCGCCACAGGCCGCCTAATCCCACCAAAAGCAGGGTGGTGCCAAATAAAATAGCCGCCATGCGTGACCCCGCTAGGGGGATGACGATCAGCACGGGCAACCATGTGCCGAGCAAACTGCCTAATGTTGAAAGGGCATAGATCTGCCCGCTAATCCGGCCGGCCTGAGCCACATCATCTACCGCCAAACGAATGGCAAAGGGGGATAGCATACCTAGCAGGGTGATGGGGACCGCCAGCGCAAAAACAACCCCGAAAAAAGAGCCAATCAAAACGCCCGCATTGAGGCTGGCAAAAGCCCCGGCCGCTGTTTTGAGCAGGACGCTGGTTAACAGTAAAAAGAAAACTCCCGAAAATCCGGCTAAAGCAACTGTTTGATAAAAAACTGTTTCGTTTGGGTTTTTGTCAGCCATCCGGCCGCCTAAAAAATAGCCGATGGTCAGGAAAAATAGGACCAACCCGATCACATTGGCCCACACCAAATTCGAGGTCCCGTAGACCGTTTGGAGCATGCGGCTGACCGTAAATTCAATCGCGAGGGTCGATAACCCCGCCATGAAAACGGTAAAAAAGAGGTAGCGCCGTGAGGACAAAATTATTCAGGGGGAGGGTTTAAGAACCAGCGGACAAAAATGAGGAGGGCCCATGAGCCGATACTGGCTGTGAGCAGATAAACGGCTCCCAACCGAAAAATTTCGACCCCTAAAAAGGAGCCAGCAAAGTGGCCGATGATGAACCCTACAACTGAGGCGACAAGGTAAACAACGATGGTTGGCAGTGAACCACCCACCAAAAAATGGAACGCTGCTCCATAGGCGATGGCGAGAAGGGCGCTCAGGATAAATCCTGCAATTGCAAGTGTCATAATTCGTTTATCGGTTAGAAATCGCTAATGATGCCGCCGCCCAAACAGTTTGTTCCGTTGTAGAAAACGGCCCCTTGGCCGGGTGTTGCTCCAAAGACAGGATCTTCGAACTGGATGGTAGCTGTTTTGTTTGGTCCCGGTATGACTTGAGCGGAAACCGGCCGGGCTTTGTAGCGTATTTTGACCTCGGCCGGAAACGGTTCGTCATGTGACGGGGGATGACCCGCCACCCAGCTGACATTTCGCACCGTTAAATCATGTGTCACCACGTCTGACCGCGAGCCTAGGATCAGGGCGTTGTCACTGGCGCTTTTGCGTAGCACAAACAGCGGGTCAGGGGATGTGATGCCAAGCCCTTTGCGCTGGCCGATGGTGTAATTGGGTAGTCCGGTATGCTGGCCCAACGTTTCACCAGCCGTGTTTAAAATAGGGCCGGGCTGATTGATTTCTGGAACGTGCCGAGTCAAAAAGTCACGGTAATCTTCACCACTCAAAAAGCACAAATCCATGCTGTCGCTTTTGCTGGCGACCGGCAGGTCAAACTTTTTCGCGAGTTCTCGCACTTCTGGCTTTGAGATCCCACCAACCGGAAATTTAACATGGGCCAAATGCTCTTGATCAAGCATGTGTAGCACGTATGATTGGTCTTTGTTGTTGTCCACGCCCGTGTGAAGTTCGTACACACCATCGGCCGACTGTTTAACCTGCGCATAATGGCCGGTAACCAGATAGTCTGCGTTCAGTGCCATGGCACGTTCGTAGAGCCAGTTAAAGCGAATTTCACGATTGCACTCGATGCAGGGGTTGGGGGTGCGGCCGAGCCGATGCTGATCTAAATAAAAATCAACAATAGTGTCTCGGAAATAATCTTTCACATCAACAACGTAAAACGGGATGCCTAAAGAACCAGCGATATGGCGTGCGTCATCCATCTGCTCTGGGGTACAGCAGCGGTTCAGCATCTCTTTGCCGTCTTCGCTCCACAGCCGCATCATCAGGCCGATCACATCGTATCCTTGCTCGACCATTAGCGCGGCCGCCACAGAGCTATCAACACCACCACTCATGGCGACAACGGCTCGTTTCTTTTTTATGTTGTTTGCCGGATCTTCTTGTACGTTACTCATGCTAGTAGGCGATCGCAGAATCTGAAAAGCAAATATTTTCGTTTAGATCGCCAAGCTCCACAGTTTAGCAGACTCTCTATTAATTTTCGATTTTTCTTTCAGCTAAAAAATCATGTATGTTTGTCAGCAGTTTTTGGAAGTCTACCGGTTTGGTCATGTAGATGTTGCACCCTGCTTTCAGCCCTTTTTCTTTCTCGGTGACCATTGCGTGAGCGGTTAAAGCGATAATCGGCACGGTGGCGATTTCCGGTATGTCACGAATCGCTTTTGTTGCCTCCCAGCCGTTCATAAACGGCAGGCTCATATCCATCAGAATGATGTCCGGCCGGTAGCTTTGCGCAAATTCAACCCCTTCTAAGCCGTTTGATGCGATGTGAACATCGAACCCCTTCATGGTTAGGCGTGCGCTTAGAATCTCTTGGAGCATATCGTTATCTTCAACGAGTAAAATTTTGTTGGTCATAGGTATTTGAGCCCGAGACAGATTGATCTTTTAGATCGTTCAGGATCAATCTCTTGAAGATTTTAATAGACGACAGGTACTTCTTGCTGTACAAAATCAAAAATTAAATCGAGCAGTTGTTTTCGGTTTATTTTTGTTTTTTGAATGAACTTTTTAACAGCGCCACTTAATTTTTGCCGATCACTATTTGTTAAATCAATGGCCGAAATCACAATGATGGGGATCGATTTCCATCTGTTATGCGACTTCAAATTTTCTACAAGTTCAAACCCATTCATCTCGGGCATCATCAAGTCTAGCAAAATTAGGTCAGGAGTTGAATAGGTTATCAGGTCGAGTGCCTCACGGCCGTTTGAGGCTTCACGGATCGAAATATTCCCTACATTAATGAGTGCTTTGATCGTATCCCGCATCTGTTCATTGTCTTCAACAACTAAAATATCAAGATGATCAGAAGTAGGATTATATTTTTTAACCGTCTTGATCAGCATATCCCGCTTGATCGGCTTATGCAGATAGTCTGATGCGCCAAGGGCGAACCCACGCTGTTTTAAATCATCAACGGTGGCCAAAATCACAGGAATCTCTGACAACTCTTCGTCTTCTTTCAAAGCCTGCAATACTTCCCAGCCGTCCATCGAAGGCATAAAGATGTCTAAAATAATGGCGGCCGGTTTGAGCCGCTTCGCCAGTTTGATCCCATCCTCACCATTTGAGGTTAGCTCAATGCTCATGCCAGCCTGCATGAGGTAGTGGGCGATAATGTTGCGCGTCATCTGATCATCATCGATGATCAAGATCGATCGATTTCCTTGCTCCGCCTGCAATTCTTTTAATCGGAAAATGCTCGAATCCGATTCTGGTGCTCCCTGAACTTCCATGATGGGGATTTCAACGATGAACGTTGTGCCGACACCTTTCTCGCTTCTCACTTCGATATGGCCGCCCATCATCTGGCAGAAATGCTGGCTGATGGCTAGACCTAATCCTGTTCCACCAAAGTGGGCCGCAGTATCTCCGGTCGCCTGTTGGAATGGTTTAAAGAGCTGGTTGAGCTCTTCTTGAGTCATGCCGATCCCGTTGTCGGTGACGGTGAAACTAATCCAGCCAACCATGTTTTTCATGGCAACCGGGGGCTGTACAGAAATCCGTTTACGGTTGACTTTGAGGGTGATTTCCCCATTTTCGGTGAATTTCGCCGCGTTAGACAGCAGGTTGATGAGCACTTGGCGTAATCTGACAGGATCAGAGTGCATGAACCCAAGCGCCCCTTGGCTGTGGTATTCCACATTGAGCTGATTGTTATTTTTCTCGATCTGCGGCGTCATGGTGACTAGGGTGTCTTCCACAATCGACTGAACAGTAAATGTCTCTTCGTTTAGCTCCAGCTTGCCCGCCTCGATTTTAGATAGATCGAGAATGTCGTTGATCAAAGACAGCAGGTGATTGGCGGAGACGCCGATCTTGGACAAATATCGCTCTAGTTTTTCTTTGACACCCAAAATCTCTGCATGGTCGTGTAGCAGGTCTGCATACCCGATGATGGCTGCAAGTGGGGTGCGCAATTCATGGCTCATGTTGGCCAAGTACATGCTTTTGGCATGGCTGGCACTTTCAGCCGTGTCTTTGGCTGTTTCAAGTTTTGCTAAGTGTGATTCCTGATTGTTTAGCTCACGATCTAAATCCGCAACCAAGTTGTCCCATTCGTCGGCCGAAGGGGGGGCATCAGGGCTTAAACCGTGCTTTTCAAGAATTTGTTTTAACAAAGGTGACAAAGTAATTACTCCTCTCGTTAACCATACAGAACACTTGAAAATTGTTTCAAAGATTCAAGTGCGTTTGGTAACTGTTCAATCAATCGATCGATATCAGAGATACTGCTGTGTTTACCAAGGGAAATTCGTAGCCCGCCTGCGTTCCACTGGTCATCAAGACCAATCGCCTGCAAAACGGGTGACGGAATCGGGTTGCCGCTTGAGCAAGCGGAACCGCTACTGGCCGCAATGCCTAGCAAATCTAAATGCATGACCAAGTCGCCCCCCGGTATGTTTTTAATGGCAAAACTAGCGTGGTGGGGCATGCGTTGGGTGGGATGACCCGTTAACTGGACTTGATCGGCCGGGAACAAACCGAGGACGCGCTCAATTAAATAATCGCGTAACTCTTGTAATTTTTTGTTGCTGGCCTCACGGTCTTCTGAAACCAATTCAAACGCTTTGGCGGCACCAACCGCAAACGGGACATTGACCGTTCCGGCCCGCTGGCCGTTTTCTTGGCCACCACCGGTCATAGTTGAAATGATCGGTGTACCGTTCCGGATGTATAAAATGCCAACCCCTTTGGGGCCGTAAAATTTATGGGGAGCCAGCGACAATAAATCGATTGGTGACTCTGCCAGATTCCAATCAACATATTGGGCCGCTTGAACCGCATCTGTGTGGAACAGAACTTGATTATCGTGGCATATTTGGCCAAGCTCAGTAATCGGCTGTTGTGTTCCGATCTCGTTGTTGGCTGCCATAATCGAAACTAAAACCGTTTCCGGCCGGATGGCTGATTTGAGGTCAGCGGGGCGAACCATTCCGTACTGATCAACGGGCAAAACGGTCAGTTCAAATCCCATTTTGTCAGCCAGCTGATGGGCCGTATGGTTAATCGCTTCATGCTCAATCGGGCTAATGATTAGATGGTTGCCGCGCCCAGACTCACGCGCCTTGAGCATGACACCACGCAGTGCTAGATTGTCTGCTTCGGAACCAGAACCGGTAAAAACAATTTCGGCCGGGCTTGCACCCAATAAGTTTGCTAAAGTGCGTCGTGCAGTTTCGAGTCCCATCTTTGCATTTTGACCAAACTGATGGGATGAAGACGGGTTGCCCCAACCTTCTCGCCAGTAAGGGAGCATCGCTTCGATGACGCGTTCGTCGGTAGGCGTCGTTGCACTGTAATCCATGTAGATTAATTCGTTCACTGGCATATTTCCTTTTTCCTTCTTCCGTAGACCGAGACTGCTGTCCACTCAAACGTTTACATGTCAGGGATCGGTAGTTCGACGTAAAAGGTGGTTCCTTCCCCTTCAACACTTTTGGCTTTGATTTTGCCGCCGTGTTTCTCCACCCCTTCCTTGACCATATTTAATCCTAAACCGGTTCCGGCAATACCTTTCTCAACGGCCGTTTGGGCCCTGAAAAAGCGGCCGAACAGCTGTGGCATCGCCTGCTTGGGAATTCCAATCCCGTCATCTGCAATTTCAATATGGACTTTGGTTCGCTTGGCCTCCGCCTTGACTTCAATCTTACCTTCAAGCGTATATTTAACCGCATTGTCGATAAGATTTTTGATGATCATGTAAATTGTTTCACGATCTCCTAATATTTCAGGCAGATTTTCCTGAATATCATCAATCACAGAAACACCTTTTTCTTGCGCACGATCACGCATGGCGGGCAGAATTTCATCGAACACACCGTTTAAGTCAACGGGTAGTTCAGACCGCTTAAATTCGCTAGATTCCAGTTTGGCATGTTGCAACATCTGCCGCACCATCGCCTGCAAGCGGTCAGATTCTGTTTCGATGTTTTGTAAAAATCTTTGGGTTTTTTCTTCATCGTTAAGATTGCCTTTTAACAACATGCGGGCATAAAGCAGAATGGTTGCCAGCGGCGTACGAAGCTCATGAATAATGGTGTGGAAGAAGTTGTCTCGCATCCGTTCAACTTCTCGGATATCGGTCAAATCGCTAATCACCAAAACAATTTCGTTTAGGGCACCATCATCTTCCCGCACCGGCGCACCACTGATCATGACCGGTTTGTACACGTTGCCGACCTGAACGTTAGATAGAAGCTGTGGATAGTCGGCCAGTGAGTCGCTCGGCCGATAGGTTGATACCTCTGCCATGAATAGCAAGATGTCCTGATCTTTTAAGCGCATCACATCGGTAACCTTGTTCCCAATCACCTGGTTTTCTCTTAGCGCTAACAGTGTCATGAGCGAGTCATTGGCTTGGGTGACCGAATGGTCCGGCCCAATGGTGAGCAACCCTTCAGACATACTTTGGAACATCGCTTCAATACGGCGTTTCTCTGAAACAACGTTTTCATGCAGATTCGCATTCACAATGGCGGCTGATAGTGGGCCACTGATCGCTTCAAGTAGCGCTTTGTCATGGTTGCCAAACTCACCGTTACGCTTATTGATCGCCTGCATTACCCCAATCACACTATCCTGCTGTTGCAGTGGCACGCAGATCATCGATCGTGTGTGGAAGCCAGATGTCTTGTCTGAGTTTTGTGAAAAGCGGGGATCGTTGTACACATCGTTGATGATGGCCGGTTGACGATGTTCGGCCACCCAGCCGGCAATACCTGTGCCTGGTTCCAGCTCGATGCGTGGTATCTCTAAAAAGATGGTTCCCATCAATTGGGGGATGAATTCGATCCGGCCGTTGTTTTGGTTAATCAGCCCCAAAGACAGTGACTCGACATCCAACATGCGTTTAATGTTGTCAGAAATCTGAGCAAAAATATCCTGCAGGTGTAAGGTTGAATTTAGGCGCTGGCTGATATCAGACGTAATAGCAAACTCAATCGCCTGGCGGTCCCGCTGAAAGCTTAAGACCGCCCGCTCGATCAGGGACGTAAGCATAATGGCCAAATCATTTGTCATATCTAAATCTGCCAGCAGCGTATCATGGGCGTCGGCAACGGCCAATATCCCTTGGGGGATAATCATATTGCCATGTTGGGGCCACTGCAGTGGAATGACCAGCAGGGTCTCCTCGACCATGTTGTATAGCTCATTGTCTTTTGGCTCTATTTCCTCTTTTGGAATGATCTTAATTTCGTATTCTTCCAAAAGATTATGAATCACATCCAGATCTTTGTCTCTTGTCCAACGATGCTGACTTGTTTTTTCGTTTGGAGAGCATAACCACGCATCAAAATAGCTGTTGCCATTGATCTCGTTTAGGGCGGTCATTGATTTGCAATTGGTGTAGTCCGAAATATGCTGAGCGATCCCTCCACATACCCCATGCGTGTCCAATGTTCCTGAAAGGTTTTTGGATAAATAGACCCATAAATCAAATGCGCTGGTGTTCATATCGATTGCGACTGTAGCCACGAAAACCTCCGGAGTGTGTACATCGGCTTTTCTATTAATTGCTATTTTACTCGAGAGTTGTGATTAATGGCGGGAAATTAAAATGAACAACTAAGACAATAGTACCAATCGACTTAGGATTGATAAAGATTTTACGGTGCATTGATTCTTGAACTGATTAAGGGGTGCGTTGATATTTTGTTTGCCTCTGAATCAATCTAGATTTGTCTAATTGAGTTTACCAAAAAGGATTCTCGATATTTTTCCCCCCTCATCCTATAATCCCAATAGAGTTTACAAGTGATGAAGGTTCACCAACCTTACCACCCCCTTTAATACGACCCTAACTTCTAAAAAGATTTATTTTTTGTTGAAAATTCAATGAATTAGCAATTGGTTTTTAACAGATTCGTTTCAAAATGAGGTAAATGAAAATATGAGTGAAATTATTTCAGTATACGGCCGTGAAGTTCTCGACTCACGTGGAAACCCAACGGTCGAAGTTGAAGTTGAATTGATCGACGGTTCGTTCGGCCGTGCAATTGTTCCGTCAGGAGCATCAACCGGAGTTCACGAAGCTGTAGAACGTCGTGATGGCGATAAAAATCGCTATTTGGGGAAAGGGGTTCAAGATGCGGTAGCCGCAGTTAACGAAGTTTTGGCTCCAGCGATTATTGGGCTTGATGCACGCGATCAACGCGGCGTTGATACCTTGATGATGGCATTGGACGGAACGCCTAACAAAGGGAAACATGGTGCCAACGGAATTTTGGGAATTTCACTAGCAACGGCCAAAGCGGCCGCTATTAGCTGTGACTTACCATTGTACCGTTATTTGGGCGGCGCTAACGGATGTGTTTTACCAGTACCAATGATGAACATCATGAATGGTGGTAAACATGCGGCTGGCGCAACTGACCTGCAAGAGTTTATGGTGATGCCGGTTGGGGCAGAAACGTTTTCAGAGGGATTGCGTTGGGGTGTTGAGATCTATCACAACCTAAAGAAATTGTTGGGCAAAAAAGGGTACCGCACAACCACGGGTGACGAGGGTGGATTTGCACCAAAAGTATCTGCCAATTCAGAAGCATTTGATTTGATTTTAGAAGCGGTTGAAATTGCTGGTTACAAACCGGGCGAGCAAATTATGCTGGCTATGGACGCGGCCGCATCTGAGTTTTACGAAGATGGAAAATACCATCTAAAAACTGAAAACAAAGTGCTAACAGGGCCAGAGATGGTTGAGTTCTATGCAGACTGGTGCGAAAAATATCCGATCATTTCTATCGAAGACGGATTGCACGAAGACGATTGGGATTCTTGGACCATGTTGATGGAAAAAGTTGGCGACAAAGTTCAAATCGTGGGTGATGACCTGCTTGTGACCGCTGTGCCGCGCATCAAAACGGCTATGGAGAAAAACTCTTGCAACAGCTTGCTGTGCAAAGTTAATCAAATCGGGACGCTGACCGAATCGATTCAGGCTGTTCAGCTGGTCCAGAGCCATAAGTGGACGGCCGTTGTCTCTCATCGCTCAGGCGAGACTGAAGACGCAACGATTGCTGATTTGGCCGTAGGTTTAAATGCTGGTCAGATCAAAACCGGTGCTCCGGCACGTAGCGACCGTGTTGCGAAATACAATCAGCTTTTGCGTATTGAAGATGAGTTGGGCGACATGGCAGTTTACGCTGGCCGCAATGCGTTCACTAACTTGAGCTAATTGAACTTACTCTGGCAGACCTGTCAGGTTTACAAAAGCCTGATAGGTCTGCTGAAAATTTTATGACCACAATACAAACCATTCGTGATCGAAACATCGCCCTAATGCGCAAAACGGTTCAATCGCTGGGCAACATCATTCAGCCTTTAACCCTTGAAGAGACCAAAACATGGCGTGATACGGGAGATGGCTGGACCGTGACCGAAGTAATGTGTCACCTGCGGGACTTTGATGTCTTTTTCTACGGCCGTGCAGAGATGATGGTGGCGCTTGAAAACCCGATCTTGCCCGCTTATGACCACGAGGCGCTCGCCATCGACCTAAAATACAACGAACAGAACGTGTTTGAGGTGTACGAAGATCTAAAAGAGCATCGTGAAAAGTTTGCTATGTTTTTTGATGGTCTAGAAGGGGAGCAGTGGGACCATGAAGGACAACATCCAGAACGAGATTCGTTTACGATGTTAGACTCGCTGATGCAGGTTGGTCTGCACGACAATGTGC
>JAHDGV010001163.1 GCA_020631655.1 Chloroflexota bacterium | reverse complement strand
ATGGCAAGCAATAGACAAAGCGATATCCACCGAGCTGCGGCACGGTCGCATCCATAATGATCGGGCGTTCCACACCATGTGGTTTTTGGGTTTTAATGACGTGGCCCACGAATTTTTGATAGCCGAGGAAAACATCCTCATTCGGCTCAAACCCCCGCGCATCCAAAACGCAGGTCGCGGCCAGTTTTTCACCCCCTTTTAAAATCACGTGATCTGCTGCGAGGGTTTCAACTGATGTGTTTAACAACACAGTCAATCGGCCGCTGTCGATATGCGGCTGGATGCAAGCTCGGAGCGTTTCGGAGTTTCCTGTGCAGTAGATGATGTCCAATGTGCGTTCCCGCTTCGGGAATTTCACATCGTAGCTGTCCCAACGATAAGCAATAAAAGGCTCTATCCAATCGCGCAACTCTTCTGCGACATCGGTTAGATTGAAAGACCACGTATGATCTCCCGCAATCTTGTCCGACGCTTCGATAATCGTAATCTCTAAATCGGGATTAACGTCCAGACACCGCCAAGCCGTAAGCAGGCCTGATAAGCCTGCCCCCACTATAATCATATCCGGCGTCTTACTCATGGCCTGCGGTGTAGAGCGCGAATCACAAAGTGCAAGGCGTTGGTGAGTCGCAGTGAATGAGCAAGTTCTGTTTCACCGTGAGACAACGCTGTCAGAGCATTGACAACTCGGCGTTGTGGTCTTGAAAAAACCAAGCAGAGAAAAACAAAAAAACGCAAGATTTCAGAGCCTTAATTAACCTTAATTGTGTATTTATACTGTGTTTCACTCCCAATCGCTATCAGACAGTGTCATACATATGATGTTCGGTAAAAGCCGGATACGGCGGACGGTGCGGTTGCCCCACATCGGCCAATCTGTCCGTCACCTAATATACCAATGAAGATTGGATGCGGATAATTCAGCTACCCCATTATGTTGGATTATCCGCTTATTGTTTTGGGCGCACAGGTCAGGATTTAGGCCCTTCCGTTCGGTAGTTGATTTTGGGCTGATAGTTTTCATCATGTTTGGCCAAAACTTCTCTCG
>JAHDGV010001162.1 GCA_020631655.1 Chloroflexota bacterium | reverse complement strand
ATCGATCTTAAAAAGTCACCGTATACGCTGGATGGAATGTTCACGGATGACCCTGAAAAATCCGGTGCGTGGGCTGTTAAAAAAGTCGCCCGACAGCATGCAAACTTTGGTGTATTTCGTGTGCCAGGCCTTCGAAATGTGGCAAAGACAGCGCCCTATATGCACGATGGTTCGCTGGCAACATTGAGAGATGTGGTGAATCACTACTCCAATATCGACATGGAGCGTTTGCATATTGATGGTGAGGCAATACTGCAACCACTGGGTTTGAATGAGCAGGAGGTTGATGATTTGGTGGCGTTTTTAGAATCGCTATCGGACTAGGCACTATCTCCCGGTAACAGTGTGCAACCCAAATCAAATAGTGCTGATTCTGGTCTGTTACCCTGTATGCATTCCAAAGCAATTTGAGCGGCTTGCTCTCCAACATTCTTTCTGGGGCTGAGTGAGCTGGTCAGTCGTGGTGTACAAATCTGTCCAATCTCTAAGCCATTAAATCCGGCAATTGCGATGCGCTCTGGCACGGCAATACCCAACTGTTTAGCATGCAAAATTGCACCCACCGCCAAGTCATCATTACTAAAATACAGGCAGTCGATATCGGGGTGGTGATTGATGATAGTCTCAAGGATTTTACAGCCGGTTTTTGGGCCGTCGTGATCTGGAACAGACAGCAGTAGTGGCTCAGGTAAATCATTTGATTCTGATGCGTTGACTGCCTGAACCAGTCCCTCATATCGCTTCATCGCTCGCTTATCTTTATCGAGTTGATTACCCACGAAAGCGATTTGTTGATAGCCCTGTTTTAGCAGGTATTCTCCCATCTCACGTCCCGCATCGATATGTGAAAAGCCGACACAAATATCAATGGGTGAATCGGTGAGATCCATAATTTCAATGACAGGACAATGCGCATTCGACAGCAGTTTCAAGCTGGCGTCCGTATGCTCCGTTCCAGCGACTAAGATCGCGGCAGGTGACCATGACATGAGTGAGGCAATGGTTTTGGTTTCATCCTCGATGGAGTAGTTTAAATTCCCCAGCATGATCTGATAGCCCGCGGAATTAATCACGTTTTGCGCCCCTTCGATGACCTCCAAAAACACATTGTTATTCAGTGATGGAATGATCATCGGGATGACTTTTGACACGCGGGAGGCCAACATACTTGCCGCCTGATTGGGGAGATAGCCCAATCGCTGTGCCGCTTCCTCGACTAGTTTAGCCGTTTTTTTAGAGACATC
>JAHDGV010001161.1 GCA_020631655.1 Chloroflexota bacterium | reverse complement strand
ATATCGTGATCTTCAAACCAATATTGCGTAACGCTGATGCCATTACTCTCAACAGGCGTTATCCCATCAGCCGACAGCGGAGTGAGCAGGCACATCATCAGCAAGCTAATGCCAAACAGCAAACGATAGGCTATATTTAATCGAGTCATTAGGGAATCCGATTTATTCATGAGCCGCACTCACGCCAGCAACGCACCGACCGCGATTATTGCCGACGATCATCAGATTGTACGGCAAGGTTTGAAGGTTGCATTGGAAAGTCCCGGCTTGGTTACCCCGCAAGGTATCAGCGTTGTTGCCGAAGCAGAAAACGGTCTGGAAGCGTTGGCGGAAGTGAAGATTCATCAGCCCGATGTATTGCTGCTGGATATCTCGATGCCATTGGCCGGTGGCGCGGAAGTGGTCAATGATATTCAACGTTGGAGCCCTGACACCCGCATCGTTATTCTGACCGGCATTCACGCACCCGGACTGATCGCTCAACTCTTGAATACTGGTATTGTCGGTTTGTTTTCCAAAGGCTCTGACTTGAATGAGCTGTATCAAAACCTGCCGTTGATTTTGAATGGCGGTCGCTATATCGCCAGTAGTTTTGATGAAGCGCTGCAAGCTCAACAAAACACACCAGCACTGACCGGCCGCGAACAACAAATTCTGAATATGATCGTGGCGGGTAAAACCAATAAAGAAATTGCCCAGCAATTGGTGATTAGCCCGAAAACCGTCGACAAACACCGCACCAGCCTGATGGATAAACTCGGCGTTCACTCGGTGGCTGAGCTGCTGGCCTATGCTTTTCGTGAAGGTTTGATCGACCCGGATCATTTGTTGTAATCCCATGTTTAAACAATGAGTCCAGAATAACGCATCCGCTAATTTCACCATATGGGGGATTCACCCCATACCCCGCGGTTCGTCAGATTGTTACCTTGTAATCACTGTTTCAACACACCAAAGCGAGGTAACAACATGTCATCAATTAACACTACATCAAACATCAAAAAAGCGGTTCTTTCACTAGGCGCAATCATTTTACTCAGCACACTCGGCGCAGCACCTGCGATGGCGAAAGCCTGTAAAGACGTCCACATCGAAGCCAAAAACCTAACGAACAAACACATCACCATCACCGATCTGGACTACTGGGATTCTGAAAGTGGTAAATGGCGCTCAGAGCCAGTCCCCAACACACCACTGAGCAACAACCGCACCTGGCAAATCAACCGCAACCTCGAAAGAGTCAACGGCCAGCCCGTCAAAGTTAAAGTGAAATACAAGTACCGAGCCAAGAAGAAATACAACAAACTATTAAAACGCTGGACCTATAAAACCGTCAGAAAAACCCACACCTCCAC
>JAHDGV010001160.1:998-2320 GCA_020631655.1 Chloroflexota bacterium | reverse complement strand
ACGGAATGATTCACGTCGAGCCTGAATGGTTAGGCCGTTATCACCGGTTTGAAATACGCTGGCAAGGTTCAAATCTCTATCCAAGCCAAGCTCATCGATGTACGTCTGATGTTCGCCGTTGATAATCTCGAACCGGCCCCACGGGTAAGCGGTGTTCCAATTGTCGGGGTTTAGGGTTTGAAAGTCGTCGTTGAACACCACCTCGCCAAATGGCTGATAGTCGCCGGGTAATACAATATCCGGCTGCGTTGTTTCGATCAGGCCACGCGGTGAGTGCTTTTCTTTGGTGAATGATGATACTGAAGGAGTGCCGGGACGATCTAATACATACCGATTTTCAAACGTAGTATCTACATATTTACCATCGATGTGAATGTTGTAGCCGTCGGCGCATTCAACGTAATCCCATGTCAATACATTATCGATTAACTTAACGTTGCTGGGCTCTGAAATAGACATGGCTTTTCCTTATTAAACTTGCCTGTCACACTCGACATGGCAAAAGAATGGGCAGGCAAGTCGCCACGTCCGATGTGGCATCGAGAATCAAGCAGCCCCTGATGCTTGATTACGATTTAATTCGCTTCTAAATCTTCTGGCTTGCAGCACTTGGCGTCGATTTGATACGGCTCGTCTGGGATCTGAAATTCAAACGTACCAGTGCTAGCGGTTTGAATAACGACTTGGCCGCGAATCGTCATAGTCCAAAACACCAATGCCGGCGCAACGCAGTTTGGAAACTTGAGCGTTTTTGTGTCGCCGGGACAAATCCCACCTTCGGCTGTCAGCATGGTTCATCCAAATGATGTGACTGAAATACAGCCAGTGACAGGTCCGGGCAGCAGAGTTTGCGCAGGGCCTAGAATCTGAGCGTATTCAAATTCAATCGTAATCGGCTGGTCTATCTCGCACGTCGCACACGCCACAGCAACGTTTAAGGAAACACACTCGTTAGCAAATCCTGAATTAATATAAAGCCACGGCGTTGACGGGCCTTGATCAATTATTGTTCCGCCGCATCGAATGATATAATTCACCCGTACCCACGTTTCTTCCTCTAAGTTGGTGCCGGTTGGATCAAGACAGAACTGCAAATCGCCATAGAGCGCGTATTTTTTAACAGGTGGCCACGGTACGGGTAGCGGATTAGGTGGCGGGTTTGGCAACGCGCTTGGCGGCACAAGCTGAAACACGTCATCCGACTGCCCGTTTATAATCTCTTTCTCGGCGTAGCAATTGATGGGCTGTCTGTCACACGCTACCTCATGAACTTGCTCTAGCTTTTGTTCAATTGGCAGTAAATCACCCTGATAGCTCAAACA
>JAHDGV010001160.1:0-988 GCA_020631655.1 Chloroflexota bacterium | reverse complement strand
CCTGGTGATTTTAGCCGCGTGGTGAACTCAGAATCATTACGCCGGAATAGCCATAAACACCAATCGCCTGTCACTGTTACTTGATTGCTCGTTGGCGCATCCTCAGCAATTTGATCGCACGTTAAATCATCATTAAACCCGATTATCAGCGATTCGTTAGCCGGGCAATTCCCGCACAGCAACGAGGGAAGCAAAAAACAGCGATTACGCAGAAATGAATAGGACGGCAGATCATTGGATTCAGGTGCTCGCAAAATGGTTGTCAAACAAGGTTCTGGATCTGACTGACACCCAATTTGCGGGGTGATCTCATAGCGTGTTTCGCCGCCCGTATTGGGTGCGCCAAAATTGTTAAGGCAGACTTTCATAGCGCCAAATGCCAGCCATACAGTGTCCGTAGGCACATTAGCGGCTGCAAATATCGGCGTGTCAGATGTGTATTCAACGTCCTTAAACTCCAGACACTCAATACTGCGAGATCGTCCGCCGTAGGCATCACACAATTTATTGACAACATCGATCATCAAATAAATTGCTTCCATGCCAAATCGACATTCAGGCTCTATCGCACACGGAATCCAGCAGTTTTGTGCAATGCTTATTTCGGCAATACACACAATCCCGCCACACACGGCAAACGTCCAGTCGAGCCCGTTCAGGATATTGCCTTGGTTTACAGTTTCGACAAATGTGCCGGTTGCGCAGATTTCAATGCTTTCGCCGGTATCACATTCGGCCACTAAAACAACCGAACCTATGCCCGTATCGCTGGATTCATTCGATTGAAATGCTGCAACGGTATTGCCGCCGCATTTAATTTTGACATCAACGGTAGTTTCGCCTGTAACCACCCCGCCCGGAAAATCAAAGAACGAGCGGTAGGTCAGCATGAATATGCACTTCTGACGCCTTCCTGTTAGCCGTCCAGCGCCCTCAACGATAGTGATGCACGATTCTGTAGGTAATCGCGTTTTGCCCTCCAAAATCG